>DBEB01000051.1:6919-44714 GCA_002293855.1 Candidatus Falkowbacteria bacterium UBA917
GCTCAAGAAGAGCGAGATCACGCTATGGGTCTGTATAATCATTTGATTGAGCGAGATGCTCCAGTGAAGTTACTGGCTATTGCGGCTCCGGACTTTAGCTTTGTTAGCCCTGCTGATTTGCTGGCTAAGTCGCTGGCTCATGAGCAGCACATTACTAAATGCATCCATGAGCTCTACGCAATGGCTGAAGCAGAGAAAGATTATGCTTTGCGTGCTCGCTTGGAATGGTATGTAGAAGAACAAGTTGAGGAAGAAGCATCTCTGAAACTCTTGATCGATCGTCTTGCTATGGCTGGCGAAGCTGGTCTATATCACTTTGATAAGGAGTTAGCTGAGAGGGTTTATGAGCGGGCGAGTATTTTGAAGTAAGTAAAGTGAAAAAGATTGGTCTCGGCTAATCTTTTTTGTTTTCTTCCACTTTCTCTAGAGAAAGTGGAGTAAAGAGTCGCCAGCTTGAAAAAATTTAATAAAATTTAACACTTACTCAATGCGCCTCGTTTAACTCCTCGCAGTCTGAGGCTGCTCGTCAAACATAAACTCGGTATCTCGCCTTGAGTTTCGTATAAATTTTGGATTAAATTTTTTAGGCTGGCAGATCTTGGTGTGTTAAAGATTTTAGAACTTGAATATGGATCAAATTTTTGAAAAGTCTGGTTTTATTTTGATTGATAAGGTGTCGGGGCCGACTTCGCATGATGTCGTGCATCAGTTGCGCAAATTGACAGGGATCAAAAAAATTGGTCATGCTGGGACTCTCGATCCGCTAGCGAGTGGCTTGCTAATTTGTGCGATTGGTCGAGCAGCGACCAAGCGGATTGATAGTATTGTGAAGCAAGACAAGGCTTATGACGCAGAACTAGTCTTGGGAGCGAGTAGTGATACTTATGATAGTCAAGGTGTGATTAGGCCTAGCTCAAAAACTGAGTCAGTTAGTCCTGAGGATTTTGCTCGAGTGCTGGATGGATTTAGAGGTGCGCAGGAGCAAGTGCCGCCGATGTTTAGTGCCAAGAAAGTGGGTGGCAAGAAACTCTATGAACTAGCGAGGCAAGGGATAGAGATTGAGCGCAAGGCTTGTCAGATCCTGATCAACAAATTAGAACTGCTTGGCTACGAGTGGCCAAAGGCTAGTTTAAAAGTAGAGTGTTCGTCGGGGACTTATATCAGGTCACTGGTTGCTGATATTGGTCAGGCGCTCGGAGTTGGGGCTTATATGTCGGCTTTGCGACGCACGAGGATTGGGGTTTTTGATATTGAAAAAGCAGTGAAAATGACGGAGTTAACAAAAGAGAATTGGGCTGAATATCTGGTTGAGGAGTTAAATTAATTGGCTAGTTATTTCTTTGGTATAGCTGATTGAGTTTTTATTTTTTTAGATACTTTTTACACAAAGGTAAAATAAAGTGAGTGAGAGATAGACTGTTTATTTTTTTAGATACTTTTTACACAAAAAGTATCGTAAAAACTTCTCAGCAGCGCCAATTTCAGCTTGCCAGCACTAAGAAATCTAGCAATGTCTTTTTTTACTTTCTCTATCCTCCTTGGCTAAAGCTACGGCGGACAAAGGAGAAAGTAAGATGAATAATAATTTGGTAGTAGTGTCTTTTTCTTTTCTTCCACTTTCTCTAGGAGAAAGTGGAGTAAAGAGTCGCAAGTCCGAAAAAATCTAATTAAAATTAGCGCTCATTGTGAAGGCCAAGTCTAACTCCTCGCCCAAAGGGCTCGTCAAACATAGTCTTGGCTGATCTTCACAGCCTCGCTTAATTTTAATTAGATTTTTAAGGCTTGCAATGTTAGTTTTTAAAACGACTGAAGAAATTTTTTAGTTTATTTAGTAATGGTGAGATTTTGGGATGGTTTTTGAGTTCGGGATAGACTTGATCAGCGAGAAGGGCGCCAGCGATTACTAACACAAAGCCTGGTATAAGTGGCAGGACAAGACCGGCGGTGCCAATGAGGATGAGGAGGCTGGCACTAGCGAGGAGTGTAATTTTTTTCCAATTATTTATCATGACAATATTGTAGCATCTGAGATAAATAGAGCAAAGGCTTTGATTTGCTTGCTTTGAGGCTTCTCTGGTATGATGCTTAGACTAAAATAAAGCTATGAACAAAAAAATAACTGTGCCAATCAAAGGTATGCACTGTCGCTCTTGTGAATTATTAACTGAGCGACATCTGGGGGAACTAGCCGGAGTGTCTAAGGTGCGGGCTGATCGTAATCGATCTTGTGCTAGTCTTGAGTATAGTGCTAAGGCACCTAGTCGAGCGGAGCTAGAGCAGGCTCTCAAAAAGGCTGGTTATGAATACGATGATCAAGGGTCTTTGTCAAAAAATTGGGATAATTATTATGAACTAGCTCAAGCCTTGATCGTGGTTTTGGCTTTGTATTGGTTGTTTACATTGATTGGCGTGGAGCGATTTTTTGAAGTTAGTAATTTTCGGGTGATTGGACCGGTGGTAGCTTTGCTGATCGGTTTGATAGCTGGTTTTTCTAGTTGTATGGCTCTGGTGGGTGGCTTGGTTTTGTCGATCAGTGCTCGCTGGAATCAGACTCACCAAGGTCAATCGCTCAAGAAAAGTTTGGAGCCGCATTGGTATTTTAATTTGGGTCGGGTGCTCGGATATGGTGTCTTGGGCGCGCTGTTGGGTGCGCTTGGTTCGGTGGTGAGTTGGTCGATTAGCTTATCGGCTTGGTTGGTTGTGGCGGTGTCAGTGCTGATGATAGTGCTAGCTTTTAAGTTATTAGAATTGCCGATTTTGAGTCACTGGGAAATAGCCTGGCCGAAGTCATGGTTAGCGTGGTTGGGTTTTGGTGAGAGAGCTGAAGGGGCGGAGAGCAGACTAAAAACTATGCTTTTTGGAGCTTTGAGTTTCTTTGTGCCTTGTGGTTTTACGCAGGCGATGCAAGTTTATGCGCTGGGCTCAGGGAGCGCTCGTGATGGGGCGCTGGTGATGGCGATTTTTGCGCTCGGCACTGCTCCAGGGCTACTAGGTTTGGGGGCGGTGGTGTCTATGATTAAAGGCACTTGGTCGGGATTGTGGTTTAAGGTGGCGGGCCTCACGGTACTCGCTTTGGGCTTATTTAATTTAAACAATGCTTGGACTTTGCTTAAGACAAGTAATTTTGGGGCAATTAATAATACTAAACAAAAAATCGGCTTGGTCGCTAGTGATGATCAACAAGAAGCACAAGTGATCAGAATGACCCAAAGTGGTCGGGGTTATAGTCCAAATAAATTGACAGTCCGAGTTGGTCGACCGGTGCGTTGGTTGATTGATGCCAAGAATGCCAACAGTTGTTCGGCGGTGATTGTGGCGCCCAAGATTGGTGTCAATCAACAACTGAGTCTAGGCGAAAATGTGATTAATTTTACTCCGACAGAGGTCGGTAAGATTTATTTTGCTTGCTCAATGGGTATGTATAAGGGGGAGATTGAGGTAGTGGAGTGAGCTAGTGATTTTAAAAAATCTTGGTGATTTGATACGGGGTGATAGTCAAAAAAGCTTTAAACTTTGTTCTAAATAGGTTATACTGAGGCTAAGTTGCTAGTGGCAACTAGTTTTTGGAATGAGCTATGTTTTTTGGAGCTGGTAAAAAACAATTTTTAGCTGGTTGGCGTAGCGTCAATAGTTTTTATGCTCACTTGGAGCGTGGTACGAGATGGTTGCTGACTGGTGCGTTGGCAGCTTTGATTTTGATAATTGTTTTTGTAACTCAAAGCTGGTGGAATCAAAAAAAAGCTAGTGCTGATCTAGCGAGTTTTTATCCGGCTAAGTGTCTGGGTGGTTGGCAGTATGCGGCTCATGCGGAAAATGTACCGGATTTGGATGTGTCGGCTAGTGTTGATGATTTTAATGATATTAATTCGGCGGTCCTCGATAATGCGATGGCACAGCTGTACTGTAGTAATTTTAATGGTGATGATCAGATCGGCACAGTGCCAACTAAAGTGACTTTGCGTTTGAGTTTGGCGGTCAAGAACAACGTGATTATGACTCCGCCAGTGACTGATACTGAGACTGTTCCGGCAGACGAAATAAAGGCGGGTGATAATAATCCTGAGCAAGGAGCTAGTGGTGATGTAGAGCAGACTGTTGAGCAAAAGACAGAGACTGGTAGCGAAGCCGCAACACCGCTAGATAATCCTGAAGCAGCGACGACAGAAGCTAATCCTAGCTCAGAGCCAGCTCCAACTCCAGCCCCAGCCCCAGTTGAGGCGCCGGCTACTCCAACAGAACCAACCAGCTGGCTACCAAAATCATGGCAAGAAACTTGGCTAGCTCGATTGATGATCGCTCCTGCTCAGGCTCAAGAAGAAGCAGTAGTTGAGCCAGTGCCAGTTATTCAGGCAGAAGCGCCAGTGGAGGAAGCTCAAAAGACAGAGAACGAAGTAGTTGCTCCAAGCCCTGAACAGGTACTAGATCAGCCGGAACCAGTAGTGACTAGCGAAGAAAAGCCAGTGACTACAAGTAGTAGTGAGGAAATGAGTACTACTAGTGATGTTGGAGTTACTAACGATGAGCTGATTAACGAAGTAGTAGTATCAGCGCCAGCACCAGTGATGCCGAGTGATGCTTTGCTCGAATTGTCCTATACTCTAGATGGTCAGAGTTGGCAGAGTTTGGGTTGGGTGGCTGAGAGTAATTGGCGTAATGTCAGCTTTGAGGTGCCACTCGGGGGCATAGATGATTGGTCTAATTTGGATTGGTTACAGATCAGGGTTGATCGAGTAGTGACGCTCAATGATAATCAGCCGATTTTTTATCTCGACGGTATGGCTCTGGAAGTGCAGTATGATGCTCTAGCCGAAGATGAAGTGATTGATAGTGATATCGATCAGCCAAATCTCAAAAAAGATAAGGTTTTGAAGCAAAAAGTAGAAGCTGGGCGCATGGTTATCAATGTAGTCAGAGAGGAGACTAAAGATCAGGAGCTGTGGTACAAGAAAATAAATAAAAATAGAGCGACTGGGACAGTAGAGTATTGGCAGAAGATAGAAATAAGCGGTGAGTCGGGCTATCCGCAATTGTTGGATTTGCGTTCTGGGATAATTTTTTGGGTGTCTCATCGTGTCGATCGTAAGATGCTGGTTGCTTATAACCTAGAGACTAGTAACAGTAATTCTAACGATGTAATACCTGGTGGTTTATCCAGTCTGACTTTTGATGAAAAGGCGGCTGATAGTTCTGAGACTGTGGCTAATGTTTTGTACTATTTGGATGATGCTAGTAGTTATTATTTTGGCCAATAATAAAATGCCTTTTATGCGGAAGATGATCTACGAATGGATGCTCGGGCGGTGGCGGAGTTTTTTTGATTTTAAATACGCTAAACAAGGTTTGTTGTCGCTAGTTTTGTTGGTCATGATGATGTTTTCGTTGATACGATTGATGTGGGCGGCAACGCCTGATCCGGGACATCCGTGGTCGCAAGTAGCTGATGGTAATTTTGGTGTGGCGCCGACTAGTACTCTGCGTACTTATATTTTCCCAGATCAATCAGCGACGGTTTTGACAGATGCGGCAGTGGTGACAGTCCCACAAGGCGGAACAGGGACAAGCTCATTGACTGGTGTGATCGTGGGTAATGGAACTAGTCCATTGACAGCGATGAACGCGCCTCTGGGCGGGGATTTTTTTATGCGCACCGATGGTAATGTCATTAGTAACAAAACTATTAATGCGTCTGATAATACATTTACGGCGAGTGGCATAGCGGTTGGTGATCTGGTGGTAGGTGATGGTTATTCCGTTTTTAAACGACTAGCCAGAGGATCGGCTGGACAACTACTGAGAGTTAATTCGGGGCAGACTGATCTGGAATGGGTTAGTGGTGGTGGAGTGGCTGGCTCGGATACGCAGCTACAATATAATAATAGTGGTAGTTTGGGGGCTAGCTCTAGTTTAACATGGGATCAGTCTAGTCAAGCGCTGACTGTGAATGGTAATTTGGTATTGGTCAGTAGTAGTGTCCCGAGCGTGCCCAGTACTGGTACGATTAACTTGTATAGTGAGTCGCTGGCTCAGAGGGTACTGCCGGCAGTGATGGATGATCAAGGCGCTTACTCGGTGCTGCAACCATCTATTTATCAAAACGATATTTTTTTGGTGACGGCCTGTAATGCCAGCGCTTATTGTGTTATAGGCACGAGTATGACATCTGCTAGTTCCGGTTCGCCGAGTGATTCCAATGTAGCCACTGAGGCTCTGTTTGCAAACCAGATCAATACTGGTTCCAATGTGCCTACTAATTACAAGGCTTATTGTACCAATGGAGCTCAGTATTACCGAGGTTCGCTTACTACTGGTAGAAATGGTTATTTTGTTTTTTTTAGAATCGGTTCTCAAAATAATGGAGCTCATGATAGTGCTTTTCAATATTTTGCTGGTTTGACCGATAGAACTGAAACTAATGTGATCGCAGCAAGTGATCCGGTCGGTAGTAGATCGGCTTTTGTTTATGTCAATGATGGTAGTGGTGATAGTAATTGGATCTTGGAGAATAAAGCTGGTGGTACTGTGAGTAGAGTTGATACGGGTATGTCCTTGGTAAATGACAAGGTGTATGATTTGTATCTGTATAACCCACCGACGGGCTCAACTGTCAGCTGGAGAGTGGATAATTTGACTGATGGCACTAGTGCTGAAGGATCGTCTGGGACTAGTTTGCCAACTTCTACTGTAGCGATGCGAGCTTGTTTTGGTGTAGCTAATAAAAATAGTGGTTCAACTCACTCAATGTTGTTTAATAAAATGTATATAGAAGTACCGCGTTAAATTTGTGCTAAAATGATCAAGTCAGGATGATAAATATGATTAAAATAAATGGACAATCAATTTTGCAGTTGCTTTTGCTAGTTGGTATTACTGCTTCGTGGTGGTCACTGGCTGGTGCGACAACAACAAATCCTGGTCATCCTTGGTCACAGATAGGTGATGGTTATTTTTTGGCGACTGGTCCGACTGTGCCGAGGGTTTATACCTTTCCTAATGCTGATACTTCAGTTTTGACGACAGCAGAACTGGTCTCGGTTAGTCAGGGTGGTATAGGCACATCGAGTGTAAGTGGAGTACTTTTGGCTGGGGGTACTGGCACTAGTCCGCTAGTTGCGACTACTGCTCCTAGCGGTGTATTGGTGGATAACAACAGTAGTCAAACTTTGACTAATAAGACGATTGATATAACTAAATTTTATGGCTACGGAGTGGAGGATTATGAGGGTTATACCGGTTATTATGGTGGCTTACTTAAGTCTAATGGCACAAAATTTGTCAGAATGAATCTAGGTTCAGCTTTGCAAGTTTTGCGGACTAATGCGACTTCGAGTAATTTGGAATGGGTTAATAATCCTAGCGGCCCAGCTGGGTCTAATCAGGAGTTACAGTATAATAATGCTGGTAGCCTAGGGTCAACTAGTAGTCTGACTTGGGACAATAGCAATAGAAATTTGAAATTAGCCGGGGTGTTAGCTCTGCCGACTAGCAGTGACCCTAGTACAGCTAGTACCGGAAGCTTGAAGTTGGTTAATAACAAGATTGGTAATCGTGAATTTCTCAAAGTAGCGACTCGTTGGTCGGGTGATCAATATACTGTTCAACAGTCCTTGTTTCAAAATTTTTTTATAATGTTTGCCAGTGGAAGTAGCGCTACTATGACTAATATTGGTGCCAATATAACTTCTAATGGCACGCTTTCTCACCCTACGGCTACCGAAGTGACTGGTATCATGACTAACTTTGTGACCGCAGCGACTATGACCTCAACAGCTGGTTTGTATAATTCGGTGTCGATGTTTTATCGTGGTTCAACGTCTGGGATTAACGGCTTTTTTATGTTTACTAGAGTCTATTTCCCTGACAATAACTATAATCAGTCAGGAGCTAGTACTGGTAGCCGGATTTTTGCGGGTTTAGCCTCGGGTGGAATTGCAAACTGGGCTATTTCTGATAATCCATCTGGTCATGCGATTGGCTTTAGTCGCAATTCAACTGACGGTGGTCGTCAGGATAGTAATTGGACGATGATTAGCAAAGATAATAGTACTTTATCTTTATCAACGACTACCATGGGTTTTGCAACTTCAACTGTGTATGACCTGTATTTGTATTGTCCGCCACAGGCCACTGAGATTGCTTGGCGAATTGATAATTTGGCAACCGGGACTAGTAGTGAAGGGATTGTTAATCAGAATTTACCAGGAGCATCAAATTCGATGCAAGCTGGGTTTAATCTAGGAACTCTAAATGCTGTGGCTAGAAATGTGCGGGCTCAAAAATTTTATGTGGAAGTGCCTAGATAGATATGTTTAAAAAAAATCTGGTTAAATTAAAAAATTATACCATGCCCCTAGCATTGCTCGCTGGAGTCTTGTTGTCGCTGTGGTCGGTGTCGTATGCTAGTAGTAATCCTGGGCACTCATGGCTAGAAGTAGGAGATGGCAAGTTTGTGGCGACTGGCCCGACAGCGCTTAGGACTTATAGCTTCCCTGACGCTTCGGCAAAGGTGCTTAGTACCAGTACGCCGGTAACGATTGCTCAGGGTGGTACTGGAGCCACTTTTCTGAGTCCTGCTGGTTATGTAGTGGTCAGTAACGGTAGTGTTTTTAGTCTTAAAGCAACTGCTGGAACTGGTTTGCTGCTTGGTGACACTGCTACGCAAACCCTAAGTCATACAGTTGATGTGTGGAATAATTCGACGACTGATACAGGTATCATGGCGGGAGATCTTTTTAAATCTAATGGTAGTAAATTTGTGCGTTTTGCCACTACGACAGCACTAAGTTATGTCAAGGTTAATGCTGCTGGGACTGATCTGGAGTGGGCGACTCTTGATCCGATCGCTGGCTCTAGTGGTGAGCTCCAGTATAATAGCGGTGGAGCTAGTTGGGGAGCGACTTCTAGCCTAGCTATCAGTGGTAATGTTTTGACAGTTGATAAGGTCTTGACTTTGAGTACGACTACTTTACCAACAGTGGCGGCGACTGGCACAGTCAAGTTGTTTAATCGTCAAATAGCTAGTCGAGAAATGTTAAAATTTAGGACAAGTGAGAGTTCTGACTATAGTGTTTTGCAGCCGAGTTTGTTTGCTAATTATTTTTGCTTGATACGTCCCACCACTATTGGTACATATAATTCTCTAGGTTGTCCGGTTGCTAGTAATGGCACTCTTTCGTTTTCTGCTACTGATCTCTACGGCAGTACTACTAATGCTACCTTCAATGCTACTGCTAGCTATGTTTATTCTTCGTCATTAAATTTTATCAGAGGGACGACGGCGGTTGGCCAGAATGGCTTTTTTTACTTTGCGAGAATCGGTTTCCCTGATTCTAGTTATAGTAATAGCTCTGGAGTGCGATTGATTTTTGGTATGACTGATCAGTCGACTAATGCTTCGTGCGGTTCGGATAACGTCACTAACCAAGACATGATTGCTTTTAATTATAGTACTGCTCTCAATGCTAATTGGCGGGTGGCGGCTGATGATGGCTCAGCTAGTACGCCCACCTATGTAGATACCGGAGTGCTTTTTACAAATAGCTCGACCTATGATATGTATCTTTATGCTCCGCCTTATCCGGATATTTCTAATATCTACTGGCGTATAGATAATATTACTAATGGAACGAGTACAGCTGAAGGAGTGGCGACTACTCAGCTGCCTGGGGCTTCGGTGTTTCTCTATAATGTAGCCTGCGCTGATTCACTCAATGCTGTGACTAGAAATTTCCGATTTGTGACAATGTATGCTGAAGTGCCAAAATAGTTTGAATTTGCTAGCTATAATTGCTTAACTTTGGAAAAAATAGCTATCTTTGCTAGAATAAAGCGGTAATAAGTTTTACCGCTTTTTTGTTGGTTGGCTTTTTGTTGATAGATAAAATAAATCATGACTCAGTTGTGGCGAAAAATTATTAAGGTGACTTGGCTGGAGTGGCGGGTGGCGCTGACGGCGCTTTTGTTTGTGGCTTTGGCGCTAGCGATTATGCCGATGCAGACAGAGGCGACTTTGAATTGTAGTATTGCGACGACTTGTACAGCACCAAATCTAACTTGGCTCCGTATGGAGTCGAGTACCAACTCGCATGTGGCGATCGGGACTTCGACCGATTATGGTAATCTGGTTTGCTGTGATCATATCAGTACCCTGACTAGTACTTGCAGTGGTTCGGGAGTTATCAACAAGATTATTAACCTCTCCTCGACTACCAATGCTCATGTCGAGAGCTCGTCACTGGCAAATTACTCAGTGCCGGCTTGTTTGCGCGTAGCGACGGGTGGCTATGTCTCGTCGACAGTGCAGATGACGGACTGTAGTGGTTATGAGGAGACGATTGCCTCGATGCCGTCAACGACTAATGCACATATGGGTGGTCCGAGTGACTATATTTACAAGATCTGTGCGAGTGCGGGGGCACCGCCGCAGGCACTAACTTTTAATATTTATTGGAACAATAGTCTGTCTTTTGGAACTCTGAGTCCAACCAAGACTCGCTACATAGATAGTGATGGTAATGGGACGGATACAAATACATCTGGCAACTCCTTGGCCGTATCTACCAATGCTACTTATGGTTATACGATCAGCGTCAAAGGGGCGACTCTGACTTCGGGAGCTAATACTATAGCGGCGATTGGAGCAAGTCCGGCAGCTCTGGCAATAGGTACTAGTCAGTTTGGTATAGCGGTTGATGATTCGGGGACCGGTGCTGCTCTGGCGCCGTATATTCTTGCTTCTGGTTTTGGGTATGCGGCGACTGCAAGTACTACTAGTAATATCGTTAGCGTCAGTGTCGGTAACGGTGTGACCGAGAGTTATGGTATTTATTATATAGCTAACATTGCTCCGTCTACGCCGCCTGGTAATTATTCGACGGTGCTGACTTATGTGGTGACGGCTAACTACTAATATCAATTATCAATTTACAATTATCAATTAACAGGGTGTGGATAATAAAATTTAAAAAACTAATCGTGTAATTATTGGAATATTGATAATAACTCTTGTTGACTAGGCGCGAAAATGTTATAATGAGAGAGATTTATTTTTTATGAATAGAAAACTAAAGTCGCTATTTGCTTCTTTGCTGGTTTTATCAGTCATTTCTCCCTACTTAGCGGTGCGCGCCGCTACTATTAGTAGTGCTCAGGATATTTTATCCACAGTGACAGCTTCGACGGTGGCCAATCATGAGATTTATTTTGTTTCTCCAACTGGTGCAGCGCTAAACAGTGATATAGTTTTGACTTTTACAGGCATGACGACAACTGGTGTAGCTTTTGGTGATGTGGATATTGCAACTGGAGACAGTGGTAACTGTAGTACTGCTACTTTTACTGAGCGAACAGTGGCGTCTTCAGCGGGAGCGGCGGCTTGGGGAGTGTCTAACTCTAACCCAGCTATCACACTATCGGCTCCGACCTCTGGTGCGGGTGCCCTATCAGCTGGTAACTGTATTAGAATCAAGATCGGTACAAATGCTAGTACAGGTACAGCTGGTACCAATCAAATTACCAATGGTACGGTTGGTCTGAAGACTATTACTATCAATGGATCCTTTGGTGACTCGGGTGAAATATCGGTTTATTTTATCAGTAATGATCAAGTGTCGATTACAGCGACGGTGCCACAGGCGATGACCTTTAGCATTTCTGATAATACCATTGGTTTTGGGACTTTGACTTCTGCCAATGTCCGCTTTGCCTCTGGTGATGCTTCAGGCGCAACGACACCAGTAGTAGCTCATGACCTGAGAGCTTCGACCAATGCTAATAACGGCTATACGATCACGGTCAAAGGTTATAGTCTAACATCGGGTGGTAATAGTATTACGCCGATTGGTGGTACTAACAGCTCTATCGCGAGTGGCACTGAACAGTTTGGTGTTAGATTTGCGGCGACTGGTAGCGGTAGTGGCGTGGTGAGTGCTCCTTATTCAGCGAGTGGCTATGCTTATGCGGCTACTACTAATACTACTAGTTTGATTGCTTCGTCGACTGCGCCGTCGGATACGAATTATTACAACGCGACCTATATTGCTAATATTTCATCGATTACTGAGTCTGGTTCTTATAGTACGGCTCTGACCTATGTGGCGACGGCTAACTATTAACAATTTACAATTATTATAGTGTAAAGAGGAGAGAGAACTCGGCTAAGCTTGAGTTTTTTTGTTTGTAGGACTGGTTAAATTGTGATATTATTATTTGTAATAGTGAAATCACTAGCTTTTGTAATTTGTCTAGAATTTGTGTTGACGAAACTAAGAAACAACCTAATAGCACTCTGTCTACTAGCTTTGCTAGTGGTGACGATCTCGACTAGTAGTCGGGCAGCGACGATCAGCAGTGCCAGTGATACCTTGTCGACTGTGAAGGCCTCGACGGTGGCCAATCACGAGATTTATTTTGTCTCTCCAACTGGTGCAGCGCTAAACAGTGATATAGTTTTGACTTTTACTGGTTTCACTACAACTGGTGTAGCTTTTGGTGATGTGGATATTGCAACTGGAGACAGTGGTAACTGTAGTACTGCTACTTTTACTGAGAGGACAGTGGCGTCTTCAGCGGGAGCGGCGGCTTGGGGAGTGTCTAACTCTAACCCAGCTATCACCCTATCGACTCCGACCTCTGGTGCGGGTGCCTTATCGGCCGGTAACTGTATTAGAATCAAGATCGGTACCAATGCTAGTACGGGTACAGCTGGTACCAATCAAATTACTAATGGTACAGCGGGTCTGAAGACTATTACTATCAACGGATCTTTTGGTGATAGTGGTGACATCTCGGTCTATCTACTGGCTGATGATGGGGTGGCGGTGAGTGCTAGTGTGATTCAGTCAATTAGTTTTAGTATTTCTGATAATACGATTGGTTTTGGTGATTTGACCATCGCTAATAATCGTTATGCCAATGGTGCTACCACAGGATCGGATAGCTTGGTAACGGCTCATAATCTACAGGCGGGTACAAATGCTTCTGGTGGTTATGTGATAACTTTGCAGGGCTCAACACTGACTAGTGGCACTAGTACAATCAGTGCGATTGGGGCGACGAATACTGCTATAGCGACTGGTACTGAGCAGTTTGGCGTGCGCTATGATGCGAGTGGTGGTGATGGAGCAGTAAGCGCTCCCTATGCAGCCAGTGGCTTTGCTTACGCGGCGACAGCGTCTACGACTAGTCAGATTGCTTCGTCGACTGGTCCGAGTTTGACGACGACTTATAACGCGACTTACATTGCTAATATCTCACCGACGACGGAGTCGGGGACTTATACAACTGCTTTGACTTATGTGGCGACAGCAACATATTAAGCCTTATTTTATGCGTAATTTTAGCTTGACCAGCAGTAGTGGCTATGATAGATTTTTAATGAGTGACTCTGTGCAAAGGCCTCGTTTTGAGCTGTTTGTAGAGTTGTTATCGCTAGTATGAAAAAGATTATTTTAGTCATTGTAATGTTGATTCTTTGGCCTTCTCTAGAGGCTCGAGCTTTGACTGTGTCACCGGCTAGGATTGAACTAACTGCTGATCCTGGTACAGTGGTAGCTGATAAGTTTCTGGCTATCAATGAGCAGAGTGAAGCGCAGACTTATTATTTATCAGTAGAAAACTTTACTTCACAAGGTGAGGGTGGCACACCGTCCTTTGTGGCTGAGAAACAGGGGCTTGCTGCTTGGACAGAAACTCCTAAGGAAATTGTAATTGGTCCGGATAAAGAAATTAATATACCGTTTAATATTAATGTCCCAAGTGATGTTGATCACGGTGGTTATTTTGCAGCGATTTTTTTGAATACTAATCCACCATCAACCGAGGCTGACAATCAAGTGTCAGTTGGTGCCAAGGTAGGTGTACTGATTTTTATTAGAGTAGGTGACAATATCAAAGAGGACGCTGGTGTAGTAGAGTTTAAAACTACTAATAGTCGCAAGTGGTTTGATGCTCTGCCCGTAAACTTTACGTATCGTTTTCGTAATAGTGGAGCTGATCGTGTGAAGCCTCAAGGCGAAATCAGAATTAATAATTGGTGGGGGGCTAAGAAAATTAACATTAATGCTAATCCGCAGCAGGGTAATATTTTGCCACAAAGTATTCGTAAATATGACATTAAGTGGGGTGAAGACGATCAAGGCTCTAAATCTTTTTGGAATAAAGTGAAATATCAATTTAGTCATTTTGCCTTTGGTCGTTATGAGGCGACCTTGGTTTTGACCTATGGCTCGGCTAATATGGCGGCTAGTAGCCAAGTAGTGTTATGGATTATACCTTGGCAGTTGCTCAGCTTGGTTTTGGGAGCGTTATTAATCCTATTTTTTGGTGGTGGATTCTTGTTGAAGCGTTACAATAATTGGGTGATTAAGCAGGCACGTGCTTCGCTTAGATAATAAGATTTTATCATGAATAAGGCTTGGTGGCTCGCTTGTGCGGTCTTAATTTATTTTTTTTATTTGCCAATTACTGCAGTCCAAGCAGTGACCATTGTTAGTACCAGTACAGTCAATGTATCAGCTCGAGTGCCTGGTCCTGAGGATGAAGTCGCTAGCTCAACGCCTAGTAGTGGCGGCGGCGGTGGTGGAGGGTCGGTTATAGTTAACACGCAATTAGTTCTCTCTGGGGTAGCCTATCCTTTGGCTCGTCTGGTTTTGTGGCGTAATGGTGTCAGTACTGATAATTATAGCGTCGGGCTGGATGGTAAATTTAAAATAAATCTTAGTAATGTAGGAGCTGGTTGGCTCAATCTAGTCATCTATGCTCAGGATAGTGACGGCGCTTATGCAAAGCCCTACAGCTTGCCGGTGTATTTGACGGCTGGGGCGATTACGAATGTAGAGGGGATTGTGATTGCCCCCACGATCAGCGCGGATCAAGCTAGCTTAAAACAAGGTCAGTGGCTTAAAATCTTTGGTCAGACAGCGCCAGAGAGCCAAGTAGCGATTAGCGTGGAGGCTGTGGATAAAGAGCTGGCCAGTATCTGGTCAGATGCCTTGGGTAGGTACAGTTATAATCTATCAACGGATCAGCTAAAAGCTGCGTATTATCAGGCTTGGTCGAGAGTTTATTATAAAAATAGAGAGGCGGTAAACTCTAAAGTGCTGAGTTTTTTGGTGCTTGAACAGCCTGTGGATAAAGCTGTGGATAAACCAGCTAGCCCTGGTGCCTGTGAGCTAATAGCGGATTTTAATAATGACTGCAAAGTGAACTTAGTGGATTTTTCAATTGCGGCCTATTGGTATAAGCGAGCTAGTCCGCCTAGTCGTCTGGATCTCCATAAAAATGGTCGAATTGATTTGGCTGATCTAAGTATCATGGCTTATTATTGGACTGGTTGATATGAAAATATTGCGACGACAAGGGTGCTGCTTGCTTGGCCTGATAATGGTCTGGTTTTGTTTTGCTCCGTCAGTAGAGGCGGCCAAATTAAGATTACTTGGTCCAGAGGCTCCGGTGGCAGTCGGTCAGGAGATGCGGATTGATTTGGTGCTTGATCCTGAGGGTCAAGACCTAAATGCAGTTGGAGTAAGAGTGAATTGGCCAGCTGAGCTAGAGTTACTAGCAATATTAGACGCTCAATCAATTGTGAGTTTGTGGACGGAGAGGCCTCGCTACGATGGTCAGGATTTGATTTTGAGTGGGGTGATACCTGGTGGCTATACTGGTAGTTATAGTCCTGGTGGATCGACTGCTGGTCCTGGAATAATTGTCAGTGTGCTAGCCAAATCCAAACGAGTGGGTAAGGCCTTGATTGCTGTCAGTGAAGCTGAGCTTTATCCAAATGATGGCAGTGGAGAGGTCGTATATCCTGATAAAGAGAGGTTGATGGTTAAAAGTAGTGAGTCATTGCCAGTGATGGACTTGGTTAAGGCTAAGACCAGCGATGATAAAAACTCACCGCAAGGTCTGGTGGCTAGTATCGAGAGAGATGCGCTAGTTGCTGATAATCAATGGTTTGTGACTTTTTCAGCCTATGATCAAGAGTCAGGGATTAAAAATTTTTATATCGATGAATCAAAAAATCCTGAACCAAGTGGCGATTGGTTAGTGGCGGGAAGTCCTTTTATTTTAATTGATCAGTCGCGTAGTAGTTATGTATTTATTAAAGCAGTTGATTGGAATGGTAATGAAGCGTTAATCAGTTTAGCTCCGGCTAGTAGTAGCGTGTCCTTGCTAAAGCTTGGCGGCTGGTGGTGGAGATGGTGGTTAATTGCTATGATGGGAGTGGGAGTGATTGCTTTAGCTTATCTGATCAAAAAGATTAGACGGCATTATTTATGAAAATAATCTGGACCTGGGGGTTGATAATTTTGTCTTCTTTGCTGATGGTTGATGCAGTTCAAGCAGCGTCTTTGTCAGTGCAGGTCAACAAGAAAAGTTATCGACCTGGTGAGCAGATTAGCGCTAGTATCTATGTAGAGAGCGAGCAAGAGTCCATTAATGCGATGTCAGCAGTGATTAGCTATCCAAAGGAGTTACTTGAGGTGCTGGAGCTATCAACAGCAGGAGCACAAAATGGTTTTTGGGTAGAGCAAGCTAAGCGTGATCAAAGTGGTGTGGTTAATCTGCGTTGGTTAGCTCTCAATCCTGGTTACAAAGGCAAGGGCGCAAAGATTTTGACGATTAATTTTAAGGCTAAGAGTGCTGGCCAAGTGCTGATCGGGGTCAAGGATCTGCAAGTGCTAGCTAATGATGGTCAGGGGACTGTGGTGAAGTCAACGGCGAGTAATGCTAGCTTTGCGGTCCTAGCGGTTAAGACACCAGCGAAGACAGTATCAAAGATAACAACGGTGAGTAAAGCTCCTAAGGCTATGACTAATCTGGTCATGCCAAATAATTTTAAAATATGGTCTGATAGTCACCCTGATCAGAAGCTCTGGTATCATGGTGATAGATTGCTTTTGCAGTGGACTTGGCCGGCTGAGGTACTCGCTATGAGTTATCTAATTGATCGATCGGTCGCTACGGTGCCAGCTAGTGTGGCTTCGTCAAAAACCGAGTCGGTGAGTTATAGTAATTTGCCAGAGGGTCAAAATTATTTTCATATTAAACTAAAGCTAGCGAGTGGTTGGACTAAGGTCAGTAATTATCAGGTCAATATCGATCGCAGTAGTCCGGATTTGGTAGTTATCTTGGAACAGGCTCAAAATAGTGATTTGCCAGTTTTGCTTTTTAGGGCGAGTGATAAATGGTCGGGGGTGGATTATTATGAAATTAGCTTGAATAATGGTCAGCCGCAGAAGTTTAAGCAAGCTGGATCATTGCTAATCAGTAATATTGGCAAGGGTCAGCACCGGATTAGAATAGTGGCTTATGACAAGGCTGGCAATCAAACTGGTGACTCCAAGATCTTTGATTATCAGCCTAAGTAAGCTGTGATTGTATCAAAATATTTAAAAAGCCCGCTTGTGATACAAGGGGCTTTTGTTTTTTAAACAAGTAGTTCGGCTTGGTGATTGTGGCTGTCGATGCCGAGAGCGTTAGCTTCGTCAGTGTCGAGATGTAGAGCGAGGGTGAAAGTATCGCTAACACGAACGACTACTTGATCGAGGATTCCGCCACGCTCGCCGGTGATTTTTGTTTGGACGATTTGGCCGTTGTGGAGATGATTGGTTAGAGCGCTAGCAGTGTCGATATGTAGATGACGTTTGCTGATGATAACGCCGGACTCTAAAGTCAGTTGGCCGGCTGGACCGACTAAGTTGAGGCTGGCGCTATGGGCTAAGTCACCGGAAAGTCGGAGTGGGGCGCTGATGCCGAGTAGATGACAATCGCTGTAACTGAGCTCGACTTGAGTGTGAGGGCGGGTTGGCCCGACAATGCGAGCACTGAGAGAGTTTTGGGGGCCGATGAGCTCGATAGTTTCTTGGGCGGCAAATTCGCCAGTTTGACTGAGAGTTTGTTTGATAGTGAGTTGATGGCCGGTGCCAAAAAGTAGCTCGAGGTCCTTTTGGCTGAGATGGATATGACGAGCGGATACTTCAATCGGGATAAGCATAAAGGGGATAGTTGACAAAAAGAGTTGTTTGCTATATGCTTGACTTATCAAGTATTAATCAATTAAATCTGGATATGCAAAAATACAGCGAGGCTTTAAAATTTTTAATCAATATGGCTAAGGCACAGACAGTCTTGACTAGGCGTCTCGACGCTGGTCTCGGGGGTCTATCTCTTAATGAGTTTATCATTCTCTATGAACTGACTCAAGCTGATGGTAAATTGCGTGGTGTCGATCTGGCGGAGCGTATTGGTCTGACTGCCTCAGGCGTGACTAGACTACTACTGCCAATGGAAAAGATTGGCCTAGTGAAACGTGAAGCGAATAAAGAAGATGCGCGGTCTAGTCTAGTAGTGATTGCTAGTGGCGGTAAGCGCAAATTTGAAGAAGCTTGTGAACGAGCAGAGCTGTTTTGTGAAGATAATTTCCCGGAGTCGAGATCGGAAACTTTGCAAGGCTTTGCTAAGTTTTTGAAGCGGGCAGCGGGCCTCGCGACAGTGCTCGAGCATAAAGATAATTATGCTGAGGAGTCTAAGGAACGATGGGGTGAGTCTGAGCTCTACAAACAGTCACAAGAACGAGTCAAGAAATTTACCAAGGCGGACTGGGAAAGAATCAAAGATGAGGGCGCCAAGCTAATGAAAGAAATTGTGGCAAATATGTCTAAGGGGGCTAAGAGTGAGGCGGTGCAAAAATTAATTGCTCGTCACTATGAGGGGCTGAGAGTTTTTTATGAGCCAAATCTGACGATGTATCGGGGACTAGGTAATATGTACTATGATGATCCGAGGTTTTCGGCTTATTATGAAAAGTTTCATAAGGGTCTCGCTAAGTTTATGAGGGAGGCGATTAATGTTTATTGTGATCGGCAAGCGAAGAGTTAAAGTGTGTTATAAAATAAGAAGCAGATCGGATTATTCTGGTCTGTTTTTTATTTAATTTTTTAGACTCGCCGAAATTGCCAGTGCTTTAATTGGATGTTTATTTTATTCTGATTAGAATGAATCTGTGATATAATGTAGCAGAAAATAAAGTCTAATTATGATTAAAGAAGCGTCGGGATTAACGACTGCGCAAGCCAAAAAATTACTTGCTCAATACGGTGTTAATGAGATTAGTGGTGCTAGTGCAAGTAGTGCGTGGAAGATTTTTTGGCGGCAAGTTAGGGGTAATTTTATTGTCTATCTGTTGCTAGTAGCGATGACGATTGCTTTTGCTGTGGGCAAGGGATTGACTGGCTATACGATCATGGTGGTGATTGCCTTGGTGATTGGCACTAGTTTTGTGCAGGAGTATAAGGCTGAGAAGGCGATTGAGTATTTAAAAAAAATGATTACACAGATGGCGACGGTCATCAGAAATGCTGAACTGGTGATTATTCCAGCTGCTGAGATCGTGCCTGGTGATATGATAGTCTTGCGAAGCGGTGAGCGAGTACCAGCTGATGCGGTCCTGAGAGAGGCGACGAGCCTCCTTGTTAATGAAGCTTTTTTGACTGGTGAGTCCAAGGAAGTTGCCAAAGTGGTGGGTGATGATTCTGGTCGGACTCGTGAGGATAATCTACTTTATGCTGGCTCCTTTGTGGTCAATGGTAAGTGTGTAGCACAAGTGACGCACACCGGTATGAATACTAAGTTTGGTAAAATTGCTCGTTTGATCTCGACGGCGGAGAAGGCAATGCCTTTGCAGGATAAAATTAATCGGATTGCTAAGCTGATGGCGACGGTCGGTATTACAGTGTCGTTGATGTCTGGTGCAGTGATGTTGATGGGTCAGGAGCTGACTACGGAGTTGGTGGTCAATGCCTTGATCTTGGTGGTAGCTCTGTCAGTGTCAGCCTTTCCGGAGGGCTTGCCAGTGGTGCTAACCACTACCTTAAGTCTCGGAGCTTATCGCATGGCTAAGAAAAATGCCATTGTGAACAGGATGTCGATTATCGAGACCCTGGGTGAGACGACAGTGATTTGCGCTGACAAGACAGGCACAATTACTAAGGGTGAAATGACAGTGAAGAAAATCTACGCTGATGCTGAGGTATATGATATTGGTGGGGCTGGCTATGAAGCGGTCGGTAAATTTAAAATCAAAAATAAACAAGTAGAATTAGTCGGTGAAGCTGTTAAAAAGTTGCTCGCTTGTGCGGTCTTGTGTAACGATGCACGCATCAAGCTAAAAGAAACAAAGAGCTATGAGATTAGCGGTATGCCAACAGAAGCGGCGCTACTAGTCATGGCTAGTAAAGCCAAAGTGTTTAGAGAGGATTATACGGTGGAGCGACTGGAGGAGTTGCCATTTGATTCTAAGCGTAAAATGATGAGCGTCTTGGTTGAAGAGGCTGGGACTTTGGCGGTCTATGCCAAGGGAGCCCCGGAAATCATGCTGGCTAAGTGTAGTAGCATTTTGCAAGCTGGCAGACGAGTGCCTTTGGATGAGGCGATGCGAACTAGTATCGTGAAGCAATGGGAGAAGCTCGCTAGTCAAGCTTATCGGACGATGGTGCTCGCTTACAAAGAGGTTGATGATAGGTCAGCGGAGCTCGAGAGTGATTTAGTCTATTTGGGGTTAGTGGCGATTGAAGATTCGCCACGTGAGGAAGTAGCGGAGGCTCTAGCCACTTGTCTGCGAGCTGGTATTGAAGTCAAGATGATTACTGGCGATAATCTGATGACAGCGATCTCTGTGGCCAAGCAAATTGGTTTAGCTATCAAAAAAACCATGACGGGTGAGGAGTTAGAAAATGCAACTGATAAGGAGCTTGCTGTATTAGTCAAAGAAGTAAATATTTTTGCTAGAGTTAGACCGGAGCATAAGCTCCGAATCGTACGAGCGCTCAAGGCGGGTGGTGAAGTGGTGACTATGACCGGTGACGGTATCAATGATAGTCCGGCGCTCAAAGAAGCTCATATCGGGGTGGCGATGGGTATCAATGGCACAGATGTATCTCGAAGTGTGGCTGATTTGATTTTAAAAGATGATAATTTTGCGACGATCGTGGTGGCGATTGCCGAGGGACGAGCGATCTTTAATAATATTCGTAAGTTTACCGCTTATCAGTTGTCCTGTAATTATGCGGCTATGGCGATTGTTTTTATAGGTGTTTTGATCGCTCCATGGCTAGCTTGGCCGGTGCCGATTTTATTTGCTCTGCATATTTTATTTATGAACCTAGTGACTGATAATATGCCGGCTATAACTCTAGGCTTTAGCAATCCCTCCAAGGATATTATGGATAAGATGCCTCGTAAAAGTTTGAATATTTTGACTAAAAATGTTATCTACGCTTTGTTATTTTCTGCCTTGGTCATGACCTCTTTGTCTTTGTTAGCTTTTTGGTTGTCTCATAATGTCTTTGGACTCGATGATGTGGTTTCAAGATCTTTGACGCTAGTGGTTTTGATAGTCTTGCAATTAATTAGTGCTTTTGGTTTCCGTAGTTTCCGTCAGACGATTATTGGTCGTTCATTGTGGATTAATAAATACCTGACTTGGGCGTCTTTGTTGTCTATTGCTTGTACTTTAGTAATTATCTATACGCCACTCAATCAAGTCTTTGAGACAGCGGCTCTGGGAGCTCGTGAATGGGGGATTGTTGGTGCTCTGGCTCTACTTTGTTTACTGGTCTTTGATCTGGTGAAGCTGGTGAATAATAGGTATCGGTGGGTGATTTTTGATTAGGATTTTTGATTTGACAAAGCTATTAATAATAGTCAGTATTTGTTTTATAAGTTCATTTTAATCAGAGTAAATTGGAGTGAAGATGAAAAAATGGTCTAGTTTTTGGTCCGGAGCTGCTAGCATCTTTGATCTTAGTGGTGCTAGTCGTAATATAAAAATCAAGTCACATGACCGTCAGTCTGATGCCGAGCTAATAGCTCAAGATTGGCAGCTGGTCGGTGATGATATAAGGAAGGCGATTGATAGCTTTGTGGTTGAAGAAAATGAAATAAAGTGACTAATGTCGCCTTCTTTGGGAGGGCGACTTTTATTTTAAAAAGCCGATCGTTATAATCGGTTTTTGTAACAAGTCATAGTCTCTTTTATATTTCGAATAATGCGAGTTAGTCGCAAGAATTTGTGATTATTTGTCGTGGTATATGTAAGTGTGAGAGAGCTATTGAATTTATTGCTAAATTAGGATTTTTGGAAGGCTTTATCAATTTGGGTTAGAGCTTTTGGGGCTTTGGCTGCTGGAAGATTGACGTGAGTAATTTTAATTATCTCAGTTATCCAATCACGGTCTTCGCAGTAGTCAGTAACATTGAAACTAGCTTTGGCACCAGGATAGGCGTAGCC
Organism: Candidatus Falkowbacteria bacterium UBA917; assembly: GCA_002293855.1. Lineage (GTDB taxonomy): Bacteria > Patescibacteriota > Patescibacteriia > Patescibacteriales > Patescibacteriaceae > UBA917. The sequence continues at coordinate 29,205 of DBEB01000051.1, forward strand.
TTCAACGAGCTTGTCACCAATGAAAGTACGACCGGCGTCCGTGACTTTGACGAAGAGTTGATTATCGCAGACGAGGGCGACGACTTTATTATCGCAGTAGAGAGCGTATTCGCCGAACATTTTGCGGGAGCGGATTTGACCAGTTGACTCAAGTTGGTCGGTGAGGAACTTTATGAAGGAATAGTCGGAGGGCATAGCTATCTACACTGTTTATGACGGAAACAAGATGTGATGTGGTCATTAACCATGCCGACGGCTTGCATGTGGGCATAGACAGTGGTGGGGCCTAAGAATTTGAAGCCGCGTTTTTTGAGGTCTTTGGCGAAGGCAATGGCTTCGGGGCTGGTTGGTTGATAGTCTTTGATGCTTTGTAAGCCATGATTGATGGTGTGGTTATTTACAAAAGACCACATGTACTTGGAAAAGCTGGTGAATTCTTTTTGAACGGCGATGAATTTTTGGGCGTTATTGATAGCGGCTTCGATCTTGGCGCGATTGCGGATGATGCCTGCGTCAGTCATGAGCTTAGCAGCTTTGGCGGGGGTGAAGCGAGCGACTTGATGATAATCAAAATTAGCGAAGGCTTTGGCAAAATTGTGGCGTTTGCGTAAAATTGTTTGCCAAGAGAGGCCGGCTTGGAAGCTTTCGAGGATGAGGAATTCAAAAAGCTTGGTGTCGTCATGAACTGGCAGACCCCATTCCTCATCGTGGTAGGCGATGTAGAGTTCGTCGGTAGCTGGGACCCAGGGGCAGCGGATTGGGGTTTTGGTTGTGGGCATATAGAGATATGATTATTGAGTGTATTATAGATTAATAAAGCTATTGTGGCAAAATGGTTATCAACAAAAAAAACGAGCAGTTAGCTCGTTTTTTTAGTGGGGTGGCTACAGGGAATCGAACCCTGATCTACGGGACCACAACCCGTCGTTCTAACCGCTGAACCATAGCCACCATGATGAACAATTATCAATTTACAATTAACAATTGTCAGTTTGATTGTGATTGTTTATTTATAAAGTTTTTTGTCTTTTGTGTCAAGCCTTCGCCGCTGTCGCAGCTATGGCTTTGCGAAGCAAGCCTTTATTACTTAATGCAACTATGGCTTTGCGAGGCAAGCCTTTATTGCCAATGTAGTTATGGCTTTGAGGGCAAAGTTTGCCTACTGAAGACGGCTAGGGCTTTGCGAGGCAAGTATTTTATTATAGTTTGTAGAGATAGATGCTGTCTTTGCCGGCTTCTAAGACTTGATGAGCTGATTGATTGGTTAATTGATGCTTATAGCTGTATAGTAACTGATTTTTGTGGTATTTGCTAAGTTTCGTATAGATGGTTTGTAGGGATTCCCGATTGGTATAAATAAAGAAAGTATCAACTAGTTGTAAATCTGCTTTGTTGATATCACCTCTGATAAAGCTGAGGTTGGGCTGTCGGCCAGCCAGTAGACTGCCAATGAGAAAAGGTAGATAACTAATCTCGTAGGCATATATTTGGTTGGTGGGATAGCGTTTGGCGATTTGTCTTGCCAGAGTACCGCTGCCAGCCCCGAGCTCAGCGAAGATTTGTCCTGACTGTAGATTGAGGTTGTTGAGAAGGCTTTGTCTGACTGATTGGGGGCTTGATAGCCAAGGCGAACGTTGATGGAAATAGTGATGGTAGAGTTGAGAGCTGATCCAGAATGCAATGAGGCTGAGAATGATAATAGCTAGGGTCATGTTAGTTGAGTTGTTCAATAATTTTATCAGCGACTTGATGAATGATGGGGAATTCGGAATTGTGAAAATTTTTCATGACAAAGGCATTGGCACGATTGCCAAAAAAGCTCTGGCGATATTTGTCGAGCTCGGGAGTGGCGATGCCAACACGATAACGAGCAAAGTTTTTGGTACTGAGATGTTCGATGATGGACTTGATGCCGTTGTGGCCACCGCTGCCAGCGCTAGTTGCGTAGCGATAGTCACCGAGTTTGAGATCCATGTCGTCGTGAATGACGACGAGATCTTGGCTGAGGTCGGTGGTAGTGCTGACTTTGTCTGGCAAAAGATTGTAATAGTCCATGATTTTACGCAGAGCAAGGCCAGAATCATTCATGTAAGTAAGAGGTTTGACGAGGATATAATCAAGGTCTTTGGCGATGAGCATTTGCCAGTCGGAGCGCTCTTGCCAATTGAGGTTTTTGAGCTTAGCAAGCTCATCTAAAATCATAAAACCGACATTGTGACGAGTTTTTTGATATTTATGACCTGGGTTACCAAGGCCGGCGATGATTTTCATAAGACTACAAATACAAATTTATTACAAATATACAAATTACAAATTAGCATCTATTTCGTCAGCTTCATCGAGTTCTTCGTCGTCGGCTTGGAGTTTGGCGCTGACGCGACGTTTGTCCACCCAGATATTGACTGGTGTGCCTTCTAAATCATAACGCAAACGGAGTTGATTGGCGATATAGTGCAGATAGGAGTCGGCTAGATACTCTTTGGAGCCGACTTGGACAGCAAACTCAGGTGGATTGGTTTTGGTTTGAAAGAAATTGTAGATATGAGGGAAACGAGTGCCTTTGCCCTTGGTTGGTTTGTGTTTTTTGACACAGGTCTTGATGAATTTGAGGAGCTGAGAGTAGCTGACAGTTAATTTACGATTGTCAGTGATCTTGATGGCTAGCTTCATTAAGGAGTCTAACTTGGTACGGTTTTTGGCTGACATAAAATGGACAGGTACAAACTGTACAAAAGGTAGAGTTTGATAGATGCGACGAGTATGAACTTTGGGGTCACGTTCGGGGACGAGATCCCATTTGTTGGCGACAATGATGAGGCTCTTATGAGCGGCAATGATATCCTCGGTGAGTTTGGCTTCTTGTTTGGTGAGTTCTTCGCTGATGTCTAAAACCAAGAAGACTAAATCAGCTTCGTTGATGATAGCGAGGCTTTTTTCGATACCGAGCTTGGTGAGGCGATCAGTATGATCCCAATGCTTGTTGATGCCGGCAGTGTCAATGAGGACGAAGTTGCGGTCGGCGAAACGTAGTTTGGTGTTTTGTGGTTCACGAGTGGTGTGAGCGATAGGGGAGACGATGACGCGTTCGTAGCCGAGTAGGGCATTCATCAGACTGGATTTGCCGACATTGGGTTTGCCGATGATAGCGATCTTAATGGTATCGTCTTTGACTTCTTCAAGAATGGAGTCTGTAAGCTTGTCGGCTTCGTCACTCGAGTCGGATTTAAGTGCAGGCTGCTTATGAGTTTTTAATTTTTCGACCATTAAATCTAATAAGTCACCGGTGCCAACGCCGCTAGCGGCGGAGATGGTGTAGACTTCACCAAGGCCAAGACGGTAGAAGGTGCTGGCTTCGTTAGTGCGTTTAGCGTGATCGACTTTGTTCGCTACTAAAATAATTTTGTCATGATCGGTAATGACTTTTTTGAGGAGTTGGGCCATTTGTTTGTCTTGTTCCATGAGGCCGTCGTTGTTGTCGACGACAAAGAGAATAAGATCAGCGCGAGTGAGGAGTTGGCGGGCTTGGACTTGGACACGTTCGTCGATGGACTCTGGTTTGGTTTTTTTGCTAGCTAAAAATTTGAGATCGAGAATACCGCCGGTGTCGACTAATTCAAAATCCAGACCGCCCCAGCTCATTTCGCCGAAGTTGGCGTCACGAGTGGTGCCGGCAATTTCAGCAGTGAGGGCTTGTTTGCGTTCGGTGAGAGTATTAAAAAGAGTTGATTTGCCGACATTGGCTCGACCAAAGATAACGATGCGAGGTAATTCGGTTGTAAGTTTCTTAGCTAACATATATTCGTTTGCAACTATTATGCATTTATTTTTTATCTAGATCTTGGCCGACAATGAGGATTAAATCTGGTTGTACTTTGATAGTGCTACTGTTACTGCCACGAGATAATTCTTCTTTGAGCCAGTCAGGGAGTGTGAAGGAGACATTGGCGTTAGTTTTTTCTTTGAGTAGTTTGAGTGATTCTTTTTTGTTGCCAAAGGTCAGGTCGTAAATGACGCTCTTCTCATAGTCTTGCTTACTGCAATTAGCAGTGCCAACGATGACGAAGCCGTACTTTTCTAAATCAATGGCGGTGCGACTAGCTAGGCCATTAATCCAAGTGCCATTAAGGATTTGAATGCGAGCACGTTCTTCGCCGACCTTGGCTTTGGTATCGACTGGGGCGCTTTGGAAGATGTTTTTGTAGAGGTACTGTAACTCGGAGAAGTTACCGGCTCGAGGGACGAGAGTATAGGCACCGTCTTCGCCGACTGAGTCCATCAAGAGTCCGGCTGGGCTGTTGTCTAGGACGCGGGTGATGATATCTTCGGCTTTGATGTCTTTGACTAATCCCCAGAGCTTGGTCATTTCGATCAAGGTTAGATTGGTTTGGATATGATCAGAAAGATCAGTGATGATGTTGAGGATTTTTTTGGGACTAAAGATAGTCTCGCGAGAGAGGGCTTTGTCTTTGATAGCGGCGATGGCTTTTTGTTGACGGGCAGCGCGAGCAAAGTCAGTGCCTTCTGGTCCGTAAGCATGACGAGAACGAGCATACTTCAAAGCGGTAGTGCCGTCCATAGTTTGACAGCCGGCCTCAAAATGTAAATGCTCAAAACGAGAGTTGTAATTTGGATTATCTTCTTGGCCGGCAGCTGGATAGGTATAGTCATCAAAAGTTCGGTCAACACAAATATTGATGCCACCGAGTTCGTCGACGATTTTTACAAAACCGTTGAAATCAATTTTGACGTAATAATCGATAGGAGCTTCGAGTACAGTGCTGATGGCTTGACTGGCAGCTAGACCGCCTGAGCCTGGTTGAGCACGTTCGGCGTAGGCGTTGACATTGTTAATTTTACGCCAACCGAGGGTGTTATCAATGGGTACGACGAGGTCACGAGGGATAGAGACCATGGCGGTTTTTTTGGCTCCGAGGTCGAGGCTACTGGCTATAATAGTGTCGGTTAGTTCACCGCCATCATGACCTTTGCCGCCAATGCCAAGTAGAGCAATGTTGATACGGCCACGATCTTCACCTTTGAGGGGGCTAGTTGAGCTTTCGACAAAATGCTTAATTTGGCCAATGACAGGGATTTTATTGAGCCAAGACGTGGTGCTTTGATCGGAGATCGAGCCTTTGAGGTAGAAAAAGATAAAAAATACCATTAAAAAGGCTAAAATAAAAGAAGAAAGCTTAGTGAGCTTGCTTAGAAAAGAATTAGATTTTTTTGATACTGCTTCTGAGTCGGGATTTTGGCTTGTAGTTGGCTCTAAATCTTTCAAAAGGCGGTCATTATCGTACATGGCTAATTTTGGCTAATAAATACGAGAAAATCATAACAGTTGATTGGCTTTTTGTCCAGTCCTGCGCTCGAATCACTGGGTTTTTGTTTGCTCCTAAAAGGGCTTTGAGTTAAAATGGGGGAATGATAAATTTTTTGCATAACTACACACCATCACCGGTGCTCATCAACTTTGGTCTCGTTGAGGTCTATTGGTACGGACTGATTATGGTTGTTTCGATGGCTCTAGCTATGATGCTAGCTGCTCGTCTGGCTAAGTTTTTTGATATCAAGACTGATGATTTGTATGATTTGGCCTTTTGGTTGATTATCTGGGGCTTGGTGGGGGCGAGGCTCTATCATATTGGCCTTGATTGGTCCTACTATAGTCAGTATCCAGAGGAAATGCCCAAGATTTGGCATGGGGGCCTCGCTATCCACGGGGCAGTGCTCGCTGGACTGGCTGTAACACTCTGGTGGTCGAGAGTAAAAAAATGGTCGTTTTGGCGACTGGCTGGAGTTTTGGCGCCGGCACTGGCACTTGGTCAAGCGCTTGGTCGCTGGGGTAATTATTTTAATCAAGAATTATTTGGTAAACCAACAAATTTGCCGTGGGGGATTATGATTGAAGTAGGACGGAGGCCGCTTGGCTATGAGGAGTTTAGTTATTTTCAGCCGACTTTTCTTTACGAATCGATCGCGAGCTTAGCTTTAGCCGGAGCTTTGATCTATCTGATTAAAAATAGTGAACAAGTTGCTCGAGAGAGGCTAGGTCAGAGAGTGCTTGGGATTTATCTGATTGTTTTTGGCTTGTATCGGGGTTTGGTAGAGTTTATTAAGATTGATCTGACACCAGTGGCTTGGGGACTGCGCTGGCCACAATGGATGAGCTTGATTTTAATAGTCTTTGGTGGCATTATCTGTTATAAATCGGTAACTATTAAGAAATAATTTAAAATAATAACTTTAAGTAAAAGTTGAAATGGGGTTTTAGAATTTTGACTCCTGCCTGCCGGTAGGCAGGTTTATATTCAATAATATGTCAGGACATTCAAAGTGGGCGACAACCAAAAGAGCCAAGGCGGTGGTGGATGCTAAACGAGGGGCGGTTTTTACCAAGATGGCCAATTTGATTATTATGAGTGCCAAAAAAGGTGGTGATCCGACCACTAACTTTGCTTTGCGTCTGGCTATTGACCGAGCTAAGGCGGCCAATATGCCCAAGGATAATATCGAGCGAGCGGTCAAACGAGGCACGGGGGAGCTCGCTGGAGCGGCGATCGAGGAACTCATCTACGAAGGTATCGGTCCAGCGCAAACTCAGTTTGTGGTACGTTGTTTAACTGATAGTCGTAATCGAGCAGCTAGTTTGATCAGGCATATTTTTGATAAGGCGGGTGGCTCAATGTCTGCGGTGATGTGGAACTTTGAGCTCAAAGGAGTGATTATGGTAGATGCTACGGAAGTGGCAAAGATTAATTTTGAAGAATTAGAATTGGAATTAATTGATGCTGGAGCGGATGATATTATTAATGAGGCTGAAGGGCTGACTATTTACTGCTCAACGGCTAATTTGCAGGGTATTAAGAAGATTTTGGAAGAAAAAGGCGTGGTGATTGAATCATCGGAGATCGAATATGTGGCCAAGGATAAGAAGGAAGTAACAGAAGAAGAGCAGGCTAAAGTAGATAATTTTATTGAGGCGCTCGAGGATTGTGATGATGTGGCGGATTATTATAGCAACGTTAGTTAGACAATTTACAATTAACAATTGGCAATTATCAATTTTGTAATTAATAGGCTGATTGAAAATTGATTTTATGATTATCTTGGGGATTGATCCAGGTATTGCCGACACTGGTTACGGAGTGATTGAGCAAAATAAAAAAGGTGATTTGTTGTGTCTCGCCTATGGCTCCATCAAAACGCCGGCCGGTGAGCTACTAGCTAAGCGGCTGTTTAGTTTGGCCGAACAGCTCTCGGCAGTGATTAAAAAATATCAACCAGAGCGGGCAGCGATTGAAGAGTTGTTTTTTTGTAATAATGCCAAGACTGCTCTAGTCGTCGGTCAGGCTCGTGGAGTGGCGATGCTTATCTGTAGTCAGGCGGGCTTGTTGCCAATGTCCTTTACGCCGCTGCAAGTTAAGCAAGCGGTGACGACTTATGGTGGTGCGAATAAGCAGCAAGTTCAGAAGATGGTCAAACTACTACTCAATCTCAAAGAAATACCGAAGCCTGATGATGCGGCGGACGCGCTCGCGATTGCGATTTGTGCTGCTGGCAACGGTGATTTATTGACCAAAAAATAAAAGAAAGATAAGATATGAACAATTAACCGTTGATTATATTTATTTTTTGTTGATGGTTAAATGTTAAGTGTTGATTTATGTATATAACTTGGTTAGGACAGAGTGCTTTTAAATTTCAAGATAAGCTTGGTGCTGATGGCTTTACGGTGACGACTGATCCTTTTAACCCTGACAAGACTGGTCTTAAAATGCCGAGTTTTGAAGCTGATATTGTGACGATTAGTCATGATCATGATGGTCATAATTATCTCAAGGCATTGCGTAAGGATCCTTTTGTGATTGATACGGCTGGTGAGTTTGAATACAAGGGTGTCTATATCGAAGGTATTGATTCTTATCATGATGATGAGAAGGGTGCTAAGCGAGGCTCGAATGTAATTTTTAGATTTGATTTTAGTGATTTGTCAGTCGCTCACTTGGGTGATCTCGGTCATATCTTGACTGACAAGCAAATCGAGCGACTGGAAGGTGTAGATGTGTTACTCGTGCCGATTGGCGGCGTCTATACGATTGATGCCAAAAAGGCGGTGGAAGTAATCAATCAACTGGAGCCACGAGTGGTGATACCGATGCATTATCAGATTGATGGACTTGAACTACCTGAGCAGTTAGATAATTTGGAAAAGTTTATTAAGGAACTTGGTATCGCGCCGGAGTATGAGGAGAAATTAAAAATCAGCAAAAAGGATTTGCCGACCGATGCGACTAAATTAGTTATTTTAACAGTCTAATAATATGCCAAGGGGGAAAAAGATTGCTGTGAAGAGTGGTGGCGCTAGAACTCGTCAGGTAAGCGCTAAAGTCAATCATGAGGAGGCCGAAAAAATCCGAACGATGCTCGCCCGTGAAGAAGAAGTGATTGAGGCGGATATGCGTCAGGAACTAGCTCGGATGATTGATGAGCGAGACTTAAAAATGAGCAGGGATCTGGGGGCTATGAATAGTCGCAATCGCCAGCTGATGATGTGGATTGGGGTGAGTGTGATAATGCTCGTGATAGTGGTGCTGTGGGTGTCGACACTGGATTTGGCGGTTAATAATAGCTACCGAATGACTGAGGAGCAAACTGATGCTAAGTCTCTCTCGGAGTACAAACGTAATCTTGATCAAACCTTTGGCGAAGTGATGACAAAAATTGAACAACTCAAAGAACAGAGTAGACAAATTGTAAATCAAGCTAGTTCGACGGAGACTGGAGTGACTAGCTCTAACTCAATGTCTGAATTACCAAGCAATAGTAATTAAACAAGTCTATGCCGAAACAAAGTCAATTAGAATCAGAAGAGACGCAGGATAATGGTAATAGCGGTGAAGGTCTATCACAAGCTAAGTTTAGTGAAGCTGATGGTCAAATGGATCAGCAGTCGATTGTAGCGGAAATGAAGACCGCTTATTTGGATTATGCCATGAGCGTTATTGTGTCCCGCGCCTTGCCGGATGTGCGTGATGGTCTCAAGCCGGTTCATCGTCGTATACTTTATGCGATGTGGAATGTGGGTCTGCGAGCTGGTGGTAAGTTTCGTAAGTCAGCAACTGTAGTCGGTGAAGTGCTCGGTAAATACCACCCTCATGGTGATAGCGCAGTTTATGATTCGATGGTGCGTATGGCACAGAACTTCTCCATGCGTTATCCGCTGGTCAAAGGTCAGGGTAACTTTGGTTCGATGGACGGCGACAATGCGGCGGCGATGCGCTATACCGAAGCCAAGCTCAGCTATCTAGCTGAGGAGATGCTCTTTGATATTGAAAAGGAGACGGTTAACTTTGTGCCGAACTTTGACGGCTCTCATCAGGAGCCACGAGTCTTGCCGGCTCGTTTGCCAAATTTGTTGCTCAATGGTTCAGAAGGTATCGCTGTTGGTATGGCGACCAAGATTCCGCCACACAATTTGCGCGAACTCTGTGCGGCTATCCTGAGATTGATTGATAATCCAGATTTGACAGTGGAAGAAATCATGGAAGATGTGCAGGGTCCGGACTTCCCAACTGGCGGTATTATTTATAATAAAAAAGATATTTTACAGGCTTACACCACGGGTCGGGGTGGTATTGTGATGCGTGGTAAGGCTGAAATTGTTGAGAACAAAAAAGGTGACAGTCAGATTTTGATTACGGAGATCCCTTATCAGCTCAATAAGTCGAGCTTGGTAGAAAAAATTGCTGATTTGATCAAGGAGAAAAAAATCGAAGGTGTGCGTGACTTGCGTGATGAATCTGGTAAAGAAGGTGTGCGTATTGTGCTCGATCTTAAGAAAGATGCTTTCCCAAAGAAGATTTTGAATAGTCTTTATAACAAGACGCCTTTGCAGGATACCTATCATGTCAATTTGCTTGCGCTAGTTGATGGTATTCAGCCAAAGGTTTTGAATATCAAGGCGGCGCTCGAAGAATATGTTAAGCACCGTGAAGAAGTGATCAAACGTCGGACACAGTTTGATTTGGATAAGGCCAAGGCTCGCGCGCATATCTTGGATGGTTTGATGATTGCGCTTTTGCACATTGATGAGATCATCAAAATCATTAAGGGTTCTAAGGATAAAGAAGACGCCAAGCAAAACTTGGTGAAACGTTTCAAACTATCAGAGTTACAGGCGGCGGCGATCGTGGAGATGCGTCTCGGACAACTAGCTGGCCTAGAACGACTCCATGTCGAAAATGAACTCAAAGAAAAAACTAAATTAATCAAAGAATTGGAAGCGATTCTTGCCTCTCGTGAGAAGGTAATGGAGATTGTCAAAACTGATATTCGTGAGATCTCCGAGAAGTATGGTGACGAACGTCGGACTAAGGTGGTGGCCAGAGGCTTTAAGGAGTTTAGTGTCGAGGATTTGGTGCCAAATGAAGAGGCGGTAGTGATGATGACGCGTGATGGTTATATCAAGCGTATGCCTTATGATACCTTTAAAACTCAAAGCCGTGGTGGCAAGGGTGTGGTGGGCTTAACGACTAAAGAGGAAGATGGTGTGGAGTTTATGTTTAGCACCATGACTCATGATGATTTGCTATTCTTCACTACTCGAGGTCGAGTCTTCCAACTCAAAGGCTATGAGATCCCACAGGCGCAAAGAACTGCTAAGGGTCAAGCGATTGTAAACTTCTTGTCGATCCCGAGTCAGGAAAAAGTGACCAGTGTTTTGCCACTCGCTAAGCTCGGCGAGATGAAATATTTATTCTTTGCGACTGAGCGAGGTTTGGTCAAAAAAGTGGAATTGAAAGATTTTGACAACGTGCGGCGTAGTGGTCTAGTAGCGATCAAACTCAAAGATGATGACAAGCTGATCTGGACTAAGCCAACATCGGGCAATGATACTGTCCAATTAGTAACGGCTGGTGGTCAAGCAATTCATTTTCATGAGTCCGATGTGCGTGATATGGGTCGTGGTGCGGCCGGTGTCTTTGGCATTAAGCTCAAAAAGTCTGATCGAGTAGTGGGTATGGGTGTGGTAGCTGACGGTAAGGTTAAGGGCTACGAAGTTTTGTCGGTTATGGCTAATGGTTACGGCAAACGCACTGATCTCAAAGAGTATAAAGTTCAAGGTCGTGGTGGTAGCGGTATCAAGACTGCTAAGATCACTACCAAGACTGGTCGTTTGACCAATGCTTTTGTGGTGAGTGCTGAAAAAATGCAAGAAATGGACTTGGTCATCATCTCGGCCAAGGGTCAAGTGATCCGCTTGCCATATAAGTCGGTCAGCGAATCTGGTCGTGACACTCAGGGTGTGCGCCTGATGCGTTTTAAGGAGTCGGATGATGAGGTGGCAGCAGTGACTTGGATTTGACAGCCACTAGCTCATAACTTAAAATAAGGTCAAATCTCTTGCCGGAAAGCTTGTCTAGTTAGTTTAAGTTGTTATCCGTCATTGGTTTGACTCGGATAAGTTTAAAAATTAATTAAGGTCTCGAGAGGAGTGGTCGAGACAATAAAATTTGTCAACAATATGATTGATGTCAAAAAACAGAAGATGTTGCCGATCTTGGGTGTCGTAATTGTGCTCTTGATTGCTGGTATTTACATGTCTCAGAAGGGTGGTATGGCTTTGGGTGGCAGTATTAGTCCTGCTCAAGCTAAGACTAAGGCAGAAACTTTTGTGCGTGATACTTTGCTCGGTGGCAAAACTCAGTTTACTATTTCTGATGTGACTGAAGAAGCTGGTCTGTACAAGATGAGTATTACTTTGGAAGGTGGCGGTGAGCCAATTGATTCTTATATGTCTAAGGATGGTAAGACTTTTTTTCCACAAGGCATGAATATTGAAAAGATGACCGCCGAAGCTGGTGGTGTAGCCGGTGAGGATAGTGCTGCTGCTCCAGTAGCTCAGGTCAGTAAGAAAAGCGATAAGCCAGTGGTGGAACTCTTTGTTATGAGTCACTGTCCTTATGGTACTCAGATTGAGAAGGGTATTTTGCCAGTAGCTAAGGCTCTTGCCGGCAAGATTGATTTCCAAGTCAAGTTTGTGGATTACGCTATGCATGAGAAGAAGGAAATCGATGAGCAGATTCGTCAGTACTGTATTAATAAAGAACAGGCTCCTAAATTTATTCCTTACTTGGAGTGTTTCCTCAAGGCTGGTGATAACGCTGCTTGTTTGAAGGAACAGGGTGTTGATGAGAAGAAGCTTGCTGCTTGTGTAACTAATACTGATAAGCAATTTAAGATTAGTGAGTCCTACAACAACAAGGATTCTTGGGGTAGTCAGTTCCCTCCATTTGCTATTCACCAAGCTGAAAACACCAAGTACGGTGTCCAAGGTTCTCCAACATTGGTCATTAATGGTGAACAGGTTGAATCCGGTCGTGACAGTGCTAGCTTAGCTAAGGTTGTCTGTGGTGCATTTACTGATGGTAAGGCTCCAAAGGAATGTTCTAATACTTTTGCTAGTGCTACTCCAGCTCCTGGTTTTGGTACTGGTACTCAAGCTGCTGGTTCTGCCTCAGCTGGTGCTCAGTGTAACTAAGTACTGGAGTATAAACTAAGATATAAAAAGCCGTCCTGATCAGGACGGCTTTTGTTTTAGGCTTTGAGTGAGATTAATGATAAAAAGATTGTTACTGATGAGCTGAGGCTGATTGTAAGAATAAGCCAATCAGTAAATTGAAAAGGGCAGAACTGTAAAATGAGATAACTGAGACTAGCTAGAGCTAGACAAGGTATAGTTATGGTCTTGATCTCTGAAAACTCAAGAGCAGGATAGCTATACTGTAGTTTTTTATCCCAAAAATGCGTAATCAGATAGCCGAGCCCAAGAGCGATGATAAAAAATAAGATTTGTTGAAAAATCTTGGTCTTTAAAGCTGTTGTGACAAATGGCAAAGATAGGACTACTACGAGTTGAGCGAGTGATAAGCTCATGAGCTTGGTTTTACTAAGCATGATAATCTCCAGACTGTGAAAGAACAATGCTGATATAATGGTATGATTGTTTGGCTTTGTCAAGATTTGTGAGCGCTGAAATACCTAGTAATTTGTGGATATTATTAACATTTTTAAAAGTTTGGAAATTAGTCAGGATTTTGGACTATTTGGTCATGACTTTTTAGTGGCTAAAATTAGGCTAAATTTGATTAGAAGAAGATGAGCTCGCTACTCTTGACACATAATATAATTGCTGTATAATTGGAGTTAATAAATAAATTATGTTAGTTAATCAATTGAGATTCGCTACAAAAGTAAGTGGTTAATAGAAGTCATATTTTGGCTTAAATTGACCGCTACGGCGGTTTTTTTGATGAAATTTCTAGTTTATTACTCCTTGACAACAGAATATCGAGAACCAATAAATAAATGAAAGCATTTAAGATAAAAGCGTGGGAAAATCACGTAAGAGTATATGGTGGATGCCTTGACTTAAAAAGACTATGAAGGACGTAACAGCCTGCGATAAGCTTCGGTGAGGTGGCAAGTAACCTTTGACCCGAGGATTTCCGAATGGGGAAACCTATCCTGTTGATGACAGGATGTCCGGTAGCTGAATACATAGGCTACTGAGACGACAACCCGATGAACTGAAACATCTTAGTAGTCGGAGGAAAAGAGAAAAAAAATGATTATTAGCCATAGGTGATGACTCGTCATCGCTAGTGGCTAGTAATCTTGATTCCCTAAGTAGTGGCGAGCGAAAGGGGACAAGTCTAAACCGGTTAAACTATGGTTACAAGCAGTTTACTGTGAGTAATCTGAAGGCCCTAAAGCCATATGTTTTTCCGGTGTTGCAAGATGGTTGTGTCGCAGTTTAGGTAATGCGGCTAGTTGGCACGATTTATTAGTTGAAGTGAGCTGGAAAGCTTTGCCAGAGCAGGTGATAGCCCTGTAAGCGAAAATAAATTGTGGAGCTAGTATAACTATTCTTAAGTAGGGCGGGACACGAGAAATCCCGTTTGAAGCTGGGTCGTCTATGACCCAAGACTAAATACTTTTTAAGATCGATAGTGAATAAGTACCGTGAGGGAAAGGTGAAAAGCATCCCGGTGAGGGAGTTGAAATAGTACCTGAAACCGTATACTTACAAGCAGTTGGAGCCTGGAGCAATCCGGGTGACAGCGTGCCTATTGAAGAATGAGCCAACGAGTTTATTGTATGTGGCTTGGTTAATCCGCCTTGAGCGGAGGAGCCGTAGTGAAAGCGAGGGTTAATAGCCCGTTTGTCGCATGCATAAGACCCGAAGCCGTGTGATCTAGCCATGACCAGGTTGAAGTTTGTCGAAAGACAGATGGAGGACCGAACCCATAAGCTGTGCAAAACTTTGGGATGAGTCGTGGTTGGCGGAGAAATTCCAATCGAACTCGGCAATAGCTGGTTCTCCTCGAAATAGCTTTTGGGCTAGCCTCGAGCGCTGACCCTAGGGGGTAGAGCACTGAATGAGGACGGGTTTTACCGTCCTTAACCAAACTCCGAATACCTAGGGGTGCAGCTCGGGAGTCAGACAGCGAGCGCTAAGGTCCGTTGTCAAAAGGGAAACAGCCCAGACCGTCAGCTAAGGTCCCTAAATATATGCTAAGTGTAAAAGGTTGTGTCGTGACCTCGACAACTAGGAGGTTGGCTTAGAAGCAGCCATCCTTTAAAGAAAGCGTAACAGCTCACTAGTCAAGTCGTCTCGCGCCGAAAATTTACCGGGGCTAAGCATATTACCGAAGCTACGGACTCTGCAGCAATGCAGATTGGTAGAGGAGCGTTTTTAAGCCACAGAAGCTGTCATGTGAGTGATGGTGGAGGCTTAGGAAGTGAGAATGTTGGCATAAGTAGCATGAAGGCGGATGAAAACCCCGCCCACCGAAAATCTAAGGGTTCCTGGGCAACGTAAATCGTCCCAGGGTTAGTCGGTCCTAAGGCGAGGCCATTGTAATGGTGGCGTAGTCGATGGATGAGCTGGTTAATATTCCAGCACTAGCACAATTTTCCGACGGAGTGACGGACTTCTGCAGTTTGAGGGTGTATTGGTTTGCACCTTGGTGGCTTAGAGATCTGACTTAGGTAAATCCGGGTCAATAAGATCGATGAGTTGCCAGCAGATAAGGCCTTCGGGCTAAGTCAATTCAAATGAATGAGGTTCCCAGAAAAACTTCTAGGGCTAAGGTTGTGGTATCCGTACCGTAAACCGACACAGGTAGATGAGGCGAGAAGCCTAAGGTGAACGAGAGAAACATCGTTAAGGAACTAGGCAAAAAAGCGGTCGTAAGTTAGCGATAAGACCTGCCCTGAGCAATCAGGGCCGCAGCGAATGACTTTCAAGTGACTGTTTACCAAAAACACAGCTCCCTGCTAAATCGAAAGATGATGTATAGGGGGTGATGCCTGGCCAGTGTCCGAACGTTAAGAGGAGAGGTCATCCTAGTTTACTAGGGGCAGCTTTGAATTTAAGCGCGGATCAACACCGGCCGTAACTATAACGGTCCTAAGGTAGCGAAATTCCTTCTCGAGTAATTT
>DBEB01000050.1 GCA_002293855.1 Candidatus Falkowbacteria bacterium UBA917
CCGGCTGTGCCTGGTGCAAACTCGCTCATTATCACTCCACCATGATCGATGATGGCTCGGGCGAGACCGCGATTAGCACTCGGATAGAGGCTGGCTTGATCTATCCCCGAGCCTAAGACCGCGACTGTCTGACCTCTAACTGCCAGTGTCGCTTGATGAGCCAGAGCGTCAATGCCGAGAGCCAGGCCACTAACAATAGTTAGGCCTGCTTGAGCGACCGGTTTGATTAAGTCTTCAATCACGCGTTGTCCATAATGAGTGCTGTTGCGTGAACCGACGACAGCGAGCGCCCTTGTCCAGAGCTTCTGATTTAGTTCGCCCTGGTAGTAGAGGACTAGGGGTGGCTGAGTGATCTGAGTGAGCGGCTCAGGATATAGGGCCTCGCCTAGGCAAACAGTGCTAATCTTTTCACGGGCCATTAGTAGCGAAGCTCGTTCTAAATTAAAACTAGTGCGCCAAGTACCAAACTCTTTGGCGGTGCTTGGCGCTAGTCCGGCTGATTCTAATTTAGTACTAGTTGCTTGCCAAACAGCCAGCCAAGAGCCTAGCCGAGCTTGAAGTTTCCTCAGTCCGGCTGGACCAAATTTTACAAAATGAGTAAGAGCAATGAGCGCCTCGCGGTCTGTCATAATTTGCTCATTATAGCACAGCTCTCTTAAATCCTAAATCAGCACAAACAAAAAACAGCTCTAGAGAGCTGTTAGTGGTGCGCCTGGATGGACTTGAACCATCGACCTAAGCCTTATAAGAGCTCCGCTCTAACCAACTGAGCTACAGGCACTAATCTAAGTGTTTTTATCATTAAAACAGAAATGTTTAAAAAGATAAAGGGTGAGAGTGTAATTAAAACAGCCCCCAAATCGGGAGCTGTTTATTTGGTGGACGACACTGGATTCGAACCAGTGACCTTTACGATGTCAACGTAACGCTCTAACCAACTGAGCTAGCCGTCCGATATGGCCTATAAAGTAACACGAACTGATTTTTTTTTCAAGCTTTCTTTAAATCACTATCTTTTTTAAGTCATTTAAGGTCATCCCAGCAAACCTTGGGATCTTGGGCTATAAGCTCCATTCACAAGATTCCAGTGTTCGCTGGAATAAGGGAGCTAGTAATTCTTGACAGTTAATCAGCTAAACATTAAAATGGGTTTACTCTGATTTTAGCACTCTTGACCATAGACTGCTAAATCAGTAATATCCTTTTATAAAATAATTAATTAGTCGAGCAGGTTTCAACCAAGCTGACTTAAATAAAATTTTATGAATCTAAAACCACTCCACGCAAATGTCATCATTAAGCCAGTGGCTGATGAGACCGTGACCAAGCTGGGCATTATCTTGCCTGATACAGCGAGCAAAGAAAAGCCAGAGAAAGGCGAGGTGGTAGCTATTGGCGCCGGTCGTCTTTTGGATAATGGTGAGCTCGCCCCCATGTCGGTTAAAGTCGGTGACAAAGTTATGTTTCGTAAATATAGTCCTGATGAGATCAAAGTTGATGGCGTTGACTATTTGATTATCAAAGAACAAGACATCATGTTAATTATTGAATAATCTAGCCTTGGGCCACTTGCCTTGAGTGCATAACTTTTAATCTTATGTCTAAACAAATTATTTTTGATGAAAAAGCTCGACTCGCCATGAAGCGAGGCGTTGACCAACTCGCTGATGCTGTCAAAGTTACCATGGGTCCCAAGGGTCGCAATGTTGTTATGGAAAGATCTTACGGTGCTCCGCTCATCACCAAAGACGGTGTCAGTGTCGCTAAAGAAATCCAGCTCGAAGACAAAGTCGAAAACATCGGCGCTGAGATCATTAAAGAAGCTGCTCAAAAAACCAATGACGCTGCTGGTGATGGTACAACTACTGCCACAGTCCTCGCTCAAGCCATCATTAACGAAGGCTTAAAATTAGTTGCCGCTGGTGTTAATCCGATTGAAATCCGTACCGGTATCGAAACCAAAGTCGCTGAAATCGTCAGCGAGCTCAAAAAGATGAGTAAAGCAATTTCTACCAAAGAAGAAATCGCTCAAGTTGCTTCGATCAGCGCTAACAACCAAGAAATCGGTCAGATCATTGCCGAGGCCATGGAGTCAGTTGGTAAAGACGGTGTGATTACTATTGAAGAAGGTCAATCCTTCGGTGTCGAAAAAGAACTTGTCGAAGGCATGCAATTTGACAAGGGTTATATCAGCCACTACATGGTGACCAATACTGAAGCTATGCGCGCCGAACTCAATGATCCTTACATTTTGATCACTGACAAAAAGATCTCTAGTATTCAGGACATCTTGCCACTACTAGAAAAACTCATTCAGGCTGGTCGCAAAGAACTGTTCATTATCGCCGAAGACATTGATAGCGAAGCTCTCACTACCCTGGTCTTAAACAAACTCCGTGGCATCTTTACTGTACTCGGTGTCAAAGCTCCGGGTTTTGGTGATCGTCGCAAAGCTATGCTCGAGGACATTGCTGTCGTTACCGGCTCTCGTGTCATCAGTGAAGATCTTGGCTTGAAACTGGACAAAGTAGAACTCTCTGATCTCGGTCAAGCTCGCAAAGTCATGGCTACCAAGGACAATACTACTATTGTCGAAGGTAAAGGTGATCTAGCTAATATCAAAACTCGTATCGATCAGCTCAAAAAAGAAAAAGAACTCTCTGATTCTGATTTTGATAAAGATAAAATCCAAGAACGTCTAGCCAAGCTCGCTGGTGGTGTAGCTGTCATCAAAGTCGGTGCCGCTACTGAAACTGAAATGAAAGAAAAAAAAGACCGTATCGAAGACGCGCTTAACGCTACTCGTGCAGCTGTTGAAGAGGGGGTTGTTCCAGGTGGCGGTCTCGCTCTCGCTCTGGCTGGCAAGGCTTTTGCTAGCCAAGACAAAAATACTAGCGCTGGTGCTCGCATTATCGAACAGGCCATTCTCTCACCGATTCGTCAGATTGCGGCCAATGCCGGCAAAGATGGTTCACTCATCCTGTATCAGATCATGAGTGAAAATAAAAACTCACAAAACATCGGTTATGATGCGGCTACTGACAAGTTTGTTGATATGGTATCAGCTGGTATCATTGACCCAAC
>DBEB01000008.1 GCA_002293855.1 Candidatus Falkowbacteria bacterium UBA917
TTGTAAGCCCTGCACTTGTTATTTGCATCACCACAATCCCATTCCCAACCCAAAAAATCTCTATAATTATATACTTTTTTAAAATTACTGACGCCACCAGCACACAGTCCAGTAGAACTCTCGGTTAAGTTATCAGCCCATTGCCCATCACGAGAGCCACAGCAAGGGATTCTAAACTGAAATGGACTAGACCAAGGACTAGTACTGACATTTGTACAGCCCGTTGCTGCACAACCAGTACAACTCGCCTTTTCAAAAGTACAGTTATCCTGACAACGAACCGGACCACCACCTGTACAACCCAAATCCTGACAACTCTTTGGTGGCACCCCTAGGTTATTACCATCACATTCTTCTTCACCATCAATAATACCATTACCACATAGTGAACGATTACAACCACTAGTATCAATTTTTGTACAGGCATTGGTACATTTCAACTTACCATTTAAAAAAGGTGGCAAACCAAAATCTTTACAGGTTTTACCACCAAAATCATTGCCATCACAGAGCTCTAGCAAGCCAGGATAGCTTTCTTTTTTACCATTACCACAAGACAAACACGTGTCGGTATTAAAATTACAAGTCGCATAGTCACAAGTCAAAGTACCACTATGGTAGGCGCTGCCCTGACTCTCACAGCTCTGAGTGACTGGCACTCCTAACTCACACTGCTCTAAGCCTTCAACCCTGCCATCACCACACTTAGTCTCTTGACAATCAGACAGATCCCATTTACAGCTGGCATTGCAAGCCAAATCACCAGTTTTATTCCAATCAGCACAAGTCGCATCATTCAAATTGTTGCCATCACACTCTTCACCAAAATCAATATCTCCATTACCACACAAAACTATACCTTGAGAACAATCTATCGTCTGACCATCAGCCGTACAAGTCCAATTATACTTAGCCGGATTTTGTGAATCTGGTAATTGTTGAGCCAAACCATTTAAACAAGTACCACTGACACCGTTATGATTGCCACAAACCGGTGGAGCAGCATCAACAGTCGCTGTCATCATCACCAAGCCAATGAACACACTCATTACCAAGCCGAAAAAGCGAACAATGTTTTCAAACTTAAACATAAGGAGACCTAAGCCGACTAAGACTAGTCGCTTTAATTTTAAAATCCTAGTAATTATAGCAAGAAATAAAAAACTTGAACAGTTAAAATTATTATTAGCGCTCACTTATTGCGCATCCTAACTCAACTCCAAACTCTTTAATAAATCAAAACTAGCTATATCAAAATATATTTTGACAATAAAAAAAACCGCCTTAGTCTAGGCGGTCTTTCTAATAAAAACTTATAAACTCAGCGCTTCATTAATCTTATCCACAATTTCCTTCAAGCTGACATCAGACTTTACCAAGAAATCATCAGCTCCTAAACTAATCGCCTTATCACGATCAGAAGACTGACTCAAATTAGAACTAATCAATACAATCGGTTTGTAGTTCAAATTTTTTAAACCAGCCAGCACTCCAAAGCCATCTACCTTTGGCATCATGATATCAAGTAGCATCAAGTCAAACTTCGTCTTTTTTAAAGCTTCGAGCGCCTCTTCACCATTACTAGCAAGCTCCACATTAAAACCAAGATGCTCCAGTTTTAATTGCAAGGCCTTGGCAATGGCATTTTCATCCTCAGCGATCAAGATCTTTTTGTGATTTTTTTCTGTCATATTCATACAATTTACCACCAGCCCAGAGAAAAGGCAAGTTAAGTGATAATTTGCAAAAACTTCTCCGCTCGCCTGATATCAGCAAGTAGTCCCGAACGACTCTCATTAAACATGATCAAGTTAGCCACACTTCGACCACCATTTTTAGCGAAACGACATTTGTCACCAACTTTTTTATTTTGCTCAATCGACACAAAAGAGCCAAGCGCCTTGATTTTATTAATACCATTAATTTTTTTGATCAACCCCTCTTGTTTAGCAAAAAACTTCATCGCTACACTATGACCCTTTGTTTTCTTTGGTAAAATTAATTTACCAGGCACTCGAGTCAAGATATCATTAAGCGAATGATCGATACCAAAAGCTAACTCATAGAGCTGATGACGAAAACCGCCTACTCTAGGACCAAGCTCAATCACCTTAAAACCACTTCTAGTCTTGATCAATTCCACATGAGCTGTAGTTGATCGCAAACACATAGCATGAATCGCCTGCTTAGCTACTAGTTCAGCCTGACCAATTTCTTCTTTTTTCAAAGTTGTTGGCGTCATCTGCTCATAACCAAAAAAATCATCAAAACCAATCATCTTACCAGTCTTAACCTGACAAGGCGGACAAAAACTTACTGTTCCACGAGATGATACATAGGCATCGATGCTGAACATCTCGCCTTCCATAAACTCTTCAATCAAGATCTTTGGCTCCTCTTTGCGTCCGTCATTTTTATAGAAGCGCTTAATCTTACGCAAAACTTTTTTCAAATCCTTTTCTAATTCTTCTTCATGATAACAAATACTGACAAGCAAGCTGGCACCCAAACCAGCTGGCTTGATCACCAAGGGAAAACCAACTTTTTCTTTAATTTTTTTAATCGCCAATTCATCAGCCTCAGATACCACCGTAAAACGTGGACTAATCTTGGGATCATAGTTATGAAAATGCTGACGCATCGCAATCTTATCAACCGACCAGCGAATCGATTCTGAAGACGGAGTCCTCATATACGGCAAATATGGGACTATTCTAGCAAAGTCCTCCATATTCTTATCCGATCGACAAGTTACAGCCAGTAAACGAGAACTGATTTCCTGTAAAGTTTTTATCACCTTTGATGGCTTGGTAAAATCACAAACTAGCAAATAATCGACACCGTTTGCCTTTTCTTTTTTAGTCTGTTTTATATCACGAACAACCGCTATTTTGAGCGGTCTATTTAACTTTTTACTGTATTTTTTAACAGCCTTAGTTACGGCACCAGCAGCATTGTGAGGCACCTCGTTGATAAACAAAATAATGTCTTTATTATCAGCCATATATTTCTATAATAAGCCACTATTTTGCAATATAAGATCGCTCTTGTCAATAGTTTTAAGAAGCTTCAAATAGCCCTAATTAACAGGGTTATTAGCCAAATCCAGAATCACTTGCTCTTTACCTTGATAACGCTTTTGCCAAGCCGCCTGCTCAAGCGCCCGCTTAGCCTTAGCTGCCTTTAATTTCTTTTCCTCTTCTAGCTCAGTGGCCTTTTCCATTTTCTTGAGTTCGGCACTACTAGGAACTGCCTTTAGTCGCTTAGCCTTTTCTTGTTTTAATTTGAGAGCATCACGTTCTCGGCTTTTACGCTCAGCTTGTTGTTGAGCCTGCACAGCCTTTAATTCAGCTCTTAGCTCGTTCAATTCTTTATTCATTCGATCATTAATTTGCTTCGTTTGCACGCCCTGTTGCTCTTTTAGCTTATTAACTTTATCAGCATAAAACTTCTTAATCTCAGCGATTTGCTTAGCATCCTTAGTAGTCTTTAATTTTTCTAGCTGCTCTTTATTAATAACAGCCGTCTGAGCATTGACAGAGCTAGCCAAAGATCGCAACTCATTAGCCTTGTCAGTTTCTTTATTTTTAATTCTGGTTTGATAGTTTTTTAGCATCTCACTAGCACTCGCCTCCGGACTCAAAGAAGCCGCCTCAACTCTCAGAGCCACACTAAATATCAAAAAGCTCATTAATATTACAATTCTCATATTTTCGCTTTATGTTAACTAGCTCAGTATAGCATTTTACTCCAGCTCCTTCAATTATTTATCCAGCTCTGTCTGATAAACTTCTCTTTGCTTATTAAAAGTCACCAAATCTTCGCCTGAGAGCGGCGCACTCGGTGGCTGGATTTCTTTGAGAGGATTAACTTTAACTCCATTTTTAATCATTTCAAAATGCACATGTGGCCCAGTCGAAAAACCAGTCGAGCCTACCAAGCCAATTGTTTGATTTTGACCAACCGCTTGACCATTCTTGACCAAAATCTTGGACATATGACCATAGGTCGTACTATAAGTACTGTCATGACGAATTGTCACCACATTACCATAACCATTTTTCCAGCCAGCAAAACTAACTCGCCCATCACCCACCGCTCTAATTGGCGTGCCTTGAGCCGCCGCATAATCAATCGCCAAATGATTAGCCGTAAAACGTTGATACTGACCACCAACATAGCGAGGATTATTGGTATAGCCAGAAGAAATATACCTAAAAGCTACTGGCGCTCGCAAAAACCTCTTTAAGGCTGCTCGACCCTGCTCATCATAATAAGCATCCTTGCCTTTGTCGTCAGTCCACAAATAAATAAAGTAACTTTGTCCGTCATTGATGTAGCGAGCAGCGAGCACCCTACCAGGTTTAGCTGGCATAGCATCTCGCTCACGGGCTTCGTACAAAACCTTAAAACTATCACCGCTTTTAACATCCATCGAAAAATCAATTGTCGAGCCAAAAGCTTCAGCCATCTCAATAACCAAACCCTCATCCAAGCCCGCCGCCAAAGCCGCTTCGTACAAAGACGAATCAATCGTCCCCTGAGACAATTTATTAGTTATTTTATACTCAATCGCCTGAACTTTGGCTTTCCAAAGCCCTTCTTCCTTATACACCGCTAATTGTTTTTGATCATCGATATCATAACTCAATTTAATCAAATCCTGCGCGTCATCATATTGTAAATCCAGTCTTCGACCGACCCTAACTAGCGCCAAATCATAATTAGTCAACGCTACCTCATAAATCGCCGCCGTTACAGCTGGATCAACACCTTGCTCAGTCATAAACTCACCAAAAGTTGCCTGTTCTGGAATTTTCAAATATTTAGTTTTGGGATCAGGCACAAAAACCGGCCCGGACTCCTCAACTACAACTGGCACCTCTTGCTCCGAACGAGCTTCTTTTTGTGACCATATTAAATAAGCGACCACTGCGGCCGCTACTATTAACAGTACTCCTAGATAGCTCTTTTTCATAATTTATTTAGCAATCTGATTTGGCTTAATATAAATAACTCGCCAAAAGTAACGACCCATCGACAAGCCAGCCAAATATCCAGCTAACATCGTGATCACAAACCACATTTTACCAAGCAAGGACCACAGTTTCCAAGACAAGCCAAAACTGTACTGAGCATAGTCAAGCAACAACAAAAAAATCGTTGCCGCCGTTGATAGCACATACATAAAATAAGCTGCCATCAAACCCAAGACCGCAAACAATGCCACATAAATCCTACGCTTCGTGGCCAAAACTTCTTTATCACGAGGCACAAAACGAAAAAAATCTTTGAGCTTATCGTAAGTCATATCACTTGAGATCAAACATTAAAAAGGCAAAGTATAATTAATCACCGCTTTCTCTACTCGATCGTATTCAGACAAGTCAATCGGAAAACTCAAACTATCCGTCAGCGACTTATACTTGAGTGACTTATTAGCCACCGCATAATCATAAACTTCTTTGGTCACTTTGACATCCTGCTCACAGTACTTAATGATTTCATCAATCTTGCCCTCAGCCCACCAAGCTACTGCTTGCAAACCATCAGCCGACTTGGAATGACCCAAGGTTGCGCTCGCCACCGCATCCAAACCAATCCTTTTACCTAGTGACTTTTTGATCTCTTCAAGCAAGTCTAGGCTTTTAATCTTGGTCAGATCGCCAGGATAATACTTATCCAAGACCGGTATATCAAAATAATTAGAGTTAAAACCGATCAGCAAATCAGCACTTTCCAAAATCGGCCACAACTTAGCTAATGACCCTTCCAAAAAAGAACTGTATTTATCTTTGTCATACTCATAAATAGATACCACCGAGATGTCCAAGGCGACTGGATCACGACTACCAACTTGAGCAAAAGTATTTTTTGTTTCAATGTCAAAAACAATTTTTTTCATAGCTTCTCTTTAGACTAACCGCTCTAGAATATCATTCTTAAAAGCAATTATCAAGACAAGAAAAAGGCTTTTACCAGACCAGTATTTATTAATTTTTATCAATCAATATATTCTTGATTAAACATTTTTACAGTCAAGACAAAATAAGACAAAATCAGCGGCCCCACAATCACTCCCAGCAGCCCAAAGAAAGATAGCCCAATAAAGACACCGATAATAGAAATCACCGGATGAATATGACCAATCTTATTTTGGAGCATCGGTCTAACAAAGTTATCAATCGTACTAATCACTAAGCCCCAAATCATCAAACCAACACCCATCGCGACCTGACCAGTCGCTATTAACCAAGCCGCTGCCGGCACCCACACCACTGGCACACCCACTACTGGCATAAAAGCCAAAATCAAACCAATAAATCCAAGCACCAAAGCCCCAGGCACTCCAAACAAAAATAGTCCCAGCGTCAAAAGACCAGCCTGACCGACCGCAATACAACCAGAAGCAATAATCGTCGAATGAGTAATATTACGAAATTCTTGTTGTAGCTTGACGGTATTTGCGCGACTAAAAGGCATGATCGACACGACCAATTTACGCAAATCACCTTCATCAGCAACCAGCAGATAAAACAAGACAAAGTACATGATGGTGTAATTAATCACTTGACCACCAAGCGCCTTCACAGTTACTACAAAGAAACCACCCAAATTATTAACTAGTCCCGATAGCTCCTGAGTTAATTGCTTACTCCAAGCCAAAGGTAAATGAGACGTGAAATTAGTCCAGATATCAACATTAGTCCTCAAATAGTCTAGCACCTCTACTGACTGAGCAAGTAGCAAAGACGCAAGCAATGACAGTGGCAATAAAACCATCACCAAAGACAAAAAGATCACTAACATCGCCGCCACACCAGCTCGCCATTTCAATTTTATACAAAAATATTGATAGAGTGGCCTAAACAAGAAAAACAATATCAAAGCACCAAAAAAAGCATTGCGATAAGGCCACAAAGCCAAGGCCAAAAAACCACTAATCAATAAAATTAGCACCAAAGCCAGAGATCTCTTGACTGATTTTTTTGCCCACATAATTACCAAATTATATCGTCTTGACTCAATTTATGTTCACCAGCCGATAACAAATCACCCTCGCTAGCAACTAGTCCCGCCCCCAAACAATAAGTTAAGACATAATCCTGACCACCGGCCACTTGATAATAGCCATACTCATAATCCACCGGACAATCACCATCAGCCGATTTAATGTTACTTGGCAAAGCCTCAGCATATCTGGTGCCAGCTACAGCAAGCTCCTGACCCATCACCAACCACTCTGGATAAGCACCCTGATCTTTGTAGTAGTCAGCAAGCAGACTTTGAATCTTCTTCATATCTGCTACTCTCTGTCGATCGCGAGAGATGAGCTTGTTTTGCATCACTGCTTCTGAACTCATAGCCTTAATAGTTGTCATCAACATCGATAGCGCAAATAAAGCAGCGCACAAAATCGCAAACTTGACCAAAGTCGGATTACCAGCCTTAGCTAGTTTAGTCTTAGGCGCCATAGCCACCAATTCCTTATACATAACTCTGCCAAAAATCACCAAGCTAGGCACAAATACAAAATTAGACGCCACCAAAACTAACTTCATTAACAAATCCCAAGCAACATAAACAGCATGGTTACTAGGCCAATAATTATGAATACTTATCAGTCCATAAAACAGCACCCAGATCCCTACAAAAGCAGCTAGTTTAGCAAAGACCGCTAGTGAGCGACCTCGCACCAGTTCACGACTCCGTCTTAGTGCCGAGATATTTTGTAAGCCACCTTCCATCAAGGCAAAAAAGGACCAAAAACAATTAACGCCCACCCAAACAATCGGCGCTAGCAACAAAACCAAGCCAACCAACAATCGCCAGTCAAAAGCCTGACCGCTTTGAGCAAGTATCGGCAACCAAGCCTCGGCACTAACTTGCAAAAAAAAGACAAGCGGCGCACTAGCCAGCATCAAGAGAGCTTCAATCAACACCCAAACTAACAAAAAATGCCAAAAATAATGACGCGTCGACAAAATTATTTGCCAAGCAGAGATTCGCTTATCATCATTAGCAATCAAATAAAAACCTATGACAGCAGACAGTGCAAAGTAGGCAGCCAGCATCGTAGCCAAGAAATACAAGACTGCCAAAAGCAGATTCAACACCTGATACTGTCCAGCGTCATTACTATAATTAAGCAAATAATGAACAGCATAAATAATCACCAAGGGCACAGCGCCTACAATTGCGAGAAAACAGAGCTCGACAAACTCCCAATATTTTTGGCGATAAATCTTGACAGTTTGATTAACCAAACTTTTAATTGAACTCAGTCTTTTCATAATCATATTTAATTTTAATGATCACAATCACAGCTTTTGTGCTGTGCAATTGGTGGCATTTTCTCAGCCCATGGTTCTTTTATCAAAAGCTCTTCAGGGATAAATTCACCACTATCCACATCTCGCCCATAAGAACCGTCTTCAATCCTATCAAGAGCCTTATTTATTTTTAATAACAAAGCATTTAAAACAGCTAGTGACGAACCCTGTAAAATATCTTCTACTGCGTCTTGAGCCAGATCATCAAGCTCAGGATTATCTAGAGCCAAATCAGGCACGGACATCTCTCTAATATCATTCTCCACTTCTGTTCGCTCCTTGATTAAAGCTGCCTTCATCCTAGCAATAAATTCTGCACTCAACATATAATATCTTTAAAAAATTATTCTTCGCTTAGTCTAAGTATAGCAAAGAATTGAAGCGCAACCAAGCCGAGTAGCACTATTGCTCTTTTACACTGCATTAGCAATAATAATCTCATGAATCTAGATCATGAAAAAAGCTTAATCAGCCAAGGTTATCAAGCCATCGCCGGCATCGACGAAGTTGGCCGTGGGCCACTAGCCGGACCAGTGGTTGCTGCTGCGGTTATTTTTGCTCCTGACTTCACTCTCACACCAGCTTATAACTACCTCACTGATTCCAAAAAACTTAGCGAAGCCAGACGCCTAGCACTTTTCCCACTGATCAAAACCGAGGCTCTAGCTTGCGAAATCAGCGTTGTCAGCCACCACACCATTGATCGTATCAATATTTTAGAAGCTAGCTTGCTAGCTATGGGCGAGGCTGTTAAAAAATTAAAAGTCGCACCCGACTATCTATTAGTCGACGGCAAATTTCCTATCAAACAAATCAAATTACCCCAAGCAGCCATAATCAATGGCGACGCTCTTATAGCCTCTATAGCAGCAGCCAGCATCATCGCCAAAGTTAGTCGTGACTGGCTCATGCAAGGCTACCACGCCGACTATCCACACTATGGTTTTGATCGCCACAAAGGTTACGGCACCAAACAGCATTTAGCCGCCATCAAAACTCATGGCCCCTGCCCTATTCATCGCCTCAGCTTCGCTCCCTTCAAAAACTAATTATTTTTTAATTTATCAAATTCGAGCTTACGCTCATCGCTCATCGCCTCATACATCGCCGCCCGTTTTGCCTTTAACTCCACTCGCCTCGCCGCATTACTGGTCGTAGATAATTCACGATCAAGCTCTATAATCATTTCTGGTTTAATGCTCAGCAAGACACTCATTTGACAACGTATTTGAGCAAGTTCCTTGAGACCCAGACAGGCCCGTGGATCACTAAAAATCTTCGCCACCGCTTGTAAGCATTCTTCTCTAGAATAGGACATTAGACCACCCTTAATCTGATCACAGGCTTCTAATTTGCCAACTGTCTTGGCTATTTGCAAATAACATCTGTCTCTCGCTGGATTAGAGTTCATACCTGTAAACACCGAATCAGCAATTCGCTCACAACCCTCTAGTCGACTAGCTTGCACAGCTGACCATTGATAACATTGATTACGAGACTGATCGTCAAACCAAGCACAGCTCCGATCAAGCAAAAAAGTGACTCTCAAACTCACTGCTAGCAGCACACACAGCACCAACCACCAGGCTATGGCTTTATTTATATTTTCTTTATCACCGAGCACCACACACACAAGCCCCAAACCAAGCACCGTGATACTCGCCACCATCGCTGGCCAAGCACTATAAGCTATCAAAGCTTTGATCAAATCAGCATAACTCTGCTCAAAATAAATTAATTGAACAGCCAAAACTAACCAAGGCAAAAAATTTGCTACTATCGTCAAAATCACTAACCACAACACCTTTAACTTATCAAAGATTCTAAGCAAAGCCATCAACAAGTACGCTCCAAACATCGATAGACCAGCCAAGACCCAGCCCAGATAAAAATTATTTTTGATAAAAAAACTAGTCACCCGAGCATTCTCAATACTCTTAACCATTACATCATCGACTTTGAGATAACTCATCAGCCACCACGCCAAACCAAAAACTACCGCCGCTAGCACTGGCAAAAACCAAATCTGATACTTCTTAAGAGTCTGCAAAAACTTCATAATCATCAATAATTCTAACAAAGCCCCGGCCGACAAACAAGTCGGTCTTCAAGAAAATACTTATTTATGCTAAAATAACCAAGCTTAATCATTAAATCTATTTTATGCGCTCATTTTTACTAAGCTGCTTAGTAACCACTTTACTCATAGCTCCTAGCGTACAAGCCGCCGAAAGCTCTAGTGTCCCAATGACCAAAAAAGAAAACACCAAAGCTCGTATCACCAAAACCGTTAACGCCGAAGCCCAAGCCGCTTACCAAGCCTGTCTAGCTAGCGCCATTGACCTACGCGAAGACGCTCTCATTAAAATCTTTCAAACTCGTGAACAAGATCTAGTCAGCGCGCTGACCGCTCGCAAAGACGCTCTCAAGGTCGCTATGGCCATCACCACCGCCAAAGAACGCAATGCTCAAATCAAAACCATCAGCAAAAACTACGAAACCAAACGCGTTGCTACTTGGAAAACCTTTAACACCAGTCGTGACAACAGACTCAAGGCCTATCGTAGCGCCAAAGCCGAATGCGCCAAAGCTCTCAAAAACGAAGCTGTCAGCAAAGAGCTCTATGAAACCATCAACACTCTAGACACTACCGTGAAAGCAGCTGAATAAATCCACCCTAGCAAACCAAACAACAAAAAGAAGGTCTTTAAGACCTTCTTTTTGTTTTGCTAAATGACAATTGTTAATTGTTAATTGCAACCAGTTCAACTTCAAAAACCAAAGTCGCTTTGGCCGGGATCGGACCATAGCCGTTTTCACCATAAGCCAGTTGATAAGGAATAGTTAATTTTCTCTTTTCACCGACTTTCATACCCACGACACCCTGATCCCAACCTTTGATCACCTGACCAGCTCCCAAATTAAAACCAAAGGCTTGGCCACGATCACGACTAGAATCAAATTTGCTGCCATCAGTAAAAGTGCCATCATAATGCACGCTAACCAGATCACCAGCCTTAGCCTCTACTCCAGTGCCCTCTTGTAAAATCTCTATTTTTAATTCATCCATATTTTTAAAATTAATTTACCACAGCGTATTTGCAGATTTATACTGGACTAAATCGAAGTATTTGTAAAGATTTATATTCACAGTCAATTTGTAATTTGTAGATTTGTAAAAGATTTGTATTTGTAGGAGCTTTGCATTTGTAACGCAAACTCCCTATACTAAAATCATGCAAACACCCTACCGCAAACCTGGTAAATTTAGCCACATCAAGCCTGATCCAGAAATCACTCAAGCCAAATTTGACGAACTGGCGAGCAAACTTGATCGTCTCAAAAATAAAACCCGCTTCAAGGCTATGGAAGAAGTCCGCATTCAGGCCGAAAATGGCGATTTCTCCGAAAACGCCTCTTACCAAATCGCCAAAGGTCGACTCCGCTCTATCAATCAACGGATCCTAGACCTAGAAAACCAGCTCAAAGTCGCTGTCATTATTAAAACAGTCAAAAATCCTAGCACCGTCGCCATTGGCACCACCATCACCATTAGCCACAACAACAAAACCAAAACTTATCAGATTCTCGGCTCTTCAGAAACTGATCCTAGTCGTGGAGTTATCTCTTACAAATCGCCACTCGGCCAAGCTCTCATGGGTCATCGTGTCGGCGACACTGTTGAATTACTAGTTAACAACCAAGTCAAAATATACAAAATCCTAGTAATCGAATAAACTAAAAAAAGTCCTTCGAGTGAAGGGCTTTTTATATTTATAAACAATCAGTTATATCTTAT
Organism: Candidatus Falkowbacteria bacterium UBA917; assembly: GCA_002293855.1. Lineage (GTDB taxonomy): Bacteria > Patescibacteriota > Patescibacteriia > Patescibacteriales > Patescibacteriaceae > UBA917. The sequence continues at coordinate 12,133 of DBEB01000008.1, forward strand.
CCAGTTCCAAAAACTCATTCATCTTCACTTCACGCACAAACTCAGCCATGTGACTGATCATAATCATCGCTCCTTGATATTCATTCAGCGCCTTGGCGATGACTGGAATATGACGGAAGTTGATATGATTAGTTGGCTCATCTAGGATCAGCAATCCAGGCTTCATCAGCACTAGACGCGCAAAGGCAAGCAACCCCTTTTGACCCTCGGACAATTCACCAACCTTACGACCCATCACTTCACCAGTTAGCAAAAATCCAGCCGCAATTGAGCGCATGTCTTGAGCGCCGAAGTCACTCATACGCACGCTATCCAGCGAATCATAGACTGTCTGACTGAAATCCAAATTAGCAAAGTCTTGGCTATAATAACCCACTACTACTTCCGGCAAGATCACTGCCCCTTTATTGTCCCCACTTACCAGCGAGCGCAAAAAAGTACTCTTGCCGATACCATTCGGACCAGAGATCAAAAGTTTTTGACGCTTACGCAAGATTAATTCTTTGGGTTTGATAACCGCTTCGTGATTAACAATCACCTGCACTTGATTAATGGTCACAATCGCCCCACTGATATCCTGAGCCTCGATTTCAAAATCACGAATCGTTTTGTCCTCACGACGCACATCCACCATATTCTCTTCGCTCTCCGCAATATCATCACGCATCTTTTTGGCGAGCTTCCTCATCTTACCACCCTTGTTAGCAAAGAAGTTTACTTTTTCTTTACGATCCTGAATATTCTTAAGCAGCTGAGCATTTTTCTTTTCTTCACGCTCCACTCGATTGGCAATTTCTTCAGTTACACTGTAATAGTCACCGACATAGAGTTCAGTTTGTTTGGTAAAGACATCTAGATAAATAACCCCCTCAGTAAAGCAGTTCAAGAAATCCGCATCGTGAGAGATCACGATCACAGTTTTGTCATACATCACTAGGAACTCAATCAAATGATCAATGCCCGCCTGATCAAGATTATTGGTCGGCTCATCTAGAAGGAGAATGTCCGGATTTTCAATTAGCGCAAAGGCTAGGAGCAACCGAGCTTGCTGACCACCAGACAGATCGCCAACACGACGATCGAGTGGCACTTGTAGGTTAACCGCTTCCATCACCTTGTTAATTCGACCAGTTAGATTATGTGGCACTGGGTCAAAGGCCTTAGCAAAATAATTCTCGACACTAAGATCCAGATCCTCCCGCGCCACCATCTGACGAGCCGTACCAACACTGCAGTCTTTATTAATAGAAATCACTCCACTCCTAGGCTTAAATTCACCACGAATCAAGCCAAACAGTGTGCTTTTACCAGCACCGTTCTGACCCATCAAGGTTACTTTGGCCCCACGGCGCAAACTAAAAGACGCCCCTTCCAAAACCGGCTTCTTTTCTACATATTCAAAATCTACATTATCAAATCTGATAATTACTTCATCGGCCATATATATAAAACAAAAATACTACCCCCTGAGGAAATAGCTACTAAACCATAACACAAAGCTTTAAAAATGGCAAATATACCAAGTCTTGGTTATAAAAAAAGTATCAGCACAATAAGTGCTAATGCTTTTTTCTTGGCTCTGCGAGGGGGATTTACCCCTACGCTTCGCTCCGGAGCATAAACTTCGAATCCTCTCTTCTGACGAAGACTATACTAAATAAGCCTCACAAAAAGTGAGGCTTATTTATTATGCTCTGCGAGGGGGATTCGAACCCACGACCCATCGGTTAACAGCCGATTGCTCTACCACTGAGCTATCGCAGAATGTCCTTTAAGACAAGTTCCATTCTAGGCAAAAACCCCAAACTTGTCAATCTTAGCCCAAACCAGACTTAAGAGCTAAACCACGACCATCACCATAGCCTAACTCCTAGCCTCATTCAAGCTTAATAATCCCTAAGTTTTTGAATACTACCGTGCTTTTTGATCCTTTCAATCGCCTTGGCTTCAATCTGTCGGATACGTTCACGAGTCACTTCAAACTCCTGACCTACTTCTTCGAGAGTATGAGCTACACCATCGAGCAGTCCAAAACGCATTTCCAAGATCTTTTGCTCACGTGGTGACAAGACCGAGATGACTTCTCTGACATAATCCTTGAGCAGTTGCAAAGCCGCCACTCTGTCCGGAGTCGCTGTCTTTACATCCTCAATGAAGTCCTCGAGAGTTGAATCCTCATCATCATCACCGACTGAAGTTTCCAGCGAAATAGTATCCTGACTGATCTTGAGCACATAACGCACCTTTTCAATATCCTCACCCATTTCGGCGGCAATTTCCTCAGGTAATGGCTCACGACCAAGTAACTGAGCCAAGTTTCTCTGTACCTGACGACACTTGTTGATCGTCTCTACCATGTGCACTGGGATACGAATCGTCCTTGACTGGTCAGCAAGCGACCGAGTAATAGCCTGACGAATCCACCAAGTCGCATAAGTCGAAAATTTAAAGCCCTTGCGATATTCAAATTTTTCTACTGCACGGAAAAGACCGATATTACCCTCCTGAATCAAGTCGAGTAAGGACAGACCCTTGGAGCCGGCAAATTTCTTGGCAATCGACACCACCAGACGCAAGTTAGCTTCAATCAGTCTGCGCTCCGCTTTCTTATCACCCTTATCCTTACGCTTAGCCAGTTCCACTTCCTCTTCACTGCTCAGTAGCGGTACTTTACCGATTTCTCGCAAATACATCTGAATCGAATCAGCTGACAGTTCACTGATATCAAATTTCAAACGATCTTTATCAGTACCAATAATATCATCAAGTTGCTTGGCTTTTTTGACATTAGCTATATCATCGAGGAAGCCATCGCCTTCTTCGACGATTGTGACACTGTTTTTTTGCAAACGCTCCAAAAATAATTCGTATTCAAAGACATAATCTTCAGCTGCCGGAAAAGTATGCAAAATCTCGGTTTCAGTTACAAAGCCTCGAGTCCGAGCCTTGGTCACCAAACTATCCAAAAGCTCTATGGTCGGCGGTAGAGCTGGTTCCGCTGGACGGAATTTAACTGGCGCTTTCTTGCTTGCGTTGAGCTTAGCCGAAGCGGCTTCTTGCACTGGCTTAATCGGCTTTTTGATCGCTGGCTTCTTGTCCACTTTTACAACTGACTTTTTGGGGTTTTTAACAGTCTTAAAAGCCTCTACTTTTTGATTTTTTAATTTACTCAAACTAAGCCCCTTAGTAACTGGCTTTTTAGATTCTAGAGACTTCTTAGAGTTAGAGCTTTTAGACTTAGGTGCAACTAGCTTTGATTTAGTCTTAACCGGCTCTTTCTTAATCATTTTTTTAATTGATTTTTTAATGGTCTTGACCGATTTAGCGAGAGAGATTTTGCTCTTAGGCATATTAGTTTAAAAATTCGGCCAAATCTTTACTAAGATGATTAAACTCAGTTAAGAGACTGGCTATTTCTTGCTGGCTGGCATTAGGATCCTTTTCCATCTCTGTAATCAAAGTCGTTACAGCCTGCAAACGTTCTTTTAAATAAGCTTTTTTTAATTGTTTGATAATTACCTTAATCTGCAAATCAGCACTAGCCTGATCATAGTCTACAAAGTCGTTTAGAGCGAGTATTGATAGCAAGTCCACATGACTAGCTCCCGACTGCCCATTTTGGCCTAGCCAAGCCTTAAAATCACTATCATTAAACAAAAAATGGCCAAGCTTCTGCTCTTGACTGGCACTGACCTGAGTATAGTAAATTACTAGGTTTTTGTAAAGATTCTGGTTTTCGGCACCCGAGAGCTGTTCTGGCATAATATAATCCACCAGATAGGGTAATTGGGCCGGAAAACGTATAGCGAGAGCCAGTAACTGCCTAGACAAAAGCTCCTCACGTTTCAAGGCTGCTCGAGGCGCGCTTTCTTTATACGTCGCTGTCGCTATCTTCTTCGGCGCTGACACTGGCTGATTAAATTTCTCTACCGCTTCGGCGAGGTACTTCTGCTCCACCATCAGTTTAGCAGCCAAATACTTAAGCCACACCCCTTTGTCTAGCGGGTTATCCAGCTTCGCAATCACCGGCAGGAGTTTGGCGGCCGCCTTTTTCTTGTTATCCACCATCATCAAATCTAGTCCGTCCAAGACTCGATCAAAATAAAATTGCAAAATCGGCACCGCTCTCTCCACCGCTTCTCGCCACTGCTCTGGACTTTGACGAATACACTCATCTGGGTCCTTACCTCTTGGCAAAATCGCCACTCGCAAACTTTTGCGAAAGCTCTTGGCTGGATCAATATAACTCCGCTTCTGGCCGTGCTGATCAAGGCCCTCCACCGTTTTAATATTGAGCTGATCAAAGATCAAACTCGCTCGCTCCGTTGCCGCTTGTCCAGCCGGATCAGCGTCCAGAGCAAAGACCACATTATCTGTTAATCTTTCTATCAACGCGGCTTGCTCCAAGGTCAAAGCTGTCCCCGACGAAGCGACCACATTTTTAAAACCAAACTGATGCGCCGTAATACAATCTAGTTGACCTTCTACAATCACCACTTGATCGAGTTGCCTGATCGCCGCCTTGGCCTTATCTAAACCAAAGAGCAACTTACTCTTGGCATACAGCGCCCCTTCTGGACTATTGATGTATTTACCAAATTTATCCTGCTCTTCTCGCCCAGGAATGATGCGAGCCGAAAAACCCACTGTCTGACCATTGTGATCATTGATCGGAAACATAATCCTCCCTCGGAAACGATCAAAGATTCGATTGCTACTTTGTGAACTGACAGCCAGACCCGCATTGACCAGTTCCTTAGCACTAAAACCCTTGGCCTGCGCCTGCTTAACTAGATCATCCCAGCCTAGCGCAGCATAACCAATCTGCCATTCTTCAATCATCTCGTCTGACAAACCTCGCTCGATCAAATACTTACGAGCCACTTCGGCCTCGCCCGCCTTCTCGAGCAACTGACTGTACCTAGCCACCGCCAAATCCATCAACTCCATCAATCTCTGCCGTTCTGAACTTTTTTTACTATTAAATTGCTCCAAGACCACGCCAGCCCGAGCCGCTAAACTCTTGAGAGCCTCCGGAAAATCCAAACCCTCCTTCTCCATTACAAAACTAAAGACATCGCCACCCTTGCCACAACCAAAACAATGCCAAATCTGCTTAGCTGGACTGATCACCAGTGACGGATTTTTCTCATTATGAAAAGGACAAACCGCTTTAAAGTTCGTCCCCGCCTGCTTCACCGCAATATAGTCTCTGATCACTTCGACTATATCCAATTTCGCTTTTACTTGTTCTACATTATTGTTCATAAGCTAAGAAAACAATTTCTGCCACCAGCTCTTTTTAGCTTCCACTTGACCGACTCGACGAAAGTCTCCTGAGCCCAGCACATTTACATTGGCAACCGGCCTAGCTGTTTGACTAGTCGCAGCATAATCAGTTTCTTTTTTAATAATCCTCTGACCACGATCTTCATAACCAGAGGCTAGTGCCACCGCTTTAATCCTCGCCATCTCTCCCTCTACTGCCTCACCGTCATATTCACCACTATGCCTTTTTGAGCCCTCATAACTAGCTTGCTTCTGATCCAAATGCAAATTAATCACCAAGCCGGACTGGCTTTCCTCAATATAACTATGAAAACGAGGATAATGATAGCGCCCCAGCGGTCGACTATAACTGCCTTTACCAGACAATCTATCGACAATATAAATAAAACCAGCCAGCCACATTAGCTTGGGGCCAGCAATCGTATCTAAACTAGTTTTTGCCAAGATTAACTTCATAAACATCCAAATCTTAATCCAAGCCTAATTTATAATCAAGCCTTTAATTTTTGACTAATATTACTCCATCAAATCTTAGTCCAACACAAGCCCCAAAAGCTAAATCAAAAACCAAGCGTAGCTTTTACAGCCTGCTAATTGCAAATTGTTAATTGTAAATTGTCCTAGCGCAGACTACTATCAGTATCAATTTCAGCTACAAAAAACTGCAATTTCTGCAACTCAGCCACAGTCAAAACCTTATTAGCTACCCAGTCCCGACAAACTGCAAACATACTCTTGGTTTCACAATCAAATCCGAGAACCAGTAACTGAGCGAGTAGCTCCGGACTAGGCGGATTTTTTAAATTCAAATTAAGACCAAAAGAATACTGCAAACCACCCTTTGGCGAATCCTCCAACCAAGTAATTTGTTCGAGACGCATCTGACCACAATCCGCCGCCGTAAAAATCTGACCCAAAATATCTAGGTTACCGTATTTGGTATCGATCGGCATCCGTGTCCGACCAGATATAGTCTTGGCCATTTCCGTACAGAGCTTAGAGCTTGGCTCAACTACCGCCGGTGTTTCTACTTCGCTAGCCACTGGCGTTGCAGCAGACTGACTCTGTGCAGCATCAATCACCACCGTCGCTAACTGTTCAGCTTGCCTAGCTGTCAAAACCCCAATCGCCAGAGTATTAGAAGCAATCACACTACTACTCGTCGCCATAGCGAGCTCCAAACCTTCTACTTTTAATCTCAGTTCTTCTACTCCAGCCGCTGGTGCACTCGCCATCTGAGCACCCAAGCTAGCTCGCAAAGCCTCTAGATCATTGGTCATCGTTTTGCGACTATCTTCCAAAAAACCCAAACGACCATCTACTTGCCAGCGCACCATCGCAAAAGCAATACCAGCCGACACCAGTACTATCAAAGCAATAATCACAATCAAGCTTGGAGCCTTGGCTGCCTCTGCTTCTACTTTTGCTTTTACCGGAGCAGCTCCCAATTCAGCCGCTCCCCCTCCAATTGTTTTAAGCATAATTTAGAAATCTTTCTCGGACTATTATAGCATTTTTTAGACTAATAAAAAAGGTCTTACTTGTTTAACAAGTAAGACCTTTGTTCTGATCACCCAACTATCCTATAAACCCGCCATTGATTAACTCGACTATTATCACTCGAGAGATAGATACTTATACCAGAATCATTCGAAGTAAACAGCCAATCCAAAGGCCCATTAACCAGAGGCTGTTTAAACATCAAAAACAATTCATTCGTTACACCAAGTTGTAATAACTCTTGATCGCTAACACTGATTCTAAACAAAAAAGCATCATAAAGATCAAGTAGTCCCAATCTATTATTGAGCAGATTCTGCTTATTCAGATTTTCATGAGCAGGCACCAGTAGATAAGATCTAGATTCTTCTAGCACAGGCGCTTCATAATTATCCATCTTCTTAAAGCGACTAACAAAAATATGCAGCCTAGCAAGCTCTTTGACCGCTGATTGCAAAGTATCAAAACTTTTATCCACCTTGATCAGCCAAGCCTGCTTATTACCAACCCTATAAGGACAAACTCTGCTACTAGCCTTATTGATCAAAACGTCAACCTCAAGATCCATCAAATCATTCATAATGAACTCTCCAAAAATACCCCTCAATCCGAGAGTAGGAACTGTAAAATATTTAGCATTTACAGCTAATAATCACCAAGTAAACTCAGTAACTCCTAGCTATAAACGCTACTTTTAAAGAACTTTAGAAGCAAAATATGACACAGTTTGGCATTTGTGTCAATTTTAACAGCTTCAGCACCGTTTGACAGTCCGCATCTAAGCCCCTAAAATAAAGCTATTTAATCCCACTATCTATGTATACTTCTACCAAATTAGCAAATGGTGCCGATCTCATCAGTATCCCTCTCACTGGCAGTCAAACCACCACCGTCCTCGCCATGATCGCTACCGGCTCCAAATATGAAACTCGCGAGCAAAGTGGTCTGTCCCATTTCCTAGAACACATGTTCTTCAAAGGCACTACCAAGCGTCCAACCGCTCACGCTCTCTCTAGCGAACTAGACAAAATCGGCGCTGAGTTTAACGCCTTCACCAGCAAAGAATACACTGGCTACTACGTCAAAGTAGCGAGCCAACACATGGACACCGCCATCGATGTCGTCAGCGACATGCTAGCTAATCCCCTACTCGACGGCGAGGAAATCAAACGTGAAAGCGGCGTCATCATCGAAGAAGTCAATATGTACCTCGATAATCCAATGTGGTATATCGAAGACCTCTTCGAAGAACTCCTCTACGGCGACACTCCGGCCGGCTGGAGCACTATCGGCACCAAGGACAATATCAAAGCCTTCACTCGCGAGGATTTTGTTAATTATTACCAAAGCCAATACGTCCCGACTAACAGTATCATCATCGTGGCCGGCGCTCTGCCTAGTGATCCAGAAGCTTGGGTCGCCAAATATTTTAATGCTACAAGCGACCAGACTGCCAAAGCCAAGCTCGTCACCACTGAGTCTCAGAGCTCTCCAGCCAGCAGACTTCATTACAAAAAAACCGACCAATCCCATCTCTCGCTCGGCGTCCGCACTTTTGCTTACGGTCATGCCGACGCCCCTATTCTCAAGCTCATCAGCCTCGCTCTCGGTGGCTCTATGAGCTCCCGCCTCTTTATCAATCTCCGTGAGAGAAACGGCCTTGCTTATTATGTCCGCACCAATTCCGAAGCCTACACCGACACCGGCTATCTCAGCACTCAAGCCGGCGTCCCTGTCGACAAACTCGAAGACGCTGTCAAAATCATTATCAACGAATATTCGCGCCTCACCACTGAATTAATCAGTGACGAAGAACTCAGCAAACTCAAAGGCCTCATCCATGGCAAAATCCCGCTCAGCCTCGAAGGCTCCGATGACAATGCTCAGTGGTACGCTAGCCAAGCCGTCACCCTCAAACAACAATCAAGCACCAAGAGCCCCAAAACCCCCGAAGAGTTCCTCGCTGCCATTGACCAGGTCACTGCCGCTGATATCCAGCGAGTCGCCACAGAAATCTTCCGCACCAACAAGCTCAACCTCGCCGTCATCGGCCCTTACGACAATATTGATAATCTCCAGTCGCTACTCACCATCAACAACTAATACTTACCAAATTAAAAGAGAAGCTAGCTAGCTTCTCTTTTTTGTTATAAAAAAGCTCTTGGCAGAATATACCAAGGGCTGAGTACAAAGTCCAAAGGGCACAAGAACAAAAATCAAAGTCTTTCATAAAAATTATCACACACTCTTTAAGCTCTCTTAATGCTTATAAATTAAGTATATCATTTATAAAACAAATCATTAAATAGATTTTGACTTTCAATTCTCTAGTGATATAATTACCTAACTAATCTTCTCAATCATATGCTCAAGGATTCTCTAGATCCCGTCGCCGCCTCCATCTATCTACTCCCCGACCAAATCCGTGACACTCTCCGCCAGAGCAAAGGCTTTAAGCTCCCCGCTAACTACAAAAAACTTACCAAAGTCGTCGTCTCTGGCATGGGTGGCTCCAATCTCGCCGCTCGCATCTTTGCGAGCCTCTTTGAAACTGATCTCAAAGCACCACTCATCATCAATGCTGATTACGAAATCCCTACTTGGATTGATAGCAAAACCCTCTTCATCGCCTCCTCCTACTCTGGTAACACCGAGGAAACCATAGCTGCTTACAAAGCCGCTCGTAAACAAAAGGCTCTGCTAGTCGTCCTCACTGCCGACACCAAAAACAACACTTTACTCAAGCTCGCCCGCACCGACAAAGTCCCCGTCTTCAGCTTCACCACCCATGCTAACCCCTCCGATCAGCCTCGTCTCGCTCTCGGCTACAGTATCTTTAGTCTAGCGAGTATCCTCATGGCAGCAGGTCTTATCAAGATCACTACTATAGCGACGCAGCTCGCCCTCACTCAACTCAGCAAATCTGGCGACAAACTCACTCCCGATATTGCCAATAACCCAGCCAGCAAATTGGCCAAAGAACTAGCTGACTGCGAAATCATCACTATCACCGGACCCTTTCTCGCTGGCAATGCCCATGCCTTCCGTAATCAGCTCAACGAAAACAGCAAACATCGAGCTAGTTACCTCACTCTCCCCGAGATGAATCACTACGCCCTCGAAGGTCTCGCTCACCCTGAGAGCAACAAAAAAAACATTGCTTTACTCTTCATCGAATCCTCACTCTACAGCACTAGGCTCCAAAAGCGCCTAACTCTCACCAAACAAGTCGCCACCAAAAACGGCGTCAAAGTCCTCTCTCACAAATTAACTGGCCGCACCAAACTTGACCAAGGCCTCGAGCTCCTGCAACTCGGTGCTTGGATTACTTATTATCTCGCTCAAAGTAACCAAGTCGACCCCATCAAAATCCCTTGGGTCGATTGGTTCAAAAAAATGCTCAAATAAGTATTGGCGAATATTAAAAATGCCAGCTTAAATTGAGCGAGGCCGTGAAGATCAGCCTGGCCTCTGTTTGACGAGCCGTTCAGGCGAGGAGTTAGGTCAGGCCTTCACAACGAGCGCTAATTTTACTGGCATTTTTATCAATTCGCGACTCTTTGCTCTACTTTCTCCTAGAGAAAGTAGAAAAATAATCCAACAACCACAAAATACTTCATCAAACACAAAATCTCAATCCACAATACTTCAGTTTTCACAGGAATGATAAAGTATTACGAACAGCAAAAAAACAAGTCAAAATTTCGACTTGTTTTTTAGTAGCTTATTTTAACTTCTCTTCCACCGCCAAAGTAATCACCACCACACCAGCCACTGTCAGAGCTAGTAATACCATCAACATCCTCACCGACATCGTGATAAAGAGATTGCGATCAATCAAACCAAGCATCAGCATCAGCACCAAAACCGCCATGAAGGCAATCAAAATCACCATTGATGATGATAAGAATTTTTTAGAATGTTTTTTCATACTAGTTCAGTATAGCACAAAGTCACGCAACTTAAAATTTATGCTATACTGAGAGTAAATAATTTTCTCTATGCCCGCTCTCTTCAGACGGCATCAACGCTCCTTTTTAATCGGCTCCATCATCCTAGCCGCTTTTATAATCCTCAGCTCAAGCTCAGTTACTAATAGTAGCCCCGTCATCAGCCAAGTACAGATCAGTGGTGCTGACAACAAAACCAAACAAGACTTCATCAAGATCTTTAATCCCGACCCAATCCCCTTTGACCTCAAAGGCCATCGACTCATCAAACGCACCCAGACCGGCGCGAGCGACAGCTCCATCAAATCCTTCACCGCCGAAACTATCATTCCGGCGGGCGGCTATTTCACTTGGGCTAATTCCGAAGACGGTTTTGCTGATAGTCTAGGAGCTGACAGCGCCACCACTAACAGTCTCTCCCCAGATAACGGCATCGCCCTGCGCCAAGGCGCTATTGACGAAGGCGTTATTATTGATTCAGTCGCTTGGGGCGAAGCCGACAATGGCCTCGCTGAAGGCGCCATCTTTGCCACTAACCCTAGCGCCGGTCAAATCCTTACCCGTAAAAATAATAACGATACTGATAATAACGCCGCTGACTTTTATCTCGCCGAACCAGGCAGCTCCAGCGAAACCAATACCCCAGCTACTCCGAGCCAAGGCTCAAACGGCTCAGCCTCTATCGGTTACACCGATCAAATTTTTATCAATGAATTAGTCAGCGACCCCAGTGACGACGCTACTGAATGGGTCGAGCTTTATAATACCAGCAACCAGAGTTTCAATCTTGATCGCTGGACTCTCGAAGACGGCTCAGGCACCAAAACCATCTTAACTGGCACTATCACCAAATACCTAGTCATCGATAGCCCCAAAGGCAATTTAAACAACACCGGCGACATCCTGATCCTCAAAGATCCTAGCGGCCAAGTCATTGACACTATGAGCTATGGCGACTGGCTAGAAGGCAAAACCAATGCTCCTGTCGCCAAGAAATCCCATTCCCTCGCCCTCAAAACCGATGGCTCGAGCACTGGCCTTGATGCCGACGATTGGGCCATCACTAGCTCCATCACCAAAAACGCTAGCAACCTTATCAATTCAGATGACAGCAATTCCACCAGCTCTGACGACAGCAAAATAACTTGCCCTCTCATCATCAATGAAGTTCTACCCGATCCACTAGGAGCTGATTTACTCGGCGAATTCATCGAAATCTACAATCCGGGCAATACCACCATTGACCTCATCGGCTGGTCGCTCTCTATCAATAATCAACTGCCCTACATCTTTGGTTTGCAAAGCCTAGCACCCTTGAACTATCTCAGCCTGCCTCGCTCGATCAGCAAGCTCGTCCTGGCTAATGACGGCGCCACCATCAATCTCAGCGCCCCTGCAAGCGAAAAAGCCTGCTTCAAGCTCAAATATACCAAGTCTAGCCCAGGAGCAAGCTACGGCTTCAACAATAATACTCTTACTTGGTCAAAACCGCACGAGCAATGGTCAAGACAACCCACTCCCGGCGGCACAAATTCCAATCTCACTATCAATCAAGCTCCCAATCCCGTTATCAACTACAGTTTAAGCGGCGAGACCATCAGTTTTGACGCCAGTGACACTAGTGACCCCAATGCTGATAGTCTGAGTTTTGAGTGGCAATTTGGTGACGGCTCCAGCAGCCTAGAGATCGCCGGTTCTCATCTTTACAACACAGCAGGCAACTACATCATTAAACTCAGCGCTAGCGACGGCTCATTGACCGTAAGTACCAAGCTCAGCATCAAGATCGGCGACTCATCAAGCAGCAGCACCAAAAACACTTTAGTTTCTCCTAGCAAAATCATTCCAGCAAACAATCCGCCTCAGACCAAAACCAAAACCACCAACACCAAATCGAGCACCGTTAAAAAATCTAGCACAAGTACTACTAGCGCGAACAACCCCACTATCCAGTTGACTGGCACCGTTCTCGACAGACCAGGCACCTTTAGCTCACTCTATTTTTTCATGCTACCAAGCGGCGAATCTCAAGCTTGGCAAATCTATCGCCAAAAAGGCCAATTACCAGAACTTGCCCCAGGTCAGCAGATCAGCGTCCATGGCCGCCGCTCGAGCATTGCCAATATCAAACGCCTCCTGATCACTGAAACAAGCGACATTAGCATTGGCGATCTCGGACCACTAGCTAGAGCCACTCCAATCCAGCTCGATCAAGCCAGCAACTATCTCGGACAATTAGTCACGGTTAGCGGCGAAATCACTGATCGCGCCAAAGACAGCTTTTATCTAGACGACGATAGCACTGACATCTTAGTCCGCCTCAAAGCCGGCACCGGCCTCTCATCAAGCAGTTTTAATCCAGGCACTAGTCACAGTATCACTGGTCTACTCGTTATGGGCAGTCAGGAGCTCGAACTCTGGCCGAGATCATTAACTGATACTGATCTCAATACCAATTCCAGTGCCAACAAGCTCAGTCCTACCAGTTCACTAGCCGCCAGTACCGAAGCTAAAACCAACCAAGAGCTCCTTGCTCATATCCTTATTGGACTTGGCACCCTGCTAGTTATCAGCGCCATTATCATGATCAAAAGACTAAAAAATAAAGCTAATATTAAATAAAATAATCCCATAAGTCTTGACTCGAGCTTATTTTTATGCTAACTTTATCGAGCAGCAAATAGTTCATTTACATATTTATAGGGGTTAAAATGTCCTTACAAACAACAACAGACCTTAGTCCGGTCAAAACGATTACCGAGCTATCAAGTGACCAAGTCACAAAAGTTTCCAATGTTCTGATTCAATTGCCTGAAACAATATCAAATCCCAGGCATTATGATAATTTAACTGACTTGATCAACGAATCTAATCAATCGATTAACCGTGGACTAGTCATTTTAAAAACTCAAACAGAGTCCGGAGCAATCAGTAATCATATAGTCAATTGCCAGTATTACAATATCAGCAATGGCAACTACGGCCATCAAGCGGTCGCTAATATCAGCATTGAACGTTACAATAAATCTAATATTCATTATATCGTTATTAGCATTCAGATCATCAAGCAAGAACACAAAACAATCATGACCTTTGGTCAAGAACCTAATTCACAAAATTCAATTTATATCTGTCCCAATTTGTACATTTCATTCATCAACTAACCCATCTCTATACACAAAAAGACCGGTAACAACCGGTCTTCTTTTTATTTAAAAACGCTTTTGGGTAATAAAAAACCAGCTTATAAGCATTGTCTTGGCGCTGACCTACTTTGCCAGGGCTCAGGCCCAAGTATCATCGGCCTTAAAGGGCTTAGCTTCTGAGTTCGGGATGGGATCAGGCGTACCCCCTTTGGTAGAAGCACCAAGACAATGCCAGTAAACTGGCTTCTTAGTTTCGTTTGTATCAAAGAACAAATAAAATAAATAAACGAAACACTTTCTTAAACAAATATTTAAGATAAGAGTGTGGGAAAATCAAATGACTTATTAGTACTCCTCAGCTGAATGCGTTGCCGCACTTACACTTAGAGCCTATCAAGGTGATCGTCTCTCACCAGTCTCTGAAACCTCATCTTGAAGACAGCTTCACGCTTAGATGCTTTCAGCGTTTATCTTAACCGAAGGTAGCTACCCAGCAATGCCCTTGGTAGAACAACTGGTACACTAGAGCTTCGTGCTTCCCGGTCCTCTCGTACTAAGGAAGCGCCTTCTCAAGTTTCCACGACCATAGTGGATAGGAGACCGACCTGTCTTACGACGGTCTGAACCCAGCTCGCGTGCCGCTTTAATGGGCGAACAGCCCAACCCTTGGGAGCTTCTCCACCCCCAGGATGCGACGAGCCGACATCGAGGTGCCGAACCACGCCGTCGCTGTGGACGCTTGGGCGTGACTAGCCTGTTATCCCCAGAGTAGCTTTTATCCGATGAGCTTCCGCCGTACTATACCGCACGGTCGGATCACTAAGTTCTGCTTTCGCAACTGCGCGACTTGCAGGTCTTGCAGTAAAGCTGGCTTATGCCTTTACACTATCTCTCCCGTTTCCATCGGGAGATAGCCAACCTTTGTAAACGCCTCCGTTACTTTTTAGGAGGCATCCGCCCCAGACAAACTACCCACCAGATACTGTCCTTTACCCAGATTCATGGGTACAAGTTAGAATTAAAAATACACAAGAGTGGTATCTCACTGTTGCCCTTGCGGGCTCCCACCTATACTGAACATGTATATCCCTAATCCAATATCAAGCTATAGTAAAGCTTCATGGGGTCTTTTCGTCCAGCTATGGTTAACCAGCATCTTCACTGGTCTTGTAATTTCGCCGAGTACATCGTTGAGACAGTTTTCAAGTTGTTATGCCATTCGTGCAGGTCGGAACTTACCCGACAAGGAATTTCGCTACCTTAGGACCGTTATAGTTACGGCCGGCGTTCATCCGCGCTTAAATTCAAAGCT
>DBEB01000002.1:0-2164 GCA_002293855.1 Candidatus Falkowbacteria bacterium UBA917
ATTAAGCTTATTAAATAAAAGCGACCCCCTTCAGGAAGTCGCTTTATCTAGCTAACAAAATTACTTGCGCTTATACTTCTCAAACAAGACAAGTAGTGGCGAAGCGAGGAAAATCGAGCTGTAAGTTCCAAAGAAAATACCGATAAATAGGGCTAGCGCAAAGTAACGAACCGAATCACCACCATAAACCACAATTGCAAGCAAGGTCAACAAAGTAGTCGTAGAAGTATACAGAGAACGCTTCATAGTTTGATTAAGACTGAAATTAACAGTATCTTCAAAGTTATGATGACTCTTAGGTAGATTCTCACGAACACGGTCAAACACTACGATCGTATCATTGATACTATAACCAAAGATAGTCAGGAGCGCCGCCACAAATGGCACACCCACCTCTACACCGTAGAAGTGACCTAGCCAAGCAAAAGCACCAACTGTAATAATCAGGTCGTGACCAATCGCGATAATACCAGCAAGACCGTATTTCCATGAAGCCACCGGCCTCGAAACTTTGCGAAAAGTCCAAGCAATATAAGCTACAATCAAAACCGCAATAATAAGCAGTGAAGTAATAGCATTACTACGTAACTGTCGACCAATCGACGGACCGACTGACTCAAAGCGCAATTCTTGGACTAGAGGAGCTTCCTGACTTTCAGCATCAATTTCTAATTCTACATTCTTAACATTTGTGCCATCTACTTTGACTTCTGGCTTGGCATCAGTCTTGGTAGCTTTTTCATCCTTGTCTACCAATGCCTTAATCTTAGTCACTACTTCTTGATGCTTAGCTTCGTCAGTGTTTTGGAAACGTAAAATCAAACCATTTTGATCAGTTGGTTGCACTGTCAAACTCTTAACATCAATAGCAGTAAGTGCCTTCTCAACCTCTTCAATACTTGGTCTAGTAGCTCCAAAGCGTAGTTCGAGCAAAGAACCACCAGTAAAATCAATACCGAGATTCAGACCCCAGATGCCATAAAAAGCAATCGAGGTCACCACGAACAAAGTCGAGATGCCGACAAACCAGAATTTCTTTTGGATAATTGGTAAATTCATATTATTATTATTTATTTATCTTACCGATCAACCACTGATTCTTGGTCAACCAACGTTCATCAATTAACTTCAGTATATTTCTGGTCACCACAATTGCAGTAAACAATGACACCAAGACACCTAGGAACAAAGTCAAAGCAAAGCCACGAATTACACTAGCAGAAAAGAACAGCAAGACTAAACAAGTAATAATAATAGTAAAGTTACCATCACGAATACTTAGCCAAGCACGATTAAAACCATCATTGATAGCCGTCGAGAGTGACTTGCCAGCAGCAAGCTCCTCTTTCATTCTCTCAAAGATCAAGATATTGGCATCCACTGCCACACCAATCGACATAATGAAACCAGCTAGACCCGACAAAGTCAGAGTCACCGGCCAGAGCTTAAAGATAGCGAGTAGCAAGACGCTGTAAATCAGCAAGCTGATCACGGCCACTACTCCCAGCAAACGATAAACTAGCACCATAAAAATAGCCACCAAAATCAAGCCGACAACACCCGCCTTCATACTATCAGACACCGCCTGACTACCTAGACTAGAGCCAATAGTTTTTTGGTTAATGAGTTCAATCGGGACTGGCAAGGCGCCAGCATTGAGACGTTTAGCCAAGTCCTTGGCTTCTTGGAGAGAAAAACGACCATTAATGACAGCGCTACCGCCACTAATCTTGTCATTGACAGTTGGCACACTAATTGGATAGCCGTCCAAGAAAATTGCCACCTGCTTACCAACATTACGAGCAGTGATATCTTCAAATAATTTAGAGCCCTCAGCATCAAATTCGATACTAACCTCTGGCATACCAGCCGCACTATTAAACTGCACCGAAGCCCGCTTCAAATTCTTACCTGTTAGTTTGGTATTCATCCAGTCACCTTGAGGTCCTAGAATATCAGCAATGGACTGAGTTTTAACTAGGATATGAGCCAAACGATACTCACGAATAACTTTTTCATCTTGCTTGTAGATCAAATGATAACCAAATTCAGTTTCCAAAACCTCAGAAATCTGACCCTTGCCTAGTTTAAAGGCCGCTTCTTCAAAAGCTGGCACCATTCTACCCTTGGCAAACCAACCTAGATTACCCTGACTCTCTTTGGG
>DBEB01000002.1:2296-3310 GCA_002293855.1 Candidatus Falkowbacteria bacterium UBA917
GGTTCAGTTGAATTAGCCTTAACCAAATTAGTAAAGTTCTCTGGTTTGGCTTCAGACTTCAATTTATCAATCTTGGCCTTCGCTTCTTCCTTGCTTAAACCACTTTCACAACCATCAATACCCTTGTAACAAATCAGCAAATGACTAGCTAGCATCTCCTTAGCATCAGCATTACCATCTTTTTTGGTACGAGCCTCGAGTAGCTTATAAATTTCAAAACCCTCAGGTGTTTGTTGTAAATCCTTGCTAATTTCACCAGCTTTTAATTTTTCACCCACTTTAGCTAGTTCCTGATCCTCGTTACTTGGCACCCAGCCTAGATCACCACCCTTGTCTTTGGTATCAGGATCTTCGCTAAACTGCTTAGCAATAGCACCAAAATCACCACCCTTGATCAATTTGCCTAGAACATCAGTCGCCTTGGCCTTAGCACCATTATTAAACTTATCCATGGCGTTCTTTTGTTCTTTGCTAAGCTCTCTTTCTGCAGTATTAGCCTCTTTAAACTCTAGAAGTGGAGTTTCACCGATCTTCTTAATCGCATCGGTCACATCCTTGATACCAGCTAGTTCCACCAAGATTCTGTACTCACCATCAGCACCACGATTGACCTGTACTAGTGGCTCGCTAACACCAAAGAGGTTAACACGCTTTTCAATCACATCTCGAGCACCTTCCACCGCCGCCTGGCGATCAGCGGCTGGCACTGCACTGACATCAGCTTTGTAAATCAACTGAGTACCACCAAGCAAATCAAGACCCAAACGAAAAGGAATCACCTTCATCTGTGGTAAATTAAGCTCCATTTTACTAACCAACTGATTATAACCATCACCAAAACTGACTAAGACAGCCGCCACAGTGACCAAAACAATCATTGTAAAAGACCTCCACAACTTACCCTTACCCTGCGGGCGTAAAATACGCTGAATAATTGAATCCGACATAAACAAACACTAAAACGACTTATCAAAAGCCGAGCTTAATTAATTACTTGTAATTCCTTATTATTCA
>DBEB01000002.1:3412-4464 GCA_002293855.1 Candidatus Falkowbacteria bacterium UBA917
AATTATTTAGCTTAATATTAGACTTTTTCAGCTACTAATTACTTGAGGACCAATGCCACCATTCGTACTTATAACCCTTAAAACCAGCCTCAGTCATCACTTGCTCAAGCATCAGACGATTTCTACCAGCTAGTCGCTCCATACTAAAAAACTTTTTACGCTTATTTTTGAAATAATCCAAAGCCGCTTTCTCAGTTAGATCATCAATCTCCGTGCCCATATAGAGCGAAGCACCATGCTGATCAATAATAGTCAGATCTAGAGCTCCGCCATTGCGGTGACTATCCGGTTTTGGCACATTTTTCAAAACCCCACCAGAAAACTTCACCAATAACAAAAACAACATTTCATCGCCCAATCTCGGATGCATTAGCTTGAGACGCTTCCAAAAACTCTCCGAAATCTTCTTTTGAGTTTCATAAGTCCGATAAGCATCGTAAATCTTAAAATTATAACCAGCCGGCAACTTTGCCTTGGCTAGCTTTAACATATCCACCAAGCTCTTACGAGCTAAAATCTGCGGACTTTTTGACCAACCAAAATAATAGTAACGTGGTTCGACCACAAAACCATAATGACTAACATCAACTAAAGTATTTTTACTGATTTTTGGCATAATTTATTAAAAAAAGCAGTTCTATAGGCACTGCATCCACCCTGTTTTGACGCTCAAATTAGACCCTCTTTTTAGCAAAAAATAGCCATTTTGTCAATGGCTATTTTAAGCGATTTTTCCTTTATTTTTAGCCAAAATATTAGCTCCCCGAGCCCATTTTTAACTCTTCAATCCCTTGTTCAATTGATAGTTCTGGCGACCAGTTTAACAAGTCCCACGCCAAACTGTTATCAGCTTGTGAGTTTTGGGGTTCAAAACGGGCAGCAATATAGCTAATCGGACCACCAATCAAACTAGCGACATAATTAACACTATAATTCTGACCAGCACCAATGTTAATCACTTCACCCTTACCGACTTTGTCACTCGTCATAGCTAGCAGATTAGCTCGAGCTATGTCTCGGACATGCACAAAGTCTCTAGTCTGCTCACCGTC
>DBEB01000018.1 GCA_002293855.1 Candidatus Falkowbacteria bacterium UBA917
GCATTTAACCAGATTATCAATAATTTATCAAGTCTCAAACTATTATAAAAGGCGAGCTTTTTAGCTCGCCTTTAAGTTCATTTGACTGCTTTTTCAGCCAAAGTTTTCTCTGATGGTTGATAAACACCCCAAACCAAATGGAAAAATGCTAAAAACCTAATCAGATAAGCCGAAAAATCAATCTGCCACCACCGCATACCATGAAAGGCAGCACGTGGAAAAGTATGATGATTATTATGCCAGCCCTCACCCATCGCCAAAATGCCAATCCAGAAATTATTCTTACTATCATCTTCAGTATCAAACATGCGGCTACCCCAGATATGACAAACAGAGTTGACACACCAAGTAACATGAAGAGTAAAAAATAATCGCACTAACCCACCCCAGAGCAAACCCGTCCAACCACCAGCTAGGTAGCATAGACCTAGACCAAGCAGTACCCACAAGAAAAAACTCTTGTGCATAAACACAACCAATCGATCACTATAGAACTGCTGGCCAAATTTTTGACGAGTTAGCTCCATTTCTTCTTCGGTTCGATCAAAAATCCAACCAAAATGCGAATAAATAAATCCGCCCATAGTTGGACTGTGCGGGTCTTCGGGCTTATCAGTAAAGCGATGATGTTTGAGATGAAAACTAGCCCAGGTAATCGCCGGACCCTGCATGGTCATAGACCCCAACATCAACAAAATGAATTTAATCACATTGCTTGTTTGGAAACTACGATGAACAAGCATTCGATGATAACCCATCGTCACTCCCAACTCAGTCACCACATACATAACCGCAAAGATAATCAGATCTAGCCAACTAATCACACCTTCAAAAATTGCCAAATAAAGAGCAAGCAGAGTGCCGACAGTTGGAAATACAATCAACAAAAGAAAATACACTGGAATATGACTCCAGGTAAAAAGTGACTTCATCATTTTTATAACTCCCGTAAAATTTAAAAAAGAACCATACTTATCCAGAGTTTATACCCAAAGCAAAACTTAGGTCAAATAAAAGAAGGCCCCTTAGCCAAAGAGCCTTCTTTTTTGAGTATTCTTATTCCAAAACCTTAACCTCAATCCGATCAGTTAGACTTGGTACTTGTCGAATAAATGAAGGGTAAAATTCAATATTATAAGTTTTGATATCCTTAGCATTGCTCAGATACTGTCTTAATTGATCTTCAGACAAACCGACAATCTTATTTTTATCCACGATCTCATTATTATTATTAGCCCTAGATTTCAAATCATAACTCATTGTCACTTCAGCCATGACCATATTTTGATCAAATTTAGCCAACTCATATTTCAAACTATTGGTGTCAATTTTTAATAAATCTTGACCAGCTGGCAATTTAGCCGCCGAAGACAAACGAGCAATCTCTTGCGCTTGTTCACTACTAAAAGCAATCAGCTCAACAACACCGCTCATAGCTACTGGTAATTGATCTTTCTCCTCACCAATTTTACCAGAAACAGTATATTTCAAACTCGCCTCATCCAAGTTGTAAAACTTATAGTCATAGTCATTATACGTATTATCGATATCAGACTTAACCTTGTCTTTCAAAACTTGTTTTAAATCGGCAAGAGCCTTATCAATATCATCTTGAGCAATAATCCGACGAAGTTTTTGTTGATATTTAATCGCTCCCTCTGTGCTCTGGCCATAAATCTTATCTTGCAAACCTTCCCACAGACCAGGCACTGTAAATCTTTCTACTCCCACCACTGAGGCAGGCTTAGCATCATCAGCATAAACATCAGCATTAACCTGACCACCAGCTGGCACCGTCACAGAATTTTTCAAACGGTACAATTTACCAGACTCTGACAAAAAACGAGTTGAAGCCACCAAAGGTTGGCTCTTGGTATATTTATTATAAATAGTAATCTGGCCAACAACTTCTTCACCAATCACCTCTCGACCAGCAACTTGATACAACTTGCTTTGCTCAACAGGCACCACCTTCACCAAGCCTCTGATAGCTTTATTGGGCAGAGAAAAATCCTGAGGCCTGTCATAAACAGCGACACTAGCTTGATCACTGACAGTTTGCTCATTTAGCGCAATTGAAATGCTGACTTTCACCATTGTAAAATAAAGCACTCCAAGCAAAACCAGCAAAACTAGCACTGAAAAAACCACCGCAATCCGTTTATAGATCTTAACGCTTTTAGCCTTAGCATCCACTTGGCTAACACTCAAAGTTTCGTCTAGCTCAGCTTTTTGCTTCGGATCCTTAATCGATAATTCCTTTGTTTTTACATCTAACTCTTCCAAATTAATATGTTCATCAGCTGGTAACAAATCCGGCAACTCATCAGGACCATCAAGCTCCGAGTCCGCTCTCAAATCATCATTTTCTTCTGACTCATCCTCCTGCAGATCATCATCTTGATCAGTATCATCAAGGGCTTTATTCAAGTTCAAATCAGCTGACTCAGACTCAAAATCCTCCGATTCAACTTCATCAGCATAAGATTTACGCTTATTCCTCAAAGCCACTACGTAATCATTAGCTAGTATGTTTTTTTGACCAGGCGCTTTATTAACTCTAATCTTTGGAGTTAATCTCACATCATCCTCAGTATCATCTTCAACATCATCTTCGGTTTCCTGATCATCTATCTCTTGATCATGATCAATTAACTTATCAATATCCTCGGCCTCGATCATTCTTTTGGCAGATTTAACCGGCCCAGACTTAAGTGGTTTTTTGACAGTTTTTTTTACAACAGAACGAGACTGTTTTTTAGCAGTCTTAACAATCTTTTTCTTTTTTATTTTTGACTCAGTTACTGTCTTAGCTTTTACCATAACCCTCCTCAAGAATCTTTTGAAACAATTTTATTATACCAAATTAGCCAGATACTGTCTAACCGCTTTTAATTCTTGTCTTTGTCTTTAAACTTGTTAGTCTTTTTAAATTTCACTGTTACCAGCGGTTCATACTGTGCTTCATTCTCATCATACAATTCTAGTCTCTCTCCCTTAATCACACTATTAAAAGCTAGATCCGATAACATCATTTCCTCGTCAGCAATATTTTGCTTCAATTCATCCATTCGCTCAAACTCCGGGCCAAAGTCTGCTCTTACCTTTGATTCCAAAGTCGCTTTTTTTTCTCTAGCGAGTTTAGCTGCCTCCAAAGCCTCTTGATAGTGTTTATCATGACCTAGAGCATCACGATAAGCTGTTTTTAATTCTTTTTGTTCTTTTTTCAGACTACTGATGCGTTGAAAAACAGTTTGTGGATCAATCATAATTTTTTTATTTTAATTATCGCTACCAGCATACTATAAATAAAACCAAAAACAAAGCATACGAATTTTAAGTAGCTTATGCTATAATTAGATCATGAAACACCAACTCATTTTACTCCGTCACGGCGAAAGCCTCTGGAACAAAAAAGGTCTGTTCACAGGCTGGACCGACGTCGATCTCTCTGCTCTCGGCATCAAACAAGCCAAGCATGCCGGTCAAATCATGCGCGAACATCAAATTATTTTTGATCATGCCTACACCAGCGTCCTCACTCGCTCTATCAAAACTCTTTGGCTAGCTCTATCAGAACTTGGACAGTGCTATCTCCCCACCACTCACGCTTGGCAATTAAACGAACGTCACTATGGCCAGCTTCAAGGACTAAATAAAAAAAACATGATCCGTTTAGCCGGAGCCGAGCAAGTTCAACTTTGGCGTCGTTCTTATCGTACTAAGCCACCAGCCATTGGCAACGAATCAAGAGAACAGTTACTAGCCGATCATCGCTATCAAAATCTCAAAAAATCTCAAATGCCCTGGAGCGAATCCCTAGCCGATACCTATAAACGAGTATTGCCTTACTGGCACCAAGAAATAGAACCCAAACTCCGCAAGGGCCAACGAATCATCATCGCCGCTCATGGCAATAGCCTTCGCGCCCTCATCAAACACCTCGATCACTTGTCTGACGAAGCGGTCACTTCTCTAGAAATAGCTTACAGCGAACCGCTGGTCTATGAATTAAACTTTGAAGCAAATAGTCACAAGGTCACCAATCGCTATTATCTCCACGAAAGGGCTGCACAAAAAAAAATTCGCAAACATCATCGTCATGATGACTAAATTTCTAACTCAACTTACTTTGTGCTATACTAAAGAACATGAAAAAAACTTCTGTTAAAAAACTCTATCGCTCACAGTCACAAAAAGTTCTTACCGGTGTTTGTGGTGGCTTAGCCGAATACTTTAATCTTGATGTCACAGTCATTCGCCTTGCCTTCATTATCCTAACCATCATCGGCGGCTCCGGCTTATTGATTTACATCATCATGAGCATCGTCGTTCCGATTAACCCTACCAGTCATCCACATTCAAAACTTCACTCCAAATTAAAACGCAAAAAACTCTTAGGACTCATCGCCATTGGACTTGGCCTCATTATCCTAACCAACAATCTAATGCCCGAGTTTTGGCAATTAACTAGCACTCAGATTTTTTTACCACTACTCATTATCACTCTTGGCTTTATGATGATCATCAAACAATCCGAATAATATGCCTAGAACCAAAACTATTAAAAAATCAACTCCCAAGCAATCACCGAGCCCAATCATTACCGAACCGCTGTGGATCGAGCCAACTCCACCAGAACTCTGGCGTTTTGACTTTGGCAAATTCTCCTTCGGTCTCTTTTTAGTTATCATCGGCCTACTCTATCTCGCCAAAAACAGTGGTTGGCTACCGCTAGAATTACAATTCTCTTTCTGGCAGCTTTGGCCTATGCTCCTAATCTTCTTTGGACTTTCTTTTGTCAGTGGCAAAGGTTGGACAGGTCTACTAACTGGCAGTATTTTTAGTTTAACTGTTTTAGTTATTGCTGGTATTTTCATCAGCAACAAAATCACTATCAATCTTGATCCCAACCTAACCAATCAAAATCTGCCAGGCCATCTACCTAACCAGTCCCAAACTCAAAACTACCCCATCAATATCGATCGACTAAGCTTAGCTAACTCAGCTAATTTACAGATCACTCAAGACCTAGGCATTATCAATCTCAGCGCCGGCGATCCTAACAAGCTACTGCTAGGCTCGCTAAACAGCAACTACAGCAAGCTCCTCATCAATTCTCAAGCAAGTAACGACTCCCAATCAGTTAAAATCTCTTCTTTGATTAACAAGTCACGCTCTAACTCTGCTAGCAACCAGTTAGATTTACAACTAACACCTAATCTACCTTTTAACTTAGCTATTGATAGCGGAGCTAGTCGCCTCAATCTCGACTTAAATGAAATCATTATCAAACAACTTCAAATCAAAACTTTAGGCTCTGATATCAATCTCAGTGCAAACAACAACAACGACAACAAACTAATCAATATCCAAGGTCCACTAGGCAAACTAAATCTCAATCTAGCTAGCGGCAGCGCCATCAAAATTAGCGGTATCGGCATTGGCAAGCTCGCCCTAAATCAACTAGAAGCTCTAGATACCGACAGTCTCGCTACCAAAGACTACGACCAAGCTTCTTCAACCATTGAAATCAAGCTAGAAAACTTACCAGAACAATTAATTATCAATTGGCAATAAAATTAACACCATAAAAAAGACCCCTCTTTTTCAGAGGGGTCTTTTTATATGTTCTATTTCATTAATTCATTAAGCTTCTTGCGACTACTTGGCCCAATATAACCACAGGCCGTACCGTCACTACACTTCAGACCAAGTTTGGCTTGCCACCGCTTAACAGCCGCCTCAGTTGCTGGGCCAAACTTACCAGTCACTAGAGCTTCTGGATAAATAGCCTTATCAGTCGCCAAAAACTTCTGCAAAGCACTGACATCATCACCAGTCATATTAATCGTCAAATCTCTATTTAAAGCTGTTTTCAGCACCGCCTTCAGCTCTGTCTTTGGCGCTTCCTGTTTAATCGCAGCCAAAGCCATTAGTTTTGCTCGAGTCGCCGGACCGATAGCGCCACAATAAGTTTTATTAGCGCAGAGTATCTGATTGGCTTTTTGAAAAGCACCAACAGCTAGTTCAGTATCCTGATCATAATTACCAGTCGCCTTATAGCTAGCCGCAAGCAAACCTTGACACTTCAAGCTTTCTTGCAAGCTAATAACCTCTTGACCCTTCGCTCCCAAATCCAAATTACTCACTAGCTTAGACTTTGGGCGACAATCTTTGTCAGCGACTACTGGCTCTTGAGTACTTGGGGAACTAGGAGTCATAGTTGGATTACTAGGAGCCTTAGTATTAATAGCGGGAGCATCTTTGGTATTTACCAGGTTCTCGGCATAAGCGTAAGCCTTGATCATATTCCATTCTTGAGCCGCAATTGGTGTATGCTTATAAATTTTTACAAACCTAGCTAGTGCTACTTTTTCTTTAGCCAAATCTTGAGCAATAGCCACATTCATACCATAAGCCATAATCTTAATCGCCTCCCTATCGACAGCTGAATCAGTTGCCGCTCGACCATACATCAATTTAAAGGCCGTTTTAGCCTCTTTCTCAGCTGCCAGATCACCCTGACGCTTATCCAAACTAATACTCGCCATCACTACTTTCAAGGGCATACCAGTTTTATCATAAAACTTCACATAGACATATTGCACACCCTCTTCATCATTAAGTTGCCAAGTACTGGTCGTCTGAACTTTTTGCTTGGCTCCAAAACCAAAATTATTATCCCGAGCTATCACCATATCCACCGCTTCCTTGGGCACTGTCAACTGCACAGTCACTGTTGTTTTATTAGTAGTCGCCACACCATCATTAATCTTGATACTATAAGCACCATCCACACTTTTTGGCTCTTCGTTAAGTAAAATAGTAGTTTGCGAACGTTTAGTATCAACCTCCGAAACACAACGCGAATAGCTCAGATAGTCATTAAGACCATCACAAGCCGAATAATTTTTAGCCTGCGTCGCCTGACTAATAGTTGACGCCACCACTGCTTGATTGCGACTAGTAGCTGGTTTCCAATCAGTCAAAACTCTAGCACTACTAGCATTTGGACAAGCGCTGTTACCAGTACAATCAAAATAAATCTTGCCAGTACTAAAACTACCATCAGCCACACCACTAAAGTAACCATCAGCACCAATCTTAACTCCAGCAAAGTTAATTAAACCAGTTTGAATACCATAAGCCGAACCACTCAAGTTACCAGCTCCGTCATTTTTCACTTTAAACGATGGGTCATCAAAACTAACCTGACCCATAGCTACAGTACTAGCAGTACCCTTGAGCTGGTCATCAAGTATTTTGACATTGGACAAATCAATCAAACCAATCTTATCACTCCAAGCATAGCGATAGGCACTATTAATCACGCCCTCACTCTCACTAGCTAGCGTCAAACTAGGACTAGCCAAAAGCATGCAGATCATTAGCAATAAACTGATTTTTTTCATATTTTTATTATTTATCAGCTTAATAATAACACAGTTTCTAATAATTTCCAATTTAAAATTTCAAATTTCAAAACAATTTCACTCAGTCATAGTTTGGTTTTTAAATTTTAAATTTTAAATTAATATGCTATAATCAGCTCATATGAAAATCAACATTCCTCTCACTGTACCAAACCAAGCCCGTTCTAACTATCTGCATAATTTCAAGCGAGCCACCAAAGGCACTGGTCGTCTCATGCTTTTTGCTGGTGACCAAAAAATAGAACATCTCAATAACGACTTCTGTGGAGCAGGCATCGCCACTGATGACAATCACCCTGAACACCTTTTCCGTATCGCTAGTCGCTCACAGATCGGAGTCTTTGCCGCTCAGATGGGCCTAATCGCCAATCACGCTCATAACTATCGCAACGTCAATTACCTAATTAAGCTTAATTCCAAAACCGACCTTTTGCCAACAGCCAGCAAAGATCCTCTCAGCACCGCACTCAACACTATCGAACAAGTCGTTGCTTTCAAAAAAAACTCTCGACTATCTATCGTCGGAGTTGGCTATACTCTCTATCCGGGCAGCGCCTTTGAAGATCAAATGCTCGCCGAAGCCGGCCGTCTCATCTATGATGCTCACCAACATGGCTTATTAGCCGTACTTTGGATCTATCTACGTGGCCAAGCTATCAAAAAACCCAAGGACGCCCAACTGCTCGCCGGTGCCGCTGGTATCGCTGCTTCACTCGGTGCTGACTTTGTCAAAATCAATTACCCAGATAGTCCGACCAAAGACAAATTACAAGCTATTATCAATGCTGCTGGTAACACTGGAGTAATTTTTTCTGGTGGCGAGTCCACTGAAGTCAAAAAATTTCTCAAAACCCTCCAAGATCAAATCAAAGCCGGCGCTCGTGGCAATGCCACTGGTCGCAACATCCACCAAAAAAACCTCAGCGAGGCTATTAATATGGCTAATGCTATCTCCTCTCTAGTTACAGCTGACAGCGATCTTGAACAAGCGCATCGCATCGCCTTGGGTAAAGAACCTATCAAAACCAATTTCTTTAGCTTCTAAGCTAAAAAACTTCTAGCCCAGCTAGAAGTTTTTTTTAATTTAATCAATTTTAATCAACAACTAATCGATAGCCACCAAGCTAACAGTTTTACCAGTAATGGTAATCAGATGTGATGGCGACTCCACCCAACAGCCACTATTGTAATAATTCAAACCACTGATTTTATCTTCTCGAGCTATGTGCGTATGGCCACAAAAAACCGTATCCACACCACGCATCTTACCATAAGCTACCGACTTACTAGCCACTTCATCAGATAAACGCAACCAGCTCCGATTATTTTCTCTGATCCAACTAATCAAAGCTCCACCACCATCACCATGATCAAATTTCTTAATCAAGTTATAAACAGCGCTAGCTAGAGCTCCAACAATCACATTTTTAGAAATAAAACGATCAAACTGGTGGCCATGAATCGCTAGGTATCTCTTACCTCCCGAAGCCCAGATGTACTGATTGTGGACATGCACACCGATCAAACGAGACAAGATATTAGCCTGTCCATCATGATTACCAATCACCCACACCACTTTATGAGTCTTGGTCAATTGCCTGATCAAAGACAGCACTTCCCAGTGATCACTATTGAGACGCTTAAAATTCAAATCATCAAAAATATCACCATTCAAAATCAGTTGCTTAAAATCATACAAAGCCAAAGTTTCAATCAGCTTTTGCGGACGAGAAAACTCATAACCCAAGTGAACATCGGAAATAATCAAAGTATCAACAACTACTTTTTTCTTCTCGGCCATATTTATATAGTCTTACCGAACTGTCTAAAACTTATCTAGACGCCTTAATTTCAGCAGCATTTTCTGACTCACAAGCCCTGACTGTCAAAATACCAGTACTGCTTTTCTCGATTGTATAACCAGTAATATTCTTAGTCCAAGCATAATTACCCTTAGGACTTACCGGCACTGTACCTAGATAGCCCTGAGTCACTAACTCCGAAGCATCCAAACAGTGATCAGAGACCGATGATCCAGTGGTCACTGGCACATCACAAAAACTATTAGCTGTCACACAGTTTGGCGAGCTTGGAGTACCATCAACCAACATATAAACCTCACCGGGAGTCATATTAGCCACACTACTCATATACATACCGCCGTTATCAACTTGATCAATCTTGACCGCGCTCAAAATTGCCGAAATATCTACCCAACGCTTAGCGTCACGTGAATCCCGAAAACGAGTCAATGGATCAAGCGAAACAAAAACCACCGAAGCAACTATAGCGATGATTGACACTACAATGAGCAGCTCAATTAGCGTAAAAGCACCACGAGTTGAATATTTATTATTCATAGTTTTACTAATTTATCTATCAAACAATTTTAACACATTTTGCTAGTAGCGACAAACTAGAATCTTACTGTTTTTTCGCATACTTAGACAAAATCCAAACTTTTTCACCACTAGCTAAGCTAAGTTGCCACCATTCACCTTGCTCATCTAGCCATTGATAAGTTTCCTGAGGATAAAGCTTGGTCAGAACCTCAAACTCTCGACCAGGGCCTTTACGAGCATTGAGCCAACCAGTCTCTGTCTTGCCAATCACTACCATCACTTCAGTTGCCAAGCTAGTACTAGCCAATTCAGGCGTGCTTGTAACCACATCAACCGTCGTTGTCACAGCCAAAGTGCTACTCGCCAAAGAACTCAAATCAACAATCTGATCATTATTAATTTTTTGATTCAAAGAAATTGTTAACTCGCCATACAAGTATAATTTATCCAAACTATCGGTCTTTTCCAATTTATTTTTGGTAATAGCATTAAACTCATAGGGCAATTTATCAATATTTAAATTATCAACTCTAGCAAGAGCTAATTTAAGCAACTCCGCCTTATTAAAGGCTAACCAGCGGAAGGTCAAAGGATAATTCAACTGACTTTTATCAATCACCTCATTGAGTGGCTCAGCCCACAACTCCTCATCCGCACCAAGACTAGCTAGCAACTTATTACGAGAATTAAGCAAAGCCTGATCATAACTCTCAGCCTGATCGACTTGATCAGTGATAATTCGACCACTTACAAACTCCGCTGAACTAGTAGCCATTTCTAATTCGATCGGTAATTTATAAGGGAAGCTTTGAGTTTGACTAAAGCTCAGAACAGCCGTCTCCACTGAATCATTCAGCGCCCTTGCTCTATGACTATACCAATAAGCACCAGCTAGAGCTACTACTGCTAGCACTATCAAGAGCACCAAGATTTTTTTCTCCATTTTAAACTTCTTCAGTTTTTTGAGACCCTGATCGTCTTCGAGCTCATCACTTAACTCTAGCTCACTAGTCGCTTTAGACTTCGCATCGACCTTATTAATCTGATTATTTTTATCAAAGGTTTTATCGAGCGCAAAAAATGGCTCCTGATCATAATGACTAGGATTTAGAGCTCTTATAGCAAGACCACTTGCTTCAGTAAATAAAGTGTCATCACCGGGCTGTATTTTTTTGAGCACTCCCAAGCTAACAGCCAGTGGAATTTTTTCTTGCAAATAACTTACCAAGCCCTTTAGCTTGGCTCCGCCACCAACCAATTTAATTTGCTTAATTGTTTCACCAGTTTTACTTTGGTAGTCTGTTAAAGCCACCACCAATTCCTTAGCAAAATCATACAAAGCAATTTCCAAAGCTACCAACAATTGTTTATCCAAACCCCGTTTTATTTTTTGCTCCTCAGCCTCCTCTCTGCTGATAGCAAGCTTATCAGCAATCACCTTGGTTAAATGATGAGATCCAATCTCAAAATCATAACTATAATTTAGTTGATCCTGATTAAATACAAAGACATTGCTTTTCCTAGCACCAATATCCACCACTGCCACCGTCTCAGTCTTATTATCCAGCTCCAAATCCCTCCACAAAGCATAAGCACTGACATCAAAAAGCTCCACCTCAATGGCTATCCCCTTCAAAAACTTCTGCCAAGCCAGTAAATAACTACGACTAGCTCCCACCATCAAAACTTTAGTTTTCTCAAGCTCAGTACTTAAAATTTTAAAATCCAATACCAAATCATCATGAATAACCGGCAAATTTTCCTGAGCCAAACGCCAAATTTCTGCTTTGATTTGCTTCTCATCAGTAAGAGCCAGCTCCACCAAGGCCGGATAAAACTGGCTGTGAGGCACACCAAACACAACTGCCGCTGGTTTAATGGACTTCGGCTTAGCGCTGGCAAACAAAAGCTTAATCGCCTCAGCTAACTTTTGTTCATTTTTAATTACACCGTTACTAATTATTCCAACTGGTAAAACCACTCTCGATACAGCCACTCTTTTTATTGCACCAGCACCAGACTCAAGCGCCACTAATTCCAAACTCAGATCATCAACGTCCAAGCCTAGTCCTATCTTTGAGCCCAAAAACATAAGTTATTACTCTGCTTCCTGCCAATTATTGACAGTCAAATCACCGGCATTAATACTAACACCAGCTTGAATTTTTTTATAATACTCACCATCACTTGCTGTTACTGTTATTTGATAGTCATTTGCCTCCTTTAGCACTTCAATTATACATAAATTACGACCGAGCGACAAGCTTTGACCGCTATAAATAGGATTAAGTAACAAGCTTCTATAAGTCAGCTCCAAACAACTTTGCGCTGTTAGACGAAGAGTCTCTGACATCTGCCAAGCTCTAGTTGACCAAGCCTCGTTGCTTTGTACTGTCGCCTGTCCAATTAGTAACACTGCTATCATGCTCGCGGCAACTAGCACCGTACTCATCATCACAAAGGCTGTTTGTCTTTTCCGGATCATATTTAATTACTAAGCCTAAAAACCCTAGTCCAGCTAGCCACATAGCCCAAGGGCGCTATACCATCCAAATAAGCTAATTCCAAACTCAGTTCTACAGTCTCATCATCAACTTTGACCAATCGCCACTCAGTCACTCTAATCTCTGGTAGATTTAAAGCTCGCTCACTAGCGTTTTGACCAACAGTTAAAACACCGTCATTATCAACTGCTAGCGTCGTCGCCTGACCATTTCGATCAATCACTACCAAGGAACCGAGTTGTTCATCAAGCACCGAAGCATTCCAGTTAATGCTTTGAGCAGCAAGCATCAAGCCATTTAACTCACTATAAATTAACCTTTCTACTACCTGCACCTCATCAATTGCCACTGACTTAGCCTTAGCCTGACTAACCGCCATCAAAAAATACAAAACACCCGTGCAAATCAAAGCCGCCAGCGCTAAATACAAACTAATCTCCACCAACGTAAAAGCTTTTCTCTTCATATCGCTAGTGCTTTAGTCAGATAAAAAACTTTTTCCAGATTCTGCTCACCACGACTACCAAACCACTTAACCATTACTGTCAATTTATACACATCAGTGTCAATGATTCCATCAGGGCAATCAACTACCAAACTCTGAGCGTTTCTGCAAATATTTTCTAAAATCACACTCCTTTGATAATCACCAATTTGCTCATAATCATCAGTAACCAAGTTCCACAAACCGTTATCATAGCTGAGGCTACTGACATTGGTATTGAGTAATGACCAATCCCTCTTAGCTACCAACGACACTAGAGTCAAGGCCTCCTGACTACTAATTTCGGCTGCTATTAGCTTTTGCCTGTCGCTCAATTGACCCAATCCCAAACTACTATAAGCTCCCAAAGCACTAACCAATAACAAAAATAGCGCTAACGCCACTATTGCCTCCAAAATTGAAAAAGCCCGCCTAGCTCTGATCATATTTACTGTTTAAAAATTACCGGACCATCAATCAAAGCTAATTCCTCTTGGCCAGATTGATTTTTAAAACCAGCTGTTCCGGCTTGAAGAGCAACTCCTCGGCGATTAAATAACAATTCATCACTATCATCAGTCAAATCAGTCACCATTTCCAAACCCCTTGGTAAATCAACTACACGATCACTATCTAGATCTCTGACTTGATAATTAGCCCCACGAAAGACTGTGTAGTGATCAGACTCAAACTTAATACCATACACACTATCCTTCCAACCCGCTCGACTGTCAGCAGCCACTAGTCGCAAATCACTAATCAAAATCCCTAACTGCTCCTCCAGCTGATGATCCGCCTGAACCTTACTTAGATTTGGCAAAACCATCGCCGAAACAGCGATCACTATGACTATTACCACCACTAACTCCACCAAAGCAAAAGCACGCATAAATCATCTTACAATCCCACCAGTAATCGAATAGATT
>DBEB01000020.1 GCA_002293855.1 Candidatus Falkowbacteria bacterium UBA917
TAGCCAAAGTCCAATCCAAAGGCCAACGCATTCTCAAAGAAGAAATCACCATCGAAGACATCGCCAAAGTCGTCGCCAAGTGGACTGGCATCCCAGTCTCACGTATGCTCGAATCAGAAAGCAAAAAACTCACTCGCACCGAAGAAGAACTTGCCAAGCGCTTAGTCGGCCAAGAAAACGCCATCAAGGCTGTCGCCAACGCTATTCGTCGTTCTCGAGCTGGTATCAATGAAGAAAAAAAACCTATTGGATCATTTATGTTTGTTGGTCCAACCGGTGTTGGTAAAACTGAGCTAGCTAAGGCTCTAGCTGACTTTATCTTTAATGACGAGTCTGCTCTAGTACGTCTCGATATGAGCGAATACATGGAGAAGCACAGCGTCGCCAAACTGATCGGCTCCCCTCCTGGTTATATCGGTCATGACGAAGGTGGTCAACTCACTGAAAAGATCCGTCGCAAGCCCTACGCCGTCATCCTCTTTGACGAAATCGAAAAAGCTCACCCTGAAGTCTTTAACATGCTCTTGCAGATTCTTGATGACGGTCAAATGACTGACTCCAAGGGTCGCAAAGTTAACTTCAAAAATACTATTATCATCATGACTTCTAACCTCGGCAACGAAGTTATCCAAGAGTACACCATTGGCTTTAATTCTAGTCACACTACTGAGCAAGCTAGTGCCGCTCGTCAAACTGAAATGAAAGACAAGATTGATAAAGTGCTACGCGAAAACTTCAAACTCGAATTCTTAAACCGTATTGACGAAATCGTCGTCTTCAAGAGTCTAACTCGTGAAGACCTCGCTCGTATCGTTGATCTCGAGCTCGCCAAAGTCGAAACTCGTCTCAAAAACAAAGACATCACCATCAAGATCGGCAAAAAAGTCAAAGACCATCTAGCTGTCCAAGGCTACGATCAGACCTTTGGAGCTCGCCCCCTCAAGCGCAAGATTCAAGACCTGATTTTGGATGAACTCGCTATGCGTATCATCGAAGGCAAATTCAAAACCGGCGACAAAATCAGCATCAACCTCGGCTTTGCTGACAAAATCGAAATGTCCCTATCTAATAGCTAACTAGTTAATTAAGCATTAAAAAAAGCCTGATCATCTGATCAGGCTTTTGCTTTGGTTTTTAATTGTAACGAATCCGCTGATTGTAGCAAGAATTTTTGACTGTAATACGCTGCTGGCTTCTTATTTTTTGTTTATTAAGATTACTCAGAACTCTTTCTCGCAATCTATTATTACCAGTGTTAATAGTGTCAGTACTTATTGGCAAATTAAGCACAGACTGACTAATGATACTGTCAAAGTTTATCTCTACAGGCTCTATCGAAGATGCAGATTCTATTAAACTTAGCCTCACCAATGGCACAGCCATGTCCAAAACAGCAAATTTAATATTCAACAAGCCAGCAGAAATCATCTCAGGCGGCACTAGAAAAATAACAATGAACTCCATTTTACACTCCTCTTGATTTGAAATAACACAAAGAACTAAAAATATTTAATAATATTTACCGTTTTTTGTCAAGTTCCATCTTTGACCCAAATCCTCTATAATAAGGCTATGTCTAAAAAGTTTATCCTATTAAGCTTTGCTATGTTTTTAATTGCCCACTCGGCTTCGGCTGAGGCGGTTTTTAATCCTAACTACATCATCAGTGATCATGATGTCACTAATTGGCAAACCATGACCCAAGTCGAAATCCAGCGCTTCCTTGAGTCCAAAAACAGCTTCCTAGCCAGTTACCTCACTACCGACAATATCGGCGTCACTATGAAAGCCTCCGAAGCTATCTACAAAGTCGCTGTCACTAACCTGATTAATCCTCGTTTCATTCTCGTTCTCTTACAAAAAGAACAAAGCTTAGTTGAAAACAGCACCCCACCCACTCCTCGTCAACTCGACTGGGCCACCGGCTATGGCTGTCCTGATGGTGCCGCCTGCAATCCTCGCTGGCAGGGTTTTTGGAAACAAATCAACAGCGCCTCACTGCAATTTCGTGACTATCTAGATAATCCTAACCTCTACACTTACAAACAAAATCAGACTTACAAATTTACCAATCCCTATTCCAGCACCAAAAAAGAAATCACCGAAGTCACTCCAGCCAACAATGCTACCGCCGCTCTCTACAACTACACACCCCATGTTTATAATGGCAATTATAATTTCTGGCGCATCTGGAATCGCTGGTTTACCAATCAATCAGGCTATCCAAATGGTACTCTAGTCCGAGCCGAAGGCGAAAACGGTATTTGGCTGATCGAAAACGGTCGCAAGCGTCCTTTCCTAACCAAAGGCGCTTTTTCCTCCCGCTTTGACATCAAAAAAGTCTTGACTATCAAGAAGTCCGAACTCAGTCGCTACGAAACCGGCTTAGCTATTCGCTTCCCCCAATACTCCATTGTCCGCTCTCCAGCTGGCAGCCTTTACTTATTAGTCGACGACAAAAAGCGACTATTTGCCTCAGCTGAAGCCTTCAAAAAAATCGGCTACAATCCCGAAGAAGTCTTAAACGCCACTGCTGATGACATCAATGGTTATCTAGATGGCAAAGTCATCACTACCGAAGAAGTCTATCCAACCGGCACCCTCATGCAAGACAAAAAAACCGGTGGCATCTTTTGGATTAACGAAGGCGTCAAATCGCCTATTGTTGACAGCACCATTCTCAAAGCTCGTTTCAAAAACAAAAAACCAATCATGGCTACAACTGCTCAACTCGACAAATATCCACTCGGCGCACCACTTCTCTTTGCTGACGGTGAGCTAGTTAAAATCGACAAAGGCCTTAGCTACTATGTCGTCGAAGGCAAAACACTGCGTCCTATCAAATCCAAAGCTGTATTTGACAGCCTTGGTTATTCGGTGTCTAATGTCATAACTATCCCAGTTAAAGTCTTCCAGCTCTACCAAGCAGGTGACATCATCGGTTAATATGCCTATTCTAGCTGCCGCCCTCGTCCCCAATCTCACTCTCCTCGTCCCTAATGTCGCTCAAGACCAGCTTTTAACTTACAGTCAAACAGTCAGCGCTTATCAAGACCTAGCTCGTCATCTCAAAGATCAACAAGTCGAAACCGTCGTCATCATCTCTAGTCGCGGCATCACTGCTCCCACTGGATTAGCCATCAACCTCCATCCAGAGTTCAAGATTAGCTTTGAAGCCTTTGGTGATTTGGCCACCGAGCTCAGCGCCTACAACAACTTTGCCCTCATCGACCATTTGAAGCAAGGCCTCGGCACTGAGTTCCCACTCTCTATGCTCAGCTTAGCAGAATTAGATTATGGCTCGGCCGTACCACTGGTCTATTTCCTCGACCAAATCCCCAAGCTCAAAGTTGTCACTATCTATCCTTCGGCTCAAGGACTCTACACTCAGAGCGAACTAGGTGCTCAAATTAGCGCTATTATTCATGCTCACCCCAGCCGCACTGCTCTGATCGCTTCTAGCAACCTCTCTAGTCGTCTAGCTGATTCACCGCTCGGCTACCTCGCTCCAGCTCGTGGTCACGACAAACAAATCATCAATGGCTTTGAAACTGACGATTATCGCTTTCTCCATAACTTCCCCGCCGAAGACATCAACACTTATTATGAGCAAGGCCTCTCAGCTATCGCTATGTTTTCTGGGGCCATTAATCGCTTTCACAAAACTGTTAAGCTCGCCAGTTACGAACATCCTCAGGGGTTAGGCGCTGCTATTATCCGTGTCGACTTGGGCCTCAGTTGATTGTTTCGACTTTGGTAATTGTGTCACTAATTTAAAAAAATACTTCCATTGTTCTTTACCGCTAGCTAGCTCCTTGGTTTCATTCATACAGCGTTCAATCAAGATACGGTCATAATCTTTGCAAACCTTAAAGACACTTCCTCGTTTAAAATTAGGAATCCTCAAATCCTTGATCACTTGCAAAGCAAAATCTTGCCAAGGATAAGCTGGCGCCTTTTTAGCGACCGGTCGAGGCCGTTGAAAGATCGCTCCCAAGCCCTCAAACTCTTTACTGGGCTTTTTATCTTCTTCATCTAGAGAATAAAACATACCCTAGCAGTTTAGAAAAAAAGCTGACAAATGGCAAACTTGCTTGATTTTTTGGCTATTTTCTACTACAATAATACTATTATGCCAATACTCAAAATCGCCTTTCATCCCGACCCTATCCTACGCCAAGTTGCTAGCCCTATCGATAGCGCTGATTTTAATGCGCCTTGGCTCGCTAAACTCGCTCATAACATGGTCGAAACCATGATTAGTCGTGACGGCATTGGCCTCGCTGCGCCTCAGGTTAGTCAGTCCATTCGCCTCATTATTGTCAGCACCAAGACTGGCCCGCTTATCATGATCAATCCTGAGCTAACCAAAAAGTCTCTCCTCAAAGACACTGACGAAGAAGGCTGCCTGTCTATTCCCAATACCTTTGGTCAGGTCAAACGCCATCACAGCGTCCAAGTCAAATTTACTGAGCTAGACGGCAAAAGCAAACATATCAGTGCCAAAGGCTTACTGGCTCGCGTCATCCAACACGAAATCGATCACCTCGACGGCATTCTCTTTATTGATAAAGCCAAAAAAATCACCGACAATAATTACACGATGTAATATGGCCAAGACCAAGATTATTTTTGCCGGTACCCCTGAGTTAGCCGCCACCATTTTGGCGGCGCTTTTAGCTGAGGCCAGCTTCGAGATCGTCTGCGTCCTCAGCCAACCGGATATGCCTGTTGGTCGCAAACAAATCATCAATCCTACTCCAGTCAAAGCCCTTGCCTTGGAACATGGCATAGAGGTACTACAACCAACCAAGATCAGCCAAGTCGCTGATCAACTCCGCGCCCTCGAACCAGACTTCCTAATAGTTGCCGCTTACGCCCAACTCATTCCCGATGATATTCTGGCTTTGCCAAAATACGAAGCTCTCAATGTCCACGCCTCACTCCTACCACGCTATCGCGGCGCCTCCGTCATCCAAGCGCCAATCTTAAATGGCGATACTGAGACTGGCATCAGCATCATCCGCATGGTAGCGAAACTCGACGCCGGCCCGATCTTTGCCCAGAGTCGTCTCGCTATCACAGACAGCGACAACACCGAAACTCTCAGCATTAAACTTGCCGAGCTTGGCGGTCAAACTATCGTCGCCAGCATCAAAGATATCCTAGCTGGCACAGCCGAAGCTCAAGAACAAGACCACAACCAGGCCACTTATGTCAAAAAACTCAGTAAGTCCGATGGCTTGATTGACTGGACTCGCGAAGCGACTTACCTCGATCGTTTTATCCGTGCTATGTCGCCTTGGCCATCAGCTTGGACTTGGATGAATGGCCGTCAGCTCAAGATCCTAGCTATCAAAGAAATCCTAGAGCTCGATACTTACAAACCAGGCAAGGTCTTTGTTTATAACAGCCAACTCGCCATTCAGACTGGTCGTGGCGCCCTACTCATCTCTCGGCTCCAAGCCGAAGGTAAAAAGGCTATGACCAGCCAAGAATTCGTCAATGGTTATGGCGAAATTATCGGGGCTGTTTTGAGCTAAATTATTTCATGGCATAAATATTATCTTTGTACTATAATGAGAGAATATGAGAGACTATCAAAATGGCCTTTTAGAATTCCTCAAGCTAATTCAGAAGGATTTACAAGATAACAAAATTAATAAACAGCAGTTTGACTTCTTGCTCGGTTTTTTTATAACCAAACAAATTAATAGCTTTATCAATCAAGAAA
>DBEB01000025.1 GCA_002293855.1 Candidatus Falkowbacteria bacterium UBA917
ATATTGGGCAGAGTAATTTTTTGATTTGTTTTAATTTGTCCATTGGAGTAGTTGTCTAAGTACTCACGATTCCTTCTTACTGTTATACCTAGTGGTATGTACGCTCTCGCTCTTTCAATTAAAATATCTTGATTCAAGGTAAAGTGAGCACCTATTTCTGTTGGTAAAGTGTCGTTAATAAAAAAACTTAAAAATTTATTCACTTGCGCCCAATCACAACGGGAACCTTGTCCAGTAAAACCACTATTAACATAGGATTTTAAAGTTTCATCCATGTCAGAATAAGTATCTGTCATCATGGTTTGGAATGATTTTTTTTCCTCTTCACTTATATTTTCGTCATTCAGTACTTCCGAATAAACATTTTCAAAATCAAAATCAGAAAGAAGTTTTTCTCTTATTTTTTCTAAACTTGCCATTTTTGGATTATTTAGTAATTTTGACCACATTTCTTTTGCTAAAGGAGCTCCAAAATTAGCAGTAAAACCTGCACCTGTCAGCAAAATATTTTTCTTAAAATTTGTCATAACTCTACTTATCCTTCCACTCCCCACTCTGCCTAACCAGCACCTCACTGGCCTGACTAGCATCAGCCAAGATCCCTAGTAC
The DNA here is from genome assembly GCA_002293855.1 of Candidatus Falkowbacteria bacterium UBA917. Classification (GTDB taxonomy): domain Bacteria; phylum Patescibacteriota; class Patescibacteriia; order Patescibacteriales; family Patescibacteriaceae; genus UBA917. Next base: position 610 of record DBEB01000025.1, read on the forward strand.
CACCTTCTCCATCCGCGTACCCTGTGAACCTTTGACTAACACTAGATCACCATCACCGAGTTCTTTGGCCAGTAACTCCACAATCTCTTGATGATTATTACAGTGATAAATATGTTTCTCAGATAAGCCCTCTTTGCGCGCTGCCACACTGATATAGAGTGACTCCTCGCCCAGCACCACCAAGCGAACATTTTTTAGCTCAGCCGCTTTTTTGCCGACTGCTGAATGCTCAGCCTTACTATCCTCACCGAGTTCCAGCATATCACCGAGCACTAACCACTGTCGCTTGATACCCGGTAAATCAAAATTATCAATCGTCTCCAGCGCCGAAATCGTCGCCTGTGTTGAAGCGTTATAAGTATCATCAATAATCATCGCGCCATTAATACCAGAGAGCAACTTCATACGTCCCGCGGCTGTCCGGAAGCTTCGCAAAGCCTCACTGACCTCAATGCCATTGAGACCATAAGCAAAGCCCACGCTCGCGGCCGCTAGCGCCGCGTACACCGCCGGCTTACTCAGCGCTCCATCGAGCAAGACTGGGATATAGGCATCCTGATATTTAATTTTAAAACTCAGTCCACTGAGATTTTTGAGTTCTCGTTCACCGTCAAAGCTATAAGCGAGATTATGAGCGCTCACCAAAGCCTCTTTGCCAAAGCCATAACCAAAGACTCGCTGATCATGAATCCGCTCACCAATCTCCGCAATCTTGTCATTGTCATAATTCAAAATCGCAAAACCAGAGTTATCAAGGGTATCCAAAATCTTGCGCTTTTCTTGTTTGATCTTGTCCGCAGTTCCAAAATTAGCAATATGCGCCACACCGATATCCGTAATCACCGCCGCATTGAGTTTGACTATTGAGTTCAGATAATCCATATCGCCAGGCTGATCCACACCCATTTCCAAAACCAAAAACTCCGGATAATTTTTATCTCGTTTAATAAGCAGTACCACCGCAGACATCATCACAGTTAGCCAGCCGAGTAACGACTTGCCCTGTGACTTAGCTCCGATAATGGTGAGTGGCAAGCCTAGCTCATTGTTATAATTCTTGATATTGGACCTAGTTTTAAACTTAGTCGCGAGCACCACCCCGATTGCGTCTTTGGCACTAGTTTTACCAACTGAACCGGTAATACCAACAATCTTTGGCTTATATTTAAACAAAACAAGCCGTGCGAGTAGCTTTAATTTTAATTGTAAAATCTTTCTAAACATATACTCTTAACGCCTATTTTCTGGCACTTGCCAATATTTAAGAATAAATTCGTTCATTTGTCTAGCGATTGGCACCGCTGTCGATTCGGCATACTCAAAGCCTCGGGGCCTCGCTACCCTGACCAAAATCACAAATTTTGGGTCATCAGCCGGCGCATAACCCACAAAAGTATGGTTATAGAGATTACTCCAAGCCGCCGCTCTTTGGTCATAGATCTGAGCTGTACCAGTTTTACCAGCAATATAATAACCAGGCATCTTTAAAGTTCGATAAGACTTACCGTCATCAACTACTCGGATCAACATACTCGTCACCATCGCCGCCGCCTCTGGACTGATCACTTGCCTCGGTTCAGTGATTGGCGTGGTCAAGACATCGCCGTCGGCTTTACGGATCTCTTTGACAATATTAGGCTTGACCAGCTTACCGCCATTAGCCAAAGTCGCAAAACCAGTAATCACCTGAATCGGTGTCGCTGACAAACCCTGACCAAAGGAGGCAGTCGCTGCACTAATCTCCTTAATTTTTTTAGTCGTTAAGTTAGCAATACTACCCTTGGACTCACCCTCCAGTTCAATGCCGGTTTTCTCACCAAAACCAAAGGCTTTGACATATTCAGCAAAACGCTCCTTGCCAATCGTGCGCATCGCATAAATCGCACCGGTATTGAGCGACTTTTCCAGCACCTGAGTCATGTTTTGCGTGCCGTGAGCACCTTTACTAGAGAAATCCGAATTACCAATCGGCTTTGGCCAACCCTCTACCATCATCTGCCCCGGATCGTTATAAACACTACTAGGATTTATTTTGCCGTCATTGATCGCTGCCGCCATAGTAATCGGCTTAAAGACTGAGCCCGGCTCATAAGCATCAAAGATGGCTGGATTATTGAGCAGCGCGCCATCCTTCACTTGATTATAGTTATTGGGATCAAAACCTGGATAAGACGCCATAGCCAGAATCCCACCAGTCTTGGGCTCCATCACGATAATCGTCGCTGAGTCCGCGCTATAAGCCTCCACTGCTTTTTTGACGAGACCGGCCGCCTGAAACTGCATCGAGCGATCAATGGTCATCACTAGATCATCACCATTTTTTTTCTCTTCGTGCTGACGGTCAAGCACAATCAAAGTTCCACCAGCCCCTCGCTCACCCTGCACTTCACCTTGACGGCCAGCCAGCTCCTCATCAAAAAAGCCTTCGAGGCCATAACGACCATGACGAGTTAAAACGCCATTTTCCTCAGTCTTTTCATTGTCTGTATAACCAAGTACATGGCAAGCCAGTTCATTATCAATATAATAACGGTAATATTCACTCTGATAACCAATACCAGCATAGATCAGCGGCACTAGAGCGCCGTTGTCAGTGCGGTAAATTTTATTATTCTCAATCTTGAGCTCATCTGGATCAAGGCCAGCGTTTTGCCAGAGATCAGACATCAGCGCCAGATGAAACTGCTTGGCTAATTCTGCATCAACTTTTTTTTCAAGCAGTTCGTAAGGGTCATTGGGTCGTGACAAACGAGCCTCCAAATCATTATAAACTTCTTGTTTTTTAGCCTCGATCAAAGCCTGTCTTTTTTGTTTGCGCGCTTCTTGGTAACCATAGTCAGCGAGCAACTGGCGATGAGCCGCTCGAATCTCTGCTTCTGGTCGACCAGCTTGGTTAAGAGCCTGCATCAAGCTTTCTTCGTCTTGTTTGTCGAGCAGCTTATCGACTTCTTTTTGGATGCTATCTGCCCGGAAAAATTCATAGACCTTATCAATCACTCTTTTTTTATCTTCCAGATCCTTGGGCACCGCAAAAATAGCAATATATTCTTTGTTAGTAGCGAGTGGATACAGACCGTCCTCCTTAGTCCGATCACTCAAATAAATCTTGCCCCGCTCTGGCTCAATCTTAGTATTAACTTTGTGCATACTAGCCGCTCGGGCCGTATAATAATCACCTCTGATAACTTGTAAATAAGCCACTTTCAAAGCTAGAGCCAGAGCCAATAAAAAAACAACCGCAACCAAAAAATTGATGCGATCTTGCTTATTACCCGTCCTCCTACTGACCCTAGACTGCGCTCCCACCATAAATTATTTCTTAGCCACCGCTGTATTGACTGGATTAATATAGCTAATCTCTCCCAAGGGGACCAAACCCAGCTCAGTCGCCCGCTGAGTCAAATAAGCATAAGAGCGGATATTATTAATCTTAACCTCCAAGCTCTTATTATCTCTTTTGATATCTTCTAATTTCCCTTTGTAATCAGCTAGTGCAAAGCCGGCAATCGACAAACTGTTAACCGCAAAAATATACAGAGCCATCAAAACCAAAACCAAAGCTCCAATCGACTTATTAATTGACTTGAGATTAATTTGTTTTTTACTCGACTCTTGATAGCTCATAATTTTTGCGCAACGCGTAATTTAGCACTTCTTGATCTGGGATTATTATTTAATTCTTCGTCACTCGCTGTTTGTGGTCGCTTGGTGATAATTTTTAATCGTGCCCGATGACCGCAAACACAAGTCGGTAACTTCGGTGGGCACAGACAGTCTTTGGACTCGAGGACCATAAACTGTTTGACGATCCGGTCCTCTAGACTATGAAAGCTCACTGCGACTAGTCGTCCACCAGGTTTCAAAATCTCTAGCGCATCAGCGAGTACCACTCGCAAATTTTCTAACTCGCCGTTGGTCTCGATCCGCAAAGCTTGAAAAGTTCTGGTAGCAAAATGCAAGCGACGATCGTTTTTGTAGATAGCTGGCACCGCAGTAGCAATCGTCTCCACTAGCTCGGCCACTGTTGTAATTCTACTTTCTCTACGCCTCTCTATAATGGCTTTGGCAATACGACCAGCATAGTTTTCTTCACCATAGTCACGGAGCACCCTGATGAGCTCAGGCTCTGTATAGTCATTAACTATCGCTTCGGTTTGACCAGACTCATCACTAGCATCAAAAGCCATATTGAGCCCCGCTTGACCATTAAAAGAAAAACCTCGCTCTAGATCAGATAACTGCGCCGATGACAGGCCCAAGTCCATCACTATGCCATCAAACAAAAGATCTGGATACAATTCAGACACGACCGCTTTAATATTTTTAAAATTACTATGAACAGTTTTAATCTGTGGCAAGCCCCGCTCGAGCTTGATCTGCTCCATATTGGCAATCGCTGCTGGGTCAAGGTCAGTAGCTAGCACCAAGCCCTCAACACCGACTGCTGCGGCTAGAGCTAAGCTATACCCGCCCCCTCCCAAGGTGCAGTCGATGTATTTTTGAGCCTGTCGTGGCGCTAGAGCTGCCAAAACCTCAGTAAGCATTACCGGAATATGTGTATACATACTAGGCGCTCACTGCCTCCAAAGCCTCAGCAATTTCATTACTGGACTTGTCGGTCTTACGTTTATAGGCTTGCCAAGCAGCTTCGTCCCAGATCTCCAAACGACTATAGAGACCAGCGATGACTACTTTTTTGGCTAGCCCCGCAAAACTACGGAGATACTCCGGCAGCATCACTCTGCCCTGAGCATCAAATTCCAAATCCATCGCCCCCGCCAAAAAGTGACGAGCGAGAGCCCGATCATTTGCCTTGTTAAACGGCAAAGCAGCCAAGCGCTCAGCGATCTTGGACCATTCTTTTTTGGTATAAAGGAACAAACAATTATCCAAGCCCTTTGTCACCACTGCACCCCCTTTGAGTGCCGCACGAAACTTGGTAGGAATAGCCATTCTACCTTTGTCATCCAAACTGTGATTATACTCACCGATAAACATAAATTTCCCCACTTTTTACCACTCCTCCCCCCATATCTACATTTTATCCCACTTTGAGCCTTAGGTCAATTGACCAAGTCCCAAAAACAAAGGCTTTTTGATCAAATCCCTGCAGACAATAAAAAACAGCCCGGTTATTCACAGGCTGTTTAATTAATTGTCTATTTTAGCTTATTTTCCACCAATCTTTGGCTCTCCTTTGTAGATCGGATCGATGATAGCAAGGCCCTTGGCCTTCATCGCAAAGCCAGAATTATCACGCACCGGTATACCATAAGCATACCCAAGCGCATTGGCCGTCACTATCCCTAGTCGCAAACTACTAAAAGACCCCTCACCATTGACCACTTCGATCGCTTCTAGGTCTTTCATCTTTTGCTTGTGCTTTTTTAAAAAATCTTCAATAGTAGGCAGCAACAACTCCGCCTGATTACGTTCAGTCGGGATCTCTAAACTAGCCTTAATCTGACCACTAGCAAGCAGCGCCAAATTAATTTGATTAGCACCAGTTGTATCAATTACCAAAATCATATGCGCTCATTCTAGCTTATCATTAGTCTTTGTCAATTAGCTTAACTGGATCAAGCCACTGGGCTAGTTGTTGCTCCGTCGCCACATAACCCGCGAGCACCGTCGCCGTGCCACGATGAATCCCGAGATGCAGATGTTTACGTTCACCGTCCGTTTCTCTACTAAACCCTTGACCTAAAGTCGCCACTTGTTCGCCCACTTGTACACTCTCGCCTAGCTTCTTGGTTATACTAGCTAGACTCAGATGTCCATAGAGCACCGTTACTGCTTCTTTATTTATCTCGCAACTCGTGATTAACAGCCCACCGTAACCACTCACCCATTTGACTAGCTTGACTTCACCAGCGCAAATCGCCGTTACCGGCAGACTCTGATCCTCTTCACCGGCTTTAATCTCAAAATCCACTCCACTGTGATAACCGACAAAACGCTCAGGCTGGACTGGTGAATCACTAGGACTGACCCTGATCCCAAAAGGCTTCTTGGTCACGCGAGCTTGCGCGTCCGCTAGCGGCCAAGCTAGTTTAACTTCCAAATCATGACTAGCTTGATCATTAGACTTATCATCTTCACTAGTCTCAACTGGACAAGCTGCAAATTCACAACTTGGAGCCACTCGACCCACCGCTGAGCCGTCTGGACAGAGCCTTGCTTCTTCAGTGCAAGCTCTAGACTGTTCTGGCTCAGCTCTCATCTGCCAACAAATCCAAGCTACAGCCAAAGTTAGTATTATTAAAATAATTATCAATTTCTTATTAATCATCAATTAATCATAGCACTTTCAAGAAGTCGCAAGCAAATAAAAAAGTCCCGGATTATTCCGAGACTTCATTTGCAAAGCTAACGCTTGCTGACATAAGGATAGGGCTGAATCATCTGTTCATTACCCAAATTATCAGTCAATGTCACTTGGACATTACCGGACTTTTTGGGACGATGTTCTACAACACCATCGATACTAGAGTTATAGACATAGCCATCAGGAAATATCCAGCGGACATTTCTGACCCCCACATCAGCAGTATAATGCTGATTAACTAAGCGATAGTAGTTAGTCGTTGAGCCAATTTGCTCTCTCATCTCAGCATCCAGTGCCTTGATGATAGATTTATCAATCGGCTTAATCTGCGCCTGACCGAGATGAAAGGCAAAAACCGTATCCGATTTTCGACCCTTAATTTCAGTTACATAGTATGGCACTGCAAAGATATCCGTACCACACACCTTAGGCGGTGTCGGATAGGAACAGTTACAGGCCTGATTACCATAATTAACAAAGATATTTGCTTCTTCGTTTAACGGCAAACTGAGCGTAAAGGCGTAGTGATTATAATAATCCTTGTAAACATCCTGAGGATTGATTACAAACTTTTGAATCATGCCCGCTCTATATACATAGACCCAAGGACTCAATTGAGACACATTGTTGGGCAAGACATCAGTTGGTAGCATAATGTGGTAATCCACCATCGGATTATCCACAAACTCGTTATAGGGCGACACATCAGTCACCACTTGATTGAGCTGATCAGCATTGACCACCTGAATAGGACCCTCATGATTACACGAGGATAAAGCTATGAGACAAGCAAGCAGAACATAAAACTGCTTAAAAAGCAACTTTTTCACGATTAACTCCTTTGATTATTTGATAAATTTAAAAGTACTCTGTTATTCAGTCAAGCATCTTTATTGAAAAAAATCAAGACACTAGACTGAATAACAGTCAAAAGGTCAAATTTAACGGGCCTCTAGGGCACTGGCAGCAATCCACGCCTTGCGATCAGTTTCAGCGTATAACTTAGCCATTTCTCGACCAATCACTGCCCAATTAAAGTTCTGTTCGATACGAGTTCTAGCTTCTTCACCCTTAGCACGAGCCATGTCAGGATTAGCCAAGATATACTCTAGTTTGGCTTGCAAATCAGCCACATTGGTAGTCGCAAAGACAAAACCAGTGTTACCGACTGCTGATAGGTTCTCAGTGATATCTGAGACCAGCACCGCCCGACGACGAGCCATCGCTTCTAGCAATGCCAAGCTCAAGCCTTCTGATTCAGATGGCTGCACAAACAAATAGGCATTGGCGTAGAATTGAGCCAAAGTCTCACCAGTCTGGTTACCTGTAAAGATAATCCGATCATCACTAGCAGCTAGCGCTCGCAACTCCTCGGCATAATCATCGCTATAAGAACTATCACCGACAATGACCAATTTCTTGTCCGTCGGCAAATTCTTAAAAGCTTTAACTAGATAGGATAGACCTTTGTGACGCACTAGACGTGAAATCGCCACGATATAGCTATCTGGACTGAGATTCCATTCAGCAATCAGATCAGCACCAGTCGGCTCATAGAGATTAGCGCCATTAGGGATATAAGTGGCAGTCCGATTATACTTCTCTTTGACATAACGGACCATCGCTTCAGTCACCACCACGATCTCATCAGCAAATAGACACATTAGGTATTCACCCAACTTCAAAGACCATTGAGCTAGCGCTCCCCATTTCTGGTGTTCGTAGTCACGGCTTTGCAAAGTCGCCACGATCTTAACCTGACGATTAAGCAGTTTTGGCAACCAACACACTAGCGCCGGACCAATACTCTGATAGTGAATCACATCAAAGTTCTGAGTCGTCGCATGGATGCTAGCTAGCAAAGTATGACTAATAGCATCGAGGTGCTTGGTATTGATAGACGGCAAACTAATCAAGTTTACACCATTGTAACTAGTTAGCTTGGGATCAGTATAATGCGGACGAGTATAAGCAAAGACCTCGTGACCGGCTTCTACCAATTGCTTGGTCAAATCTTCCACGTAACGTTCCACGCCACCAGTAATAGTGGGCAAACCTTTTTGTCCGATAAATGCTACACGCATACGAATTATTAATTAATTTTGAAGCTTGATTTACTTAGCGAGCTGCACACCAAAGCTGATAGAGTAAGTCAAATTAGAACGCTTACCAGTCACCTTGATATCAGTCTTTGACTGATCAATAGTCGGCACATAGACGATAGTAGTAAAGCGACCAAATTTGTCAGCACGAGCGCTGTAAGGACGATCAGCAAAACTAATACTTAGATCTTCATTTGGGAAATAACCCTGACCACGTAGAGAGACAGCAGAGAGCGGAGCAGCACTAGACTTGTCGACAGACAAAGCAAGAGCTTCGAGAGCAGCTTCCTTATCAACCACTACTTCAGTGGCCACAGCCTTAGCCTGCAACTTCAAATTACTATCCAAAACGACGATATTGTCATTGTTAAAAACAACTACTTTATCACCCTTGTCAGTAGCAACTGGCACAATACCCATCGCCCAACTAGTCTTGAGACCAGCGGCACGGTTTTCAAAACCGGCTTGGACTTTGAAATCAGCCATGCTGAGCTTAGCTACGCTAGTACCATTAGAGATATAAAGAGTGTTACCGAGACTAGACTTCGCTACGTCATAACCAAAACGGCTGTCATGAGCCATGCTCTTGTAAAGACCACCGTCCAGACCAAAACGCTTGACACCAGCATCATCAATGACATAAATCATCCGAGCAGCATTGTCATAGTACATTTGCTTGTTGCCTTTTTCATTGTAGTTACTGAGGGTAATATTACGGAAATAGCTACGACTTTCACGATCAAAAATCTTGATAGTATTGTCTTGCAAATTGAAGATAAAGCGACCATCAGCAGACAGACGGACATTGTAAGGGTTAGTAGTATTGATAACTTCATAAGCATCAACAACTTGCAAATCCTTGTTCCAGATCTTAACCGCCTTACTACCGATAGTTACCAATTGACCATTAACCTTTTCGACACGACCAAACCAATCCCAGCTATTGTCCTTGGCACTAGCCACCAATTCTAGCTGACTTGGGCTAGCAGCATCATACTTAAACAAAGTCGCACCACTAGTAGCGTAGACGTACAAACGACCAGCTTCATTAGCAAAAGTTGCGCTGTTAAAAGTATCAAAACCAGAACCAATCGGGCTAGTAGCCAAAATCTTTTTGAGATTGGCGCCTTCCAAACGGAAGATTTCTAGCTTGCCACTGTTAGTAGACAGAGCCAAAAGCTGATTGTCGTGGTAAATAGCATCACCAGCGTAATAAGATTTGGTCTTAGATAGACCACCCTGCACAGCGTAGAAGCCAAAAGTGACAGCTACAGCGAGTAAAATAACTACAAATAACTTTTTCATAAATCAATTAATTTATTAATATTTTTAAAATTGATTGTTCATCTTACTACAAATTGGCAAAAATGTCAATAGCTGAGGCGCCAAAAAGCAAATTTTTCATCAAAATCAAAAAAATAGCCAAAATTAGCTATTTTTAGAGCGTTTCGTAAGATTTGCTCCCCTTACCAAGGGGAGCTGTCCGTAGGACTGAGGGGTCTTAAGAGATTACTCTCATTACTTCGTTATCCCAGCGAACGCTGGGATCCTAGGCCATATGTTCCATTCATGAGATTCCTGTTTTCACAGGAATGACGAAGCTATTCCACCACTTTCAATTGATAAAGCGTAAAATCCTTAGTAATCTGCCGAATCTTGTCCATTTTGATGCCTAGTGGCGCTAGTTTGCTGGAATTCAAATAGGCCAAATCCTGATCACTGAAGCTAAAATTATAATAAAAGACTGGCACATCATGCTTGACCAAGGCAGCATAGAGCTCATTCATCCGCTGATCAGTTAGCAAGCCCATGATTACTCGCCTCTCCGGCCAGACCAGTTTGTCATGATAACGAGTGATAATTACCGCCTCTGCTGGAGTTAGAGCTAGGACTGACTTGAGTTCATTACGAGCAATCAGCTGTCGCCTAGCACTCGGCACCAAACCCTCCTCACTACCATAAAGCGTGAAATAAACCGACGCATAGCCAATCGCCACTATCACCAAAACTCGAGCCAGCCACACCGCCGGTCGCCATTTCAGAGAGTTAGAAGCACGTACTATGATCAAGGCAGCGAGTGGCAAGAGCCCCAGATAAATCGGCAACCAATAACGAGTATAAGAATTACCAATGGTAAAGCTATTTGGATCAGGATTGTCATAAAAGACCCAACTCCCGTAATAAAAAATCAAAATGACTGACAGAACTCCTAGAGCGAGCATATAAACCAGATCATCTTTGCGTCGCCCCTCAGTCCGCCAGATCAAAGCCCCCAAGCCCAAAGTCGCAGCTAGCACCAGCCAGCCAAACATCTTGTAGATATATTGATAGGCCATGTCCCGACTGTGCCCCGCATTAAAACCAAAAGTAAAGACACTTTGCTTCAAAGCCTCCCAGGCCATTTGTAGCCTACTATGATCAGCCACTACCGAGGCCTGAGCGATCTGCGCTGTACTAGAGCTAATGCCGCTGATCGACTGCGCTAGCTTGGGATAACCACTAGCGAGTGGCCCGCCGTAAAGCACTGTATTCCAAAACATAATTGGCGCGAGGGCCAAGGCAAAGAAATAGACAAAGATCATTGGCCTCCAAACACCCAAACGATAAAAATTAAAGACCCACAGTACTCCCAGCAGAGGTAAGAGCCAAAGTAACTCCGAACTCCTCACTGTCACTGCCGCCCCCATTAGTAAACCAGCGAGCGCCGACCAGAGCCAAGTCAGATAATGACGCTTTTTCTCCTCGCCACTCCAGTCCGCTTGCAAAGTCGCTCGAGTCTCCGTCATTCTCAGCGCAAAATACAATCCCATGATCCACAACACCACAAAAGGCACATTGTGAAACATACTACGAGCACTGAAGTACCAATACACCGGAAAGGTCGAGAGCAAAACTGTCGCCACTAGCGCTACTTCTGACTTAAACAGTCGCCTAACAATCAAGTAAAAAAACAGTAGCCCGAGAGCGGCCAAAGCCGGCGTCAGATAAGGAATAAACTCCACGCCTACAAAGCTAGCTATCTGACCATAGATCAGGATCATACCGAGGAAACTCACTGGCTTGACCAGTGACCCATCAGTCCGCAGGCTCCTCGGCATAATAATCCCCTGAGCATAGAGATTGTCTTGATCCGTATAAGTTAGCCCGCCGGTCTCCGCATAGAGCTTAGTGAGGAAATAATTAGCCGTTTCATCAGGACTAGACCATTTCACAAAGTCCGCTCTCTGAGTGGCGTGATTATAGACGCTAGCGAGCACAAAAAAACCAGCCATCAAGGCCACGACTATAAACCATTGCCAGTGGCGAGCGACCAAAGTTTTGCATCGATAATAGAGTTCTATCATAAGGATATTATAACACAGGCAAAGCCTTTTAACACAACATATAGACCATCTTAAAAAGTCTTGCTTCTTCAGCAAGCTTTCTATATAGTATTTCTATGACTAAAGCCAAATTATACAATTTCTCAGCCAGCGAAGCCTTATTACTGATTATTTCACTCCTATCCATCAGCGGTGCGCTCATCTATAAGCTCTACTCCCTCAACTCTCTGGGGGTCTTATTAACCCTAGCCATCACCAGCCTAGCGAGCTACATCATCTACCGCTACAGCACAGTATCCCTACCCAAACTAGATTTTAAGCTCAAAGACCTAAAACCAGAGCTTATCTTCCTTGCTCTCTGGCTAACTAGCCTCACTCTACTCATACAGGCTCGCAGTGGCGAAGCCATCAGCACTCCGTGGCAAGTCATTCATCCGACCTTCTTTGTCAGTTTCGCAGCGCTCAGCCTCAACCTGCTCTATATCACTAGCCAAGGTCGCCAGCTCTGGCTAGCCGCTACTAGTCTATATTTATTTGTCTGTTACCACATCGCTGTCATCGTCTATGGGCTTGGTTATGGCTTTGACCCCTTTATCCATCAAGCCACTCTCAAGTTTATTGACCAGTTTGGCGCTGTCTCACCGAAGCCCTTTTACTACAGTGGCCAATACGCTTTAGAGATCGTCACTCACAAACTCAGCCATCTGCCGCTTGCTTGGATTGATAAACTACTAGTCCCCACTCTATCCGCCAGCCTCTTGCCAGCGATCTTTTGGCATAATTTCCAAAACATCTTTGACCGCAAACAAGCCGCCCAGCTCAGCATCGTCCTGATCTGCGCTGCTCTAACTAGTTTCTTTCTGATCAGCACTCCTCAGAATCTCGCCTACTTCTTTCTCACTGCTCTGATCGCAAGCAGTATGTCCAGTCACAACAAAAACTGGCTACTCAACTACAGCCTCGCTTTGGCCGCGCTCGTCACTCAGCCAGTCGCCGGTATCCCCGCTCTCCTTGCCGTCAGCGCTCTACAACTCTACACTAGTTCATTGCCCTATCGCCGAGTTTTCACAGGCTTTGCTCTCAGCCTCTCTGCCCTCCTCCTACCCCTGTCTTTTTTCTTTATCGACAAGACTTACAATCTCAGTAGCTCGCTACGGCTCAGTAACTTCAGCCTAGACTGGCTCATTATCACTCTGCCTAACAGCGCTAGCCCTTGGCTTAATTTCGCTACTGCCTGGGCCTCCTTACTCGCCCCTGTCATCATCATCCTCGCTTTTGCCGGACTCTTTTTTAATAGTCGGCTCAAGGCTAGTCACGCCAATTACTATCATCTCTATTTCTGGCAGGGACTTGCCCTCATCGTCGCTTATCTCCTCACTAAGATCATTGCTTTTAATTTCCTCATCGACTACGAGCGCGATAATTATGCTAACCGCATGCTCGTCTGCGCTATTATCTTCTGGCTCCCGCTCATCAGTATCGGCCTCTACGAATTTATCCAACTCGTTCTCGCCGCCGAATCACGCCAAAAGATTACTTGGGCGATTGTTACTAGCATCATTTTAAGTACCACTCTCTATATCAGCTATCCACGTCAAGACGCTCATCTTAATTCTCATAGCTACGCTAGTTCTGTTCACGACCTCGCTGCTGTCACTTGGATCAATGATGATGCTGCCGGAGCTGATTATATAGTACTAGCTAACCAACAAGTCAGCGCTGCCGCTCTCCACCAATATGGCTTTGCTAAATACTATGACAACAATACTTTTTATTATCCAATCCCAACTGGTGGCCCGCTCTATCAATACTATCTCAGCCTCGTTAAAACTCCTGATCTAAATACTATTAAAAGCGCCGGCTCACTAGTCGGCGTCCACCAAGTCTATGTCGTCATCAATGAATACTGGTGGCAAGCGCGTCGTCTCATCACCGAGTTCTCACTGCTAGCCGACGACCACTACAAAGTGGCCGGTGGCAAAGTCCATGTCTTCAAATTTACTTGGTAGCGATTATTTCCAAAATCTTTTTGATATAGTCCTCACCAGACAATAGCTCTGGCAAAACCGGCGCTGTTACCACTTGACGATTAGTCGCCATCCACAGTAGCTTGGCTGTCAGCGCATCCACAGTTGGCACAAATAGATACTCTTGATTGTGAATCAACTCCTTGTTACCACCGAGTTCCGAGGCTATCACCGGTGTCTGAGCAAGCGCTGCTTCAATGATCACTGTTGGCCAGTTTTCATAACACAGTGACGGCACCACCAAACAACTCGTCTGAGCAAGCAAATTAGCCACGCCGGGAGCTGGTAAACGACCGACAAAATTAACCGGTAGATTTTGATAATTAAGCTTCAGCAAGTTAAGCACCGTACCCTCACCGGCTATAGTTAATTGTGCTTTGACCTTGCTCTGCTGACAAAAATTTTTAAAAGCTTCTAGCAGCAAGATCACACCCTTGTGCTCCTCAACCTGACCGAGATAGAGGAACTGACAATCAGCAGTCACCTGTCTAGGCAACATCTGCCGACGTGGATAGGGATGAGCTAGCACCATGGCGAGTGACTGTTCAAAAAATCCATATTGCCTATGCCAATCCAGAATCCACTTGGACGGGCTAATCACTAGATTTGGCTGGCCTAAATACTTCTTGACTAAGTTTTGATACTGACTAGCAGCCGACTTGGCTAGCACAAACTCTTGACCATAATTCACTAGTCCTGATGGGTGTAGCAATTGTAGATCATGGATAATATGCACCCACTTTTTGCCTTGCTTCTGTAAGGCACTGGCAAAGGACAAGCCTAGTCCTTGTAGATTATTGGTAATAATGAGATCTGCTTCACGAGCAAAAGACCAGTTTGATAATTTCTTCTCAGTCTGCCTGTTTCTGACATTGTACCAATGCCAAACTAAACGCAAAGCCTTGGGTACTTCTGCCAGATGATAATAGAGCGAGGGCAAATATTTAATCTGCTCAGTATCAGCTACTCGCGCGCCTCGCGGCTTGGTCGTCAACACCGCCACCTCATGACCCAGAGCAACTAGAGTATCGACTAGCTCCTGACTAAACTGCTCCGCTCCACCACGAGCAAAAGGTTGATAAAGATTATGAGCAATGATGATTTTCATAGTTTAATCGGAGTATATTTGACCCGATGATATAATTCATTAAGTTTATTACCAGCTTGCTGCCAGTTATAGTGATCTCTGGTTAGCTGCGCCCCAGCTACACCTAATCTATCAACCAACTCATCATCAGTCAAAACTTTACTAATCTTATCAGCCAAATCCCGCGCACTGCCGGGCCTGACTACCAAGCCCTCTTGATTATTGGTAAAGACACTACGCACCCCAGGTAGATTTGAAGCAATCACCGGCCGACCACAAGCCATCGCTTCTAGTAGCACCAAGCCAAAAGCTTCATTACGATTAATCGATGGCAAGATCAACACTCGTGACGCTTGATAAGCAGCTACCAGATCGAGGTTACTCGCATTACTCACAAACTCTACTTTTTGAGCTAATCCCAAGCTCCGCACCAATGCCACATAACGCTCTTTTAGCTCTCCACGACCGACAATTTTTAGACTCCAGTCAGTCGTTTTTTTATTAACTAGCGCCAGCGCCTCAATCAAGACATCTACGCCTTTAAAATAGTGCGCAGCATCAAGCCCTCCGACAAAGAGTAACTGCCGACTAGCGCTTGGCCTAGCACCAGTTTGAAATAAATTACTATCCACCCCAAAAGGCACTTGGGCAAATTTCTGCGGTCGCGCTGTCAGATACTTGGCAATATCCGAGTGATTGACATAATCAAGCGACGCACAAGTCACAAAATCAGCACTATGAAACAAGATCGGAAAAAACACTTTTTTATACAATTTAAATACTAGCCCCTTCCAACCCGGCGCACGATTATCCATATGATAATGCAAGATCAATTTCAGGCTCGGCCGACACAGTTTAGCAAGTAGCACAGCCAGCGCCGCCCCGTAAAAAGGATAGTGAAAATGCACAATATCATAGTCACGCAATTGCCAACTTAGCTGTGGCAACCACGCAGCATTGCCGTAGGCGCCGTAAGTAGCTAGTCGCTTAACAGTCACAGCGCCGAGCTCCGGCTCGGCATCACGCCGTCTATCCTGACCATAATCCGGTGTCATCACTGTCACACTATGACCATATGCGAGCACCGACTTGGCCATTTGCAAAGCACTGTTACCAATCCCACCCCGATAGGGCGGAAAAGAGCAGACTACATGAGCTATCTTCATACTACTTATTAGACTTCTTAAACTCTATCGCCGCCTTGTCCTCAGTCAGCTTAGTAATATTTCTTTCCATTAGTTCCATTTTTAATCGCAGTCTAAAGATCTGAGAAAATAGCAAGGCCACTGCCAAATAGAGCAAAATCTGAATACCCGAACCAGAAAAACCCAAGGCCGCTACCAGACGATCAATGTCTTTGATAAATAAAACCAGCATGGCCGACACAAACCAAAAACTGAGCCAAAAACTATACTCCGCTCTAGTGACTTGGCGATGGTAATTTTGCCAAGCCAGCCGAAAAATAAACAGGATAATAATAACTAAAGCGATGGACGATTGAAGCATATTATTTATTTAGTTTAGCTAGTAGTGTGTCACTAATAATTTTTAGTCCTCCTGATAATTTTTGACCGTATTGATGATAGATCACCGTAATCGGCACTTCCACAATAACCAGTCCGGCAGAATGAGCTAAGTGCAAGATCTCCGTACAGTGTGCCATCCGGTCTTGTTGCCAATTGAGTTTAGCCGCCGACGCCCGACTAAAGGCTCGAAAACCACTTTGCGGATCAGTCAGCTGGATACCAAACAAGCTATTAAAAAATCGAGCCAGCGGCATCAATAGATATTTCTTGGTCGCCGGCATCATTGTACTATGATCAATAAATCTTGACCCGAGCACCATCTCTGCTTGGCCCGCTTCTAGGACTTGGATAAACTTCGGCAAGTCCTTGGCTTGAAACTGTCCATCTCCATCAAAGTGAATGATAATCTCCGCTCCTCGATCGAGAGCTAGTCTCGTCCCGAGACGCAGCGCTGAGCCTTGCCCACGATTGATAGCTAGGGTCGCTACTAGCGCACCAGCTTCTCTCGCCAGTCGAACCGTCTCATCACTCGAACCGTCATTAACCACAATCACTTCATCTACCAACTTTTTGGCATCATTAACCACTCGACCAATATATTGGGCGTCATTATAGGCGGCTATGACACAAATCGTTTTCATTTTAGTAATAATTCACCGACTTCAGCCCCTTACTCGCTCGCAAATTATCAATCGTTTTAGCTAGACCGTTATCGAGGGTTACTAGCGGCATCCAGCCCAGCAGTTCTCGAGCCTTGGTAATATTAGGCAGAGCCAGTGGCGTCATAAATAACATCGGCTTGTCATAACTAATCCCCGACTCGGACTCGAGCATCGCAATAATTCTCTTGGCTAGATCCTCGATATTAATATTGATATCCGAACCAATATTAATCGGACCAATCTCAGCACTTTCCATCATCTTGAGCGCCGCACTAACACAGTCATCAACATAACAATAACTAGACGAAAAACTCGGCTCACCATGAATAACTAGATCTCGCTCATCGAGAGCGGCACTGATAAAATCAGGGATCATATGACCTTCGTCAAGCGGCATCCTTGGACCATAGACTCGGAAAACTCGCATAATCTTGGTCTCGAGATTATAAACATCATGATAATTTTTGACCATCGTCTCCGCAAAACGTTTACCTTCATCATAAGCCCCGCGATCAGATAACATATCTACCAAACCAATCTCTTCTTCGCTCACCCTGTGACTATCATCTAGCCGACCACCATAAACCACCGACGACGAAAAATGCAAAAGCTTCGCCTGATATTTGAGCGCCAAATCCAGAGCATTTTTAACCGCATAGGAATTAGCCAGCAGATTAGAAATCCGATTCTTATTAAAATATTTCGGCGAGCTCGGACAAGCCAAATTATAAATCTCCTGCACACCCTGAAACTCAATCCGAAAGTCAGCCAGCTCCGTAAACTCCTCGAGCACAATCGGCTTGGACATATCATGTCTAATAAATTTAAAATTGGGATCCGAGAGTAGTTGATCAATATTTCTCTCAGTGCCAGAAGAAAAATTATCCACGCAGATTACTTTATTATCCTCCGCCAACTTCTCACACAGATGCGAACCAATAAAGCCAGCCCCGCCTAGGACCAACACATTTTTTTTGTCAAAGATAAATTTTTGCGACATATGGGCTTTGATTTAGTTAGCACTTAACCTCAAAATATTTAGATTATTCACATTGGGCATGACTTTGGTATCGACAACTAGACTCTTAAACAAAATACCATTATCACGATGAATCAGCAATCTTGTCCCATTTTTATCAGTCACCAAACAACTAATCTCGGCTCGACCATCATCATCGAGATCCGCCACCGCTACTGACAAGCCAGTCAGTTTCTTGGCGTCACTAACTCTAAAACTCCGACGCAGTACGCCGTCTTTATTAAAAACCTTGATCTCGGGACTTGACCCATCGGCGTAATAAAAAATTATTCGACCTTCAGTCCGCACGCTACTGTAGTTATCACTCACCGCCACTTGGAAATTACCACGCAGGCTAGCAGGAGCTGCCATAAATTGCGACAACAACTGACCTCGCTCATTAAACACTCGCAGATGAGCTGAGCCAGCGCGAGCCGGCACTGTCACAATCTGCGCTCGACCAAGATTATCAATATCTCCCGCGGCTAGATTGACGCCACCTCGAAAATTAGTTTGATAAGCCAAAAACTTATTAAGCAACTTGCCGTTTTGATCAAAGATTCTGATCTCAGGCGCAAGACCTCCGACATTGACTGCTGTAATAATTTCTAAGGCCTGATCCGCATTGACATTAGCAACTGCCACAGCTAACGAGCTGGCTTTAGTATCTTCAAAAGCCGTCCACTCCTTCACTGTCTTGCCAGCACTATCCATAATCTTGAGCTTATTGCGGGCACTCGTCACAAAGCCAGCACCTAGACTCCAAATTTTGTTTTCGGTCACTGGTAACTTGGCAAGCTTCTTAGCCTCGGCATTAACTGGCCATTGATATAGATTGCCAGAGCGATCAGAGAGCAGCAGATCATTTTTATGCTTACCAATCGTCATCAAGGCCTTAGCGACCGCTGCATAGAGATTGAGGCGACCGCTACCGATCCGATCCGCGTAGCTATCATTAATCAAACTAGTCTTATCAACTGATTCGAGCAACAAAGCCTTGATCTGATCCGGCCTGAGCAAAGGATTGATTTGAGCAATCAAGGCCACTGCCCCGCTCACCATCGGCACAGCGAGCGATGTCCCCGACCAATAACCATCATAGAGCTGATCAAATTCTGCCCCTGCCTTGTTTTGCTTTGGCGCGTAGACACTAGTGCTATAAATACCGATACCCGGTGCCGCAATATCAATACACTTACCATAACCAGAAAAATTAGCCTTCCTATCGAGCGAGTCCGTCGCCGCCACACCAATCACCATGTTTTCCGTCGCCGAACCATCTAAACAGACTGGATACATCGGCTTATCAGTGAGTGATTGACCGAAGCCCTGACCGAGCTCATTACCACCAGCCGCCACTACTATGATACCAGCTTGGTAAGCTCTACGAATTGCCTCTTCTAAACTCCGACTGTAGTTCGCTCCGATAAAACTCAGATTGATCACATTGACTTTTTGCGCCACCGCATAGTTAATCGCCGCCACCACTTTGACCGTATCAGTTAATCCACGATCATCAAGCGCCTTGAGTGGCATAATCTGAGCGCTCCAAGTCACACCAGCCACACCAGTGCGATTATCACCACTGGCGGCGAGGACTCCAGCGATGACTGTGCCATGCACCACACCGTCAGCGCTATAACCGAGCTTGAACTTCGGCGCTGGATCAGCGACATTATTCACAAAATCCCAGCCGTTGATATCATCAACAAAACCATTCTTGTCATCATCACGACCATTGCCGGCTATTTCTTTTTTATTAACCCAAATATTATTTTTTAAATCCGGATGACTGATTTGGACACCACTATCAATCACCGCCACCACCATCTCTGGACTGTCGTGCACCAGCGACCAAGCCCTGTCAGCTCTGATACGCTTCAAATACCATTGGTTGTTGATATAATAATCATTCGGCAAATTGGCCTTTTGATAACTGACATTTAGCTCAACCAAGCTAACTCTAGGGTCAGATTGCACTTTTAATAATTCTCCAGCGGATAAGCGCATCGCTACTGGATTAACGAGATCTTTATACTGCACCAAATACTCTGCTCGGGTAGCCCAAAACTGCTCAGCACTCACTTCTAGTAAAGGAGCCAGCAAAGCTGTAAACACTATAAAAATAAAGGCTAATCTACCCAACATATACTCTATAATAACACAAAAAAGCTAAAAATAAAACCCGGAACTAGCCCGGGTCTTGTGATAAAAACCTCATTTAATGAGCAACCAAGGTCGAATTTTTCTCTTCAAACCACTGCCGGTAACGATAAAATATCTGCCACTAGGCAAGGATTCTAACTGACCATAAGGCGCAATTAGCTGACCAAAAATGTCATATACCTGAGACGGACCCAGATCATCAACTAAGGCTTCTTCTTCAACTCCTGTAGTATTATCCAGTCGCACATCAATCTTGAAGTCCGGCAGTTTAATGTAGGAGCTTTGTCCAGGTTGATAGACATGGACATTATTAATCCAGATTGTGATCACATCACCAATCTTGAAATTCTCTTTCAAGAATCGGAAATACAGCTGACAAAAATTAAAATAACCACGATGACTGATTGCAGAGCCTTTACCAACCAAAAAAGTTATATTAGTAATTTTTTGCTCTGGTCGATCGATCACTACATTTGGAAAAGTCCACCATCTCTGACGAGCTTCCAGTGGATTAAATTCCACAGTGTCACCCACAGCAAAAGAGCTATTGGGATAACGCGTGCCTTGACCATACATTACAAATGGTAAGTAACCATCTGGATCACAGGCTCTAGGATTACTGATGAACTGACAGCTATAACTGACATCAAAGGTAATCTTGGCCACCTGATAATTAACTGGCGCTGAACCTAGATCTAAGTTCAGCAAAATCATAAACTCCGGACATTGCCGAATATTATTATTAATCGGATAACCAGACTGACCGGTTATCAGTTGCGCTTTAGTGCTCACAAAACCGATCACCAAAGCCAAGATCACGATAGAGGATCTCATGAATAAACTCCCAAAAAAGTTGAAGAAATTTCAAAGTACTAGGCTAGTATTAAAGCAATTACAGCCAAAAAAGTCAATTAGTCCTTATCATTGCTCCCGACGAGCCTCAATATACTTAGTAATGCTAAGTTTTTGGCTTGGCAAAGGTCTAAAAGTAATAGTTTTATTGACTATATAGGTCGCGAGGCC
>DBEB01000023.1 GCA_002293855.1 Candidatus Falkowbacteria bacterium UBA917
ATATTATATCATATTCATCCTTAAAAGTCAAGGTTAAGGGACTTTTATTGGCTGTAGTTAGCCCATTTATACTGACTAGCCATTTACAGCTGGTAAAGATAAGGCTAAAATAAGCGATTATGAGTATTTTACTTCAGGCAAGCAACTTAAGCAAAAGCTACGGTCGTCAGCAGATTTTTACTGATTTTAATTTTAGCATTCACGACAAACAAAAAATTGGCGTGATTGGTCGTAATGGCGCTGGCAAGTCAACACTCTTTCGGATCTTAACTGATGAGGAGCAGGCCGATGATGGTCAAGTAATCATTAGCCCAGAAACTAGACTAGGCACGATCAAACAAGAAAACGACTGGCTGGAAGCTGAGCAGGCACTCGCCTATCTACTACGCAAAAGCAAGCAGCCCGAATGGACAGCTAAAAAGCTAGCAGCTGCTTTTGAAATCTCTGAGGAGCGACTAGGTCTAGAAGTCTCGCAACTATCTGGCGGTTGGCGGATGCGACTAAAAATCGTGGCCATGTTACTAACGGAACCGAATCTGTTTTTGCTCGATGAGCCGACTAACTACCTCG
This sequence comes from Candidatus Falkowbacteria bacterium UBA917, assembly GCA_002293855.1. Lineage (GTDB taxonomy): Bacteria > Patescibacteriota > Patescibacteriia > Patescibacteriales > Patescibacteriaceae > UBA917. Next base: position 571 of record DBEB01000023.1, read on the forward strand.
ACTTAAATACTTTGTTGCTACTTGAAAATTATCTCAAGAGTTACAAGGGGTCACTAGTGATCATTTCCCATGATCGTGAATTTATCAAAAAAACTTGCAATGAAACCCTAGAGATTTATCAAGGTGGCTACTATCATTATGCCGGCCCGATCGAAGAGTATCTAGCCTTCAAAGAACAAAAACAAAGCACCCTAGTTAAGCAAAATGAAGGACTAGCTCGCCAGCAAGAACACTTGCAGAGCTTTGTCGATCGTTTTCGCTACAAATCATCAAAGGCCAAGCAAGCCCAAGCCGCCATTAGAAAGATCAATAAGCTCGAAGAAAAAAGAATTACTATTGAGCATGCCGCTGGTATCACTCGGATCGTCTTGCCACCGGTACCGAAGCGTAAAAATCTAGCTCTGCGAGTAAAAAATCTGGAGATTGGTTATAATGAGCAATCACTGCTAGCTAAAATTAATTTTGAAATGAACTTTGGCGAGCGACTGTTGATACTAGGACAAAATGGTCAAGGTAAAACCACACTGTTAAAAACCTTAGCTAGTGTACAACTACCAATGTCTGGATCTTTTCACTGGTACAGCGCAGCGACACTAGCCTATCACGCTCAAGACAGTCTGGAGGTACTCGACCGCAGTGAACAAGTCTGGGCCTATCTCAGGCGCATGGCCGCGGCAGAGATCAAAACTGAAGCGGTACTCAAAATGGCGAGTGACTTCCTCTTTGATGAAGAAGCCCAAAAGAAACCAATCGGAGTATTGTCCGGTGGTGAGAAGTCACGTTTGCAACTAGCTGCTATACTACTTGCGAAGCCCGACATACTAGTCATGGACGAACCGACTAGTCATTTGGACTTTGAAACAGTGGAGGCGCTGGGTCAGGCCCTCGCCAAGTTCAATGGCGCTATAATCTTTACTAGTCACGATCGGACCTTTGCCAATCTACTGGCTACCGGACTAGTCGAAATCAAAGACGGTTCAGCTAGCAGAAAGTTCCAAGATTATGAAGACTATATCGAGGCTCTAGAAAAGCAAATTAGCAACAATGTTGTTAAGACGCCTGACAAAAATCCTGAACAAGGCAAACAAGAAGCTTACGCTGAGCGTAAAGCCTTGCAGAGGGAGCTCGCTAGTATTGAAAAGCGCCTGGCTAAGTTACGCTTACAAAGAACGGAGATTGTTGAATATTTCTCCAAAAACCCGACCAATTATGACGCGGAGCGGATGATGATCCTGAGCGACTTGGACAAAAATATTATAGAGGCAGAGAATGAGTGGTTGATGAAGGCGAATTAAGCTCTAAACAAACTCTGACAAACTCGACAAAGAGTGGATGCGGGTCGAGTGGTCGGGAAATGTATTCAGGATGGAACTGTGTACCGATAAAGAAAGGATGATCAGTAATTTCAATGGCCTCAACAATCGAGCCATCAGGACTGGTGCCGGCAATAGTTAGACCAGCTTTGATAAGCTGTTCACGATAGGCGTTGTTAAACTCATAACGATGACGATGACGTTCATCAATGATAGTTTGAGAACCAAATTTGTGAGCATAAGCCCGAGCTAGATGAGTGCCAGCAGCTATTTGACAAGGCCAAGCACCGAGACGAATGGTGCCACCGTATTGTTTCTTGGCAATCAGCTCAGCCTGATCAGGCATGATATGGATGACATGATTGTAGCTACTAGGATCAGCCTCAGCACTATGAGCATCGGTCAGGCCAAGTACATTGCGGGCAAATTCGATGACGGCCATTTGCATACCATAACAAAGGCCGAAATAAGGAATCTTGTTTTCACGACAATAGCGAATAGCTTTGATCTTGCCCTCGCTACCACGACTCCCCCAACCCTGAGGAATGATGAGGCCAGCAAAAGCGGAGAGTGACTCAGTGCCTTTGGTTTCTAAATCTTCGGCGGAGAGCCAAGTCAACTCAGCTCGACAGTTGTTGGATGCTGCAGCATGCTTGATGGCTTCGATAACACTGATATAAGAATCAGACAGAGAGAAATTGCCGGTAGCAAAGTATTTGCCGACAATGCCGATTTTGACAGTTCGCTTAGCCTCTTTGAAACGCTCGACCATTGCTCGCCAATCAGACAAGTCACTGGGTCTAGCTGGTAGATTAAACTTTTTTAAAATCCGATCACCGAGGGCTTCTTTTTCAAAATTAAGTGGCACGTCATAGATAGTTTCGATGTCGGGCGCACTAACTACATCAGAGCTAGTGACATTGCAATGAACGGCAATTTTTTTGCGACGCGGCTCGTCAATATCTACTTCAGCCCGAGCAATAATGAAATCTGGTTGGATGCCGGCGCTATTGAGAGCGCGGACAGCGTGCTGAGTTGGCTTGGTCTTCATCTCGCCGAGCTTGGACGGGATCGGTAAATAAGTAACCATGACAAAGAGGACATTGTCAGGATGATCGAGGTGCATATAACGAGCAGCTTCGAGGAAGAGCAAGTTTTCGTATTCACCAACAGTGCCACCGATCTCAATAATCATAATCTCAGCGCCAGTTTGTTCAACAGCTTGAGCAATACGAGACCTGACTTCATTGGGAATGTGGGGAATAACTTGAACACACTCGCCTTTGTACTCGAGATTGCGCTCTTTTTGAATGACCGACTGATAGACACGACCGGTAGTCATGTAATTCACGCGAGAAATGTTTTGACCGAGGAAGCGTTCGTAATTACCGATATCCTGATCGGTTTCATCGCCATCATCAGTCACAAAGACTTCGCCGTGCTCGACAGGATTCATAGTGCCAGCATCAACATTGATGTAAGGATCGATTTTGATGGCACTGACTTTAAAACCTTTGCTAGACATGATCTTGGCAATAGAAGCAGCGCTAACACCCTTGCCAACACCGGACATCACACCACCGACGACAAAGATATATTTGGTTGCTGATTCAGTTCTTTCTAAAAGCTCATCCATATGATTTTACAAAATTAGATTTTGATACCAAGTGATAATGGCCTCACCATAAAAAAGAGCAATGAGAGCGCCGAGAGCCAGAAAGGGTCCAAACGGAATAATAGCTTGCTCGGTCGGCTCACCCGGTTCCCAGAGATGTTTGAAGCTAAAGCTTTGCTTCTGACGCACGGCGATCAGGTAGATCGAAGCGAGCGACCCGATAAAGTAAGCTAGAGCGAGCCCGACCAGAATACCTGGCCAACCGAGACTAGCGCCCATCAGTGCGCCAATCCGGATATCCCCTGCTCCCACCCAGCGACCGCCGGAGAAATAGTACTGTAAAGAAAAAAAGCCAGCCCCGACTAGAGTAGCGAGGATTAGATTGGACCAGCTAAAAGCAGCGGCCAAGTCCGGCCAGAGCCAGCCTAATACGAGGCTAAAGATAAAGACGGAAATAATACCTGGTAGGCTGATTTCATCAGCCACGACATACCACTGATAATCCATGATAAAGATAGCCGAGAAAAAAGCGATGATCAGCCAGTCGCGCAGCAAGCTCAAACTGTGAATATTCCAAGAGCTAATTTGCTCAATCAGTATAAAGTCACTTAGTCCTTGGAAGCGATACCAAAAGGCAAAGGCAAAGAGTAGAGCAAGTGCTAGCTCGGTAGCAAAATACTGCCAGTGGATGCGGACTTGGCAATGGCGACAACGAGCGCGCAAGACAAGGAAGCTAAACAAAGGAATATTGTCATACCAAGCGATCTGATGCTGACACTTGGGACAATGAGATCTAGTCCAGAGACTTTCATCGTGATAGAGACGCCAGACTAGGCAATTGAGAAAGGAGCCCATCATAGAGCCAAAGAGAAAAGCAAAACTGAGCCAAAAGATAAACATAATTATTTAAGGAGATTGAATTTAAAAATATACCAGAGTGCTGCTACACCATCACGCCAATTGATTTTTTTACCTTCGGCATAAGTGCGACCATCGTAACTGATGCCGACCTCATAGATACGCCAGCTACCTTGAGCGAAGCGGGCGGTCAACTCTGGCTCGATGCCAAAGCGATTAGCAGTTAACTGAGGCAAGACTGCTTGCAAAACCTCTCTAGTCATAACTTTATAGCAAGTCTCCATGTCGGTCAAATTGAGATTAGTGAACATATTAGAAAGAGTGGTCAATATTTTATTACCCAGAGAATGCCAATAAAAGAGCACGCGCTTAGCCTCACTACCGACGAAGCGAGAACCGTAGACCACATCAGCCTGACCAGAGAGAATAGGCGCTAGTAAGCGAGGATAGTCACTGGGACTGTATTCTAAGTCAGCGTCTTGAATCAAGATTATGTCACCGGTTGCCTGTGCTAGACCAGCTCGGACAGCGGCGCCTTTACCTTGGTTACTGAGCTGATTGATAAGGATGAGATCATCAGATGGCGGGAGAGCGTGCAAGATCTCTCTAGTGCCATCCGTAGATAGATCATCAATGATAATAATCTCCTTGGTGACAGAAAGTTCGACCGCTCGGACCTTGGCGATAATAGCTTCGATAGTAGAGGCTTCGTTATAAGCTGGAATGACAATGCTTAATTTGGACATAGACTAGGATTTATTAAACCAGCTGGATAAAGCATCACTGAGTAGACTGGCGCTAAGCGGTAAAAACAAAAGCAAATTACGAGAAAAAGCGGTATCATCAAGAGCATAGAGATAGGTCTCGGTGAAGCAGTAGAGAATCAGGAAACAACCAAAAGATAAAATAAACCACGTGGCGCTAAAAATAAATAGTTTATCATTGATCAAATTACGCCAAGTTAAGACTAACATAACCAGCACTAGATACCACCAGAGCTGCCAAGATTGAGCTACAAAAAAGGCATCTCTGATTTTTGACAAGACTTCCGGATGCCAGCCAAGGCCAGCAGCGACGTTACTGACGCCAAGATGCTGCAGAGCCAACCAAATCAGCCACAATAGACCAGGTCCAAGTAGCGCTAAGGACCGAGCTTGAGCTTTGAGCAAAGACTGTTTCCAGAGCCAAAGCAGAGTCAGAGCTACAAAAGGACCGACGAAGAAAATGGCTTCAGATTTGACTGTTAAAGCGAAGCCAGCGAGCGCAGCAGCTAAACACAGATCAGCCTTATTTAAATTAACTAACCAACGACGCCAGACTAGTAAGCTAGCGCCGAGATAAAAAGCAAGTGGTAAATCAGCGTAGAAACTATAACTATGCTGAAAAACTAATGGCATAGTCGCGATGAGCAGAGCTAGAAAGAGCGACCAAGAACGACTGAGCTTTTCTTTGACTAGAGCATAGACAGTACTGATGAGCCCGAGATAATAACACCAAGGTAAAAAATTAATCAAACTAATGCTGAATTGACCAGTGACTTGGGTTTGCAACCAAGCAAGTAGCGATAGATGCCAAGGATAATTAGGCTTAGCGAGCATGGACCAAAAAACAGAACTAGCTGAATTAAATAAATCACTTTGATGATAATAAAGAATCTGAACACGGCGAGACCAAACTCCCAAGGCGTCATAGTCAATCAGCGGACGAGCAAAAACTCGGAGCAAAGATAATCCGCCAGCCAAAAATAAAGCTCCGGTCAGGATAGAATCCAAAAGATTATTGGGCCGAGACCAAAAAGCCGGCCAAACTAAAGAGCGGCGATAAAAATGCCAGACAAACAAAGCAATTGCTTCAGCGATAATAAGATAGAGGGACCAGTAGCCTAGATTGAGATGGAGATAAAAGCGTGCGACAAAGAGCTGAAAAGTAATAAGTCCGCCACCCAAAGCAAAGGACAGAGCAAGTGCTGGTTGACGACTAGAGACGGGCAAGAACAACAAAACACCGTAACCCAGTATTATAATTAATAGTGCAAAGAGTAGTAAGCAGATAATCATAAACGTTCTAAAATTAGAATCTGAGGATGGTAAGTAGCGACTTGCTTCCAACGACCATAATCTTGCATCCGACCATCTTGATCAAGAGAAAAATTTCCTGATTCAGACAGTGACCAGTTGCGTCGTGGAGAAAAAATCACTAGATACTTAGCTTGATTAATATCATTAACCAAATTTAGTCGGCCGTACAGATAGTGGTTAGAGTAGTTACTGAGACTAGGATCAAACAAAAGCTTAGTTGGCGCATCAGCAGGGACGAGATCGGTGACTTCAATCAAAAAATGCCCCATCGCACAATAAATACCACCTAGATTTTGAGTTTTATCCATTTGACAAAAGGAGTCACGCAGATTTTCGTCGGTTGGTGCAGAGCTAGCCTTGAGATCAGCGGGCAGCGTAGAGCTAAGCTGAAAGAAAAAAGCCCACAAGAAAGGGGCGCTCACCATCATAAAAATTGTCAGTAAAGTATTTTTGTGCTTGAGATCCAAACCGATGAAGTAGGTAGCTACGATCAGAGAGACAAAAAGCAGAGCTAGCACGACAGTAGCCGGATAAGTACCAAACAAGTACTCAGGCGTAAAGATATTAATGTTGAAGAAAGTCCGCTGGGCCAATTGACTCAACATATCGGGAGACTTTTAAGATGGATTAACTAGTGATTTTAGCCTAGCACAAAGGCTAGAGGCTGCCAATAGAATTATGACACCAGATATTGATGATAGATAATGATAAGTTTTAGCTATTTAGCTTGTGCAAATAATCTTCTCTGACAGCGACAATATTACAAAAAGCAAAAATCTCTGACTTAACCGGAGAATACTTGATAGGCTCGAGACCATCTGACAAAAGCATAAAAAATCTATAGCCAACAAGCAGATCAATAAAATCCTTCAAGAACACTTTGCTAGCAACATTCATTTCATTAAACTCAAACTGAATAACTTTGACACGGCCATTTTGGAGGAGCTGAGTTGCTCCACGCAGCACAGCGTATTCATGACCTTCGGTATCAATTTTTAATAGGTCTATGTTGTGAATATTTTGATTGGCGCAAAAATTATCAATAGTATCCAAATCTACTGTATAAGCCACTGATTCTTGCTGATGGATCTTAGAAAAAACTTGCGCATGGAGGCTAGCTAGCTCAGAATTAACACCGTCTTTTAAGTCATGTAGTTGAGCTTGGCCTAGCTGATCACTAAAACCCAAATGATAGGCTTGAAAATTATGCGCAGCAGAACAATCCTTTAAAGCTTGATAGCTAATTGGGTGTGGCTCAAAAGCATACAAAGAAACATTAGGATTTAGCTTCTTGACTAAAGCTGAGTAAGCGCCGGTATTAGCGCCGACATCAAAGACGGTTTTATTACTAGTATCACGAAAAAAAATATTCAGCAGCCATAATTCACCACTAATTTTAAAATCCTGACTATTGAGATAGCCTAAGCCGTGAAGTGATAGCAGGTACAAAAAACGATTAAGCGGATAGAAAAACCTACGACAAAAAATTAATTGAAATAACTTAAGCAAGATCCGACTCATATATTTAAATGATTGGTAAGAGTTTTTTTAGCCTAACACAAAGACAAGTACTTGCCCATAGACTCAACTTACTTTTGTTTACTAGTCAAAATACTCTGATAGAGCTCCAAATAAGCACTGGTCATAGCGGTCAATGAAAAACTCTTAGTAATCAGCTTTTGATTACTAAGCAAAATATCATCTAGTTGATGTTGATTAAAGGCAAGAACTTGATCTAGGCCGGCGATTAAGTCGCTAGACTCATAAGACTTAGCTAGATAACCATTGTGACGATGAGTGATCAATTCTGGAGCAGCTCCCACAGAGAAGCTGACGACTGGTAAACCAGCAAACATAGCCTCTAACAAAACTAGAGCAAAACTCTCAGCGGTAGAGCTGAGTAAAAAAACATCAGCACAAGCATAGTACTCGGCCAAGGCAGATTGATCTAAATAACTTACAAAACGCAAGTTAGCAGGAGGATTATCCATAGGAGCACCACCAATACATAAGAACAAAAGATCAGAGCGGCTAGAGAGCTGACGAATGACCTCTTCAGTATAAGGCCAGCCCTTCCAAATATTATCTTTACCGCCACTAGCCACAAAGAGGATGATCTTTTTGTCAGCTGGTAGACTGAGCTTTGATCTAAGTGACTGAGACTGCCTGCGATCAGGCCGATTGGTCAGATCAATGCCGTTGTGAATTAAATGACTAGAGTGATGACTCAAACAACTGTTTGCTAATTTAGACTTCAACCAAAGCGAAGGAGCGACAAGTGTAATACTCCCCAGTTCGCCGTACAACTTGGCTTTGCGAGATTGTAAATACTTAGCTCGGTGACACTTCATCCATGATCGAGAAGCATTAGCTGGACAAGTATAAAAGCCATCAGCATCAGGCTCAGCAAAAGAATGAGAACAATAAGGAGTAAGAGCCCAGAGATCATGGAGGGTCCAGACCACTGGCTTGAGTCGGGACATTTTGACGAGCGTCTCGAGATTGAAATAGTGACCGTGGAGATTATGACAATGGATAATGTCAGCTGCTTTGAACTCAGGTGTATCAATGATGCGGTCAGTTAAAAATAAATCGATATCTGTGCCGAGCAGATGAGAGAGATAAAAAAGAGCTCGTGGCTGAGCAATGTGCTTAACAAAACTACTGTCACCGACTTTAGTATCAACAAAAAAATCAACATGATGACCAAGTGTAATTAATTGTTGATCGAGAGCATAGGCTAGTTCAGCCGCCCCACCAACACGATCAGCTTTGTTGATACTGAGAATCTTCATAGCTATTTGGAGTTTAGATTAAAGCGGTGATAGAGTTTTTTAACTAGATCAAAGAGACCAAGTCTTCTCAGTAAATGTTTTAAGAAAAAATTATGCCAAGTGACGCCAAAGTTGTTACGCATAATAAACTCATCAGCCTGCTTGTCGGCTATAATCAGGCGCGGATGACGGATAGGCAGACTGATTGATTGAGTTGGCAAATTAGCATGAGGACTAGTAGCTTGCGAAGCGTGAGCAGCGCCAGCGCCAAAGCCGATATTGGAAATTAGATTGGTGTTGGGATTGATAGCGAGAGCTTGGTGACGCATCAGAGCATAACTCCATTGAAAATCCCAACCATTATCCAAGCCAAGATAATTTTTGTGAAAAACATCTAACCAAAAAAGTCTTGATAAATAAGTAGGAAACAATTGATTTAGAATTTGACTAGAGGCAAAGCTAGGAAAGTCTGGCATGGCGATATCATAATGTCGCCAAGCTCGACGCCAAGTCGCCCAACCCCAGATGTGTGGGATTTGGGAAAAATAATAAGTAGCCGAGCCGATCTGGTGGTGATGAAAATGATCACCGCTGATATGCCAGACACGTTCATCGTGACGATAGTGTTTTAATAACTCAGCGCAATAAGCAAAAAATGATAAATCAGGTAAACAGTCATCTTCAAGAATAATCCCCTCTTCTACTTGATCAAAAAACCAGTTGATAGCTGTTGGACCAGCCTGCTTAACGCCAAGATTCTGTTCTTGCACGAGATAGTGAAGATCGCAAACCCAATCAACTGCTTGGATAATTTTTTGAACCTCAGCACAAAGCACTTGATCAGCTTGATTTCTAGCCCCGTCGAGAGCGATAAATAGCTGATCTGGTTGCAATTTTTTAATGACAGCAAAAACTTGCGCAGTAGTGACCGGGCGATTAAAAGCGATGAGTAAGATGGGAGTAGAGAAGCTCATAAGAAATAATATTAGACCAACTCGAGCTGTTGCGATAATTTTAAACTATTTGCTAACCAAGCCTCTGGATCAGGTGCTTTAAATTTGGCAGAGATGACAACCGCAGATGGATTGAATTGAAAAATAGTTTTTTGTCTCACCCGCTTAGACCATTCGATATCCTCGCCCTCACCCCAGCGTCGATAGTCATCCAGAGGGTTAGCCAAATAAAAGTCACGCTTCACTACAAAGTAGCTACCGCTAAGGTATTGATAATCGTTAGCATGTTTGGAATATGGCAGGAGCGCAAAACCCAAATCTGGATAATCACAAACAGTCCAATCTAATAAGCGAGTACCGTCTTGCCGGAGGACTTGATTACTAGCAACATCAAAGTCATCACCAAAATTATCCCAAGCAGCTTTCCAACCAGCTTGAAAAAGCAAATAATCATGACAGAGCACCACTTTGTCATACTGAGCCAATCTTACACCCAAATTCTTTTTATGCGTAATAAGTGGTGGCAAGAAGCTGATGTCACGATAAGGACAATGTTTAATTGGTAAGACAAATTTTTTACTTAGCCGTAGACTAGCTGGAGCAATTAAAATAATTTCTGCACTTGTATTAGCTAGTTCTTGATCAATAGAACTAAGAACTTTTTCAAGCATTATCAGATCATCAGCACCACTAATAATGACAACAGACCAGCCCTTGGATGCGGGTCGAACTAAATCATGAGCAATGGAATTAATTAATCTTTCATAGGGATTAATTAATAATCTAGGCAAACGATTTGCCAAGAGATAGGTCAATTTGTAGTAAATCTTTGCTAGCATAGTTCGATTAATGATTGTAACTCTTGAGGATGATCGGTGCAGAGAGCATCGGGCTGCAATGTGATTATTTCTGTTAAGCGAGCAAATAATTTTTCTGATGAGGCTTCAGGATGAGCTTCGCCACCGAGTAGTCCCGGTGAAGTGCCATGCAACTCTGGCGTGACTAAAGCAATCTTGAGACCAGCTGTTTTAAAAATATTAAATACTTCAGCAGTATAAAACTTTTTCTGAGATCCGTCTTGATCAGTCAAATCCCACTCATCCAACCAGACCCAAGTAAAGAGCTCTTTGTTAGCTAGAACTTCTTCAATACTGAGCAAAGTGCCACCAACGCAGTCGTTGTAACGTTTGATGTCATGGCTATGTGCAACTGAGGGAGTGAGGTTAAGAGCTGGCAAATGACTTTTGAGATACTTGGCAGTTTTCACCGTGACATCAAAAATTATCAGCCGGTCCAGCAGAGAGCGGTGACGATTTAAACAGGCAATGAGAATATCTAAATACTTATTGTCAACTTGAAATCGGCCTTTGAGGTGGAGTGCGCTCATAGGAGCAGAGCTTTTTTCAATAGTATCCAAGAGCTCATCTAGGAAATACAAACTGTCGTTATCGCCCAAACGAATAGTTTCTACTTCTGATCGAGTTAGATCAGAAAATTTAGCTAGATTATCACCCCTTGTGATACGGTTGAGATCAGTATCGTGAAAGACAAAAATTTGATTGTCTTTGGTAAGATTGAAATCAAACTCCAGACCAAAACCCTGCTTGAGTTGACTGTCAAAAGCCTGACGAGAACTCTCAGCAGGAAAGTTAGCAATGCTTGGCTGTAAGCCTCGATGAGTAATGATATTCATAAGACTATTAAACAGCCTATTTTGGCCTTAAACTTTATTCTCTGATGATAAGCTGAGGTATTTATTTAAATCCTCCGGAGTGCCGAGGCCGTGCATTTGCTCTGGCTTAATATTCCAGATTTTAATGGTTTTACCATCAATGATTAACTCATTATAGGTCGGACAGACGTAGAATTCATTATTTACCCTGATGTCTTTGGCCATCATCTTGCCAGCAGCTTGGATAAAATCCCTCCCCTCTTTGAAATAATAAATACCGACTGTCGCCTGATTAGAAATAACTTTTTTCTCAGCTACTTCAGAGACACTTTGACTCGCGTCCAGTCGAGCGTAACTCCACTTGGGGTGACTGGATTCAAAGGTCATAATCGTGCCATCGGCGCCCGACTGGCGAGAATAATTAATATAGTCATCAATCTTGATATCAATGAGCTGATCAGAGTTAGCGATGATAATATCATCATCGCCATTGATATAATCAATGGCAGTTAGGACTGTGCAAGCAGCTCCTTGAGTAGTGGCGGTAAGCTGAACGCAGTCATAATTTTCACGACCAACTAAATTATTAAATATTTCGTTGAGTGAATATTTTTCGTAATGTTCTTTTTGACAGATGAAAACAAATTTGTGAGGACAAGTTGGTTTAAGATTTTTGATAACTAACTCGATCATTGGCTTGCCACTGACTTCAATGAGTGGCTTAGGGAAGGAGTAGCCAGCTTCTTGGAAACGCATGCCCAGACCAGCCATCGGCACAACGATTTTGAGAACTTTTTTAGGGGCAGTAATTTCAGAGGCGAGATATTTATCACCCATCACTGACGGAGATTTGATGACTAAAGTTTCACCACTGTGCAGGCACTCAAACTCAACCATTTCATTGGGTTCGACTTGGATAATGTCGTTTTTGCCAATAATCTGATCATTCATCCGAAAGACACCATTAATGACGATGGTGTATTCGGTGGCAAGGCGATGTTCGTGAGCAAGTTCTTTGGCGCCTTGTTCATAGCGCTTGAGTGCTACTTCGATGTCCTTGCTACCAAAAAGATTAGGTTCGAAATCTCCGACTAGCCAGCCCTTGGTATAGTTTTGTAAATTAAACTTTTTCATAGACTTAGAGCAGATTTAAATTATAAAACAATGACAAATTAACATCTTCGTAACCTCTGACAGCGATAACTTGAGCGCCACTAGCCTTAGCCGCCTCAATCCCATGAGGAGCGTCTTCAACGATTACCGCCTCGTCTGGGCTGATTGAGAGCCTGGCAAAAGCCCCCAAATAAATCTCTGGACTAGGCTTGGGCAACCAACCTTCGTCATTGCCGATAATCTCATCAAAAAAATGGTCGATCTGAGCGCTGGTTAACATCTGTAGCACAGAATGTTTTTGAGCATTACTACAACAAGCGAGTCGATAACCATTAGCCCTGAGATGAGTGAGCATTAATTGCTTGGCATGACTAGGGCGACAAAGCTGGTTAACGATCTCATTAGTATATTTTCTTTTTAAATCTTTGATGATTGGATGAAGGCCGAGTGGTAGCCCTTGTCGCTCTGAAAGAAGTTTTAATTTTTCATTAGTAGGTAGGCCATTATAAATCTTGAAGTGATCTTCGCGACTAATTTTGTAGCCAAAAATAGACAAAGCTCTATCCAGAGCTTCATAGTGCCAGTCAGTGGCGTCGATCAGAACGCCATCCAAATCAAATAGAATTGCTTTAATCATAGATTAATTGCCATCAATTATAATTTATCAGGGCCTTTTGTCAAACCACTCAAGTGAGACCACAGATTGATACTTTTGACAAGAGTTTTGTCAGTATAATGATAAGGAAAGACTAGGAAATCTTCATCAGCCAACTCTAAATTGATAAGATTTGAGTAGTTGCTAGCTAGTTCTCTGAGCGCTCGACGCTGACACTCAACTCTGTCCTTGAACTCCGGACGCTCGTCATAGCGAGCCGAATAATGAACGACAATAATTGGTCGATCGGGATAGCTAGCATTAAACCAAGCAAATAATTTATCGTAGAAAAATTTAAAACTTTCTTTTGGTAATAAGCCGTCGCTAGAGAAAACTTGATCAAAGTCGCCACTATGATCAATGTCGCTGTAGTGACAAGCAAAAGACCAGCCCTCCTTACGATGAGTAAATTTTTGATCAGTTAACTCAGAATACAGATCAAGAAATAGATACTTGGGAGCCGGATAATTAAACCATTTTAACCTTTCTTGTTGCTTGATGAGACCAAAAAGGTCATGCCTCAAGATATAAGGTTTGATAATACTAGGCTTGGGATAAGCCTTACCACTGAGCCAATCAAAAAATAAGTCTAACCTCCCCTTTTGTAGATTGATAAAGCGAATATTTTCACCAGTTTTTTGTAAGCGCAACTTTAAGATATCTTGACCGACGCAAGCTGAGCGACCATAGACCACATCAATAAAGGGGTTACGTTTATGAAGCATGTCTTTGAAACCTGGCCAACTGGTCATATTATTTAGAATTAAAGATTTTCTCTAAAGCGAGATTATTATCAGCCCAAACTAACATTGGACCTTTGAATTTAGCGCACCGGACTACCGCTTGATCATTAAACTTAAAAGTTGTTTTGGCGCGAATGCGTTTTGACCACTCAATATCCTCAGCCTCGCCCCAGCGTCGATAGTCATCCAGAGGATTGGCTAAATAAAAATCACGCTTCACTACAAAATAAGTACCGCTGATATATTGATAGGCAGTAGCTTCAGCGTGATAAGGCAAAAAACCAGCCCCGACACCAGGATAATCCAAAACTAACCAATCACGAAAACGAGAGTCATCTTGATCTTTGATACAATTGACAGCAAGATCAAACTGGTCACCATAGCGTTGCCAAGCATCATGCCAACCAGCCTGAAAAATGAGATAATCATGCATAACAACTACTTTGTCATAGATTGCCAAGCGAACGCCTAGATTTTTCTTTCTAGTAATCAAGGGCATAAGGAATGGCAAATCTCGATAAGCAATGATTCGAATAGGAATTTGCAAAGAGTAATCAAGTTGAAAATTTGGAGGAGCGATCAAAATTATCTCTGCCCTTTGACCAGATAACTCTTGATCGATAGACTCAAGCACCGATCTGAGCATCGGCAAATCCTCGCCACCAGTAATAATAACTATCGAGTAACCAGACTGAGCAGACGTTGATAGGGTTGGTGGATAAGGATTAAACCTAGACTCCAAATAGTCAAAAAAAGTATGCGGGAAGTGATTAGTTATTAACAACTTGAGCCTTTTGCTAATTTTCTTACTTAACTTAGACATAGATACAGGTTTAGGCCATGATGTGGAAGTATAAAATAGTCTCATAAAAGTTACAAACACTCTTTGACTGACAACTAGATCAAAGCCTCAGCCAAGTCGCTGGCAGCTCATCACTCTCAATTGATGCTTGGGCGGTTAACTGACGAGGGGCAATGATAATTTTATCAGGATTTGTATTGAGCCAAGCTGCCCAATGACTAAAAGCACTGTTAGCGGTAATTTGATGTTGACACTGACTAAGCAGTGTTAATTCTTGAGCATCGCTTAGCTGGTAATCGTTAGCGAATTGATAATCTTGCTTAAAGCTTAGATTGCCTTTGACCCAATCAGGGTCATCGGAAAAAATCAAGAGTTTAAAATCACCAAGACGAGTTTCTAAAAGAGCCAGAGCTTCTTGATAATAGTCAACTGAGCACACGCCATGGATTTTATTGACTGCTGGGTTATTAGCCTTATCACCACGACGACAATGCAAGCCAACGATTGATCCTGATTTTAAATAGTCTTGTAGTTTAGACGGAACAGGTAAAGCTTGTTTTAAAGCAAATTCAGCCAGCAACTCCGCTCTGACAGCAGACCAGTCTCGATAAGAACCACAACGAGTATCGATATAGAGATCAGATGTGACGGATCTATTAACCAAATCAGCGAGAGAGCCTGAACTGAGATGACTTGATTTACGGCAACCAAAGCGTAATGAATATCGATTAGTTTTTAAGTGATCAATCTGTTTTTTGGTTGCTAAAGCAGCGGTGATGTTAAAATTATTTAATCCAAAGCTACGAGTATCTGACTCTGCATAATTATCTTTACTGCTATAAAAACTGTTATCTAGTAGCAACTCAATATTATTAAGCTTGTTCAGGTAGCGACCAAGGGCGTAACGAGACATTTGATCGCCGAGCCCACCGGCAATATAAACAATGATCATAAGTTAGTAATTAATTGAAGTATTAAAGCTGTTTAGCTTATCTTTAATAATTCGTAAGCGATTAGCAAAGCTCAAACCACTCTTAGGACCAGTTAAGCTGATTTGAGTCTTTGGCAAGCTAGCTTTGTTGGCCGTTAAAAAATCTACGAGTAGTGGGAAAATGTTGTAGTGGTTAAGATATTTTGATTTAGCCGCTAGTAGAGAGGGTAAGTGCTCATCATAGTGCAAAGGATTATTAATAGTTTTTTGGATAAGGTCTAGTGATCCGGAAAAATCATTGATATCTATCACTTGATAAGCATCTGAAGAGAAATATTTTTTGATATTAGGAGCGCCATGATAAAAAGGAAAGCTATGAGACAAAAGGCAATCATAAAACTTTTCAGTAATATAGTCATCGTTTGCGCAATTTTCAATCGCTACTGAATACTTATAAGGAGCCATGACATCCCATTTATCTTGAAAGCTCTGAATACCTCGACCAAATAAATCAGCTCTATCGCCCAGAGCTTTTTTGAGCGCTAAGGCAAACTCATATCGCTGACGGTGACCTCGACTATCTTGTTTGTTAGAACAAATGATAGACAGTAGTTTGGTTTTGGGAATAGTACTCAGCGCTGATAGTTCGTCATAATTTTTGGCACAGCCTAATCCTCGCTCGTGAGCTTGATAAAGCCCGAGATGCCAACCATGACCCTGTAGAGTATGATGGATACCGGCACCTTGAAGAGACTGCTGACAAGTAATTACATGGGCAAATTGCTTGACAAAAGACCGATCATAGCGCCAGACAGACTCAGGCTCACCAGTGATTAAAATAGTTGCGTCCTTGGGGCAGATAGCGGTTAATGTGGCTGACGGTAAACTCTCACAGACTACCCAAGCATCACAATCAGCCAAATCATCATTGATAAAAAATTGATAATCACCCCAACGACAAGAAAAGTCTGGACTTTGACGCTCCAGATGACTTGCATTATTAGGAAGACTTAATTTAACTTTAAACATGGATTTTTTTAAACGGCCAAGTGATTATAGCCCACAGAGCATGTAAATGTCTTAGTAATATAGTGTAGAGAGCATAGCTAACACAAAGCAAAGGAGAATCACTCTGCCAGATAATTTTCACAACCAGATAGTAAAAAACCTCTCTGCGCCACAGCAGGTCGAGGCTTTTTTTAAGAATCAAAAAAAGATGAGCGCCAAAAAATTGTCCTTGCTTGTAGCTATGGCCAACATGTTTAATATTACGCATAGTAACCTCATAGAGAACAGCTTCAGAAAAGACTATGCGACCTCTAATCAATAAATGGTACAGCATAAAAATATCCGGACCAAGATATTTGGTGTTACAATATTTAGCTACAATGTCTTGGCAAAAAGCGATATTAGTTCGTTTATGAAGACTATAGAGAACACTCCCCTTGGTATTAGCGCCTTCCGGCCAAGCTAGATAGGCTAGCAAACGCTGAGTTTGATCAGTCGAGCTGAGAGCCGGGCAACGCTTTAGATAATTAGTAACTTGACCACTTTCTTTTTCTTTGACAGCACAAAAAGACGCCACAGCATCTGGATTAGCTGTAAATAAATCAAGCGCTGATTCGATAAAGCGACTATCCCAATAATCATCATCAGCCGCCCACATATAATACTCGCCGATAGACTGATCTAGCACGAACATAAAATTGGCCCCTGGACCGATATTTTTGGATTGGGTAAAAACCTTGATACGACTATCTTTGGCAGCATATTCAGCTAGAACTTCGGCAACTGCCGGATCAGTTGAACAATTATTAGAAACGGTAATTTGTAAATTGCGATAGCTTTGACCAGTGATGCAGTCTAGAGTTTGCCTCAGACCCTCAGGTCGATTGTAAGCCATGATACCAACACTAACTAAGGGCTGATGATTGATGTCGGGCATAGAGTTAAGTTAAAGCTAAATAGTTCAAGTGGTAATTTTGCTTTTCTAAAGAGGCTTGAATGGTCTGGATGTGAGCGATAGCGGTAATGAGCAGATAGCTGTCAGGACCTATATTTTTTACTAACTCACTAGAGCTAACCGAGAGATTAGCAACGGTCAATTCGGATTGTTTAAAAGGATTGGTATCGATCAAGCCCTGAATATTACAGGCTTTGAGTCCGGCAGCTTCGTAGAGATAGAGAAACTCTCGACCCATGCCCCAAACATAGATAGCCCGCCCTGCCTGACTTAAGTTCTGAAAAAACTCTTGACGCTCTCTGAGCTTGGCTTGACTGGTGGCAATATAAGACTTGGTTTTAGATAATAAATCAAACTGATCACTAGAGTCATCGGTAACTAAATCCTCTGTAAGCTGAAATAAACAGTGTAAGTTGGGTAATAACATTTGTTCGTTCATCATCACGGTATCATCAGCAAGATAATCAACTAGAGCGAAATTTTCTTTGGTGAGTAGTGAGCGTAGATGACTGAGATCAAAATGCTGAATATGCTCACGTAGCAAAAACCAAAAACAA
>DBEB01000034.1:0-522 GCA_002293855.1 Candidatus Falkowbacteria bacterium UBA917
CGCTCGTACTGTCGGGTATTTGGTCAAAATCAAATCATGAATCGTCACCACAAAAGGCACCGGACAATACACAGGCACATTAAAATGAGGAAAATGCATTAAGCTAACCCGATATTTCTTAATTAAGCTCGGAAAAATTAACTGCTCAGATAAACTGTACCAAGCCAGATCTGCTAACACCTTACGCACTCGCTTGCCATCGGCGACAAAGTTTGTAAAATTATGGCGACTCAAAAAAATCACATAATCATTAGCCTTGTCATTTGCTACTACATAATCAACTATTTCTTGAGTATAACGACCCAAACCCTTACCGATCGGACCATAAAACCGAGCATCAATGCCAATAGTTTTTTTTGCTTTAGACATGAACTAATTGTACCACAGACTTGACACTATTCCAATATTATACAATCGCAGTCATTATGCCTTTTGTGTCATTCCAGCACCACTTCGGAGTATAAACTCCAGCTGGAGTCTCAAGCCACAAGCCTTAATTTGTGTCATTTCGAACGAAACGAA
>DBEB01000034.1:671-18457 GCA_002293855.1 Candidatus Falkowbacteria bacterium UBA917
GTGTCATTTCGAACGAAACGAAGTGAAGAGAGAAATCGCTTAAATAACAAAATTAGAATAATAACTTTTAAGGGATCTCTCCCATTCGACTTCGCTCACGGTCGAGATGACACAAAAATATTTTATAGATTTAGGACTAATTAATGGAATTACAATTTTTTACTTTTTAACCAAAACTAGAGCGTCCATAGGCTTAATTTCTATTTCAGTCACAGCTTGACCATTATTAACTATTTTATCTTGAAGACCACTAATCCGCTTGTATATTCCAGTTGGCAAAGTAGTTTTTTGGGTTATCTTACTAGAATTAACTAGCACTGCCCCTTTTTCAAATTCCCTCCACCACAAACCCGGTGCTACTAGCGCAGTCGAACCGGTCAGATTGCTAGCTTGAGCCAGTGGCTTACCCAGCTTCAGATCATATTCATCAAACCACCACAACTGACTGTGACTCTCCGCTCCACTATCAAAGGCAAAATAACCATCACCAAGCAAGGTACTGGCTAAACCAAAACGCATTTGCTGATTACGACTGATGCCATTATCCTCGTAGCGTGTGTTAAGCACATAGACTTGTGGAGCTTGATTAAGTCTTGGCAAGGCTCGCAAATACTGCCTCATACTAGCCTGCCAAGTCCCTGCCCCCTCCCAAGGAGTAGGGAAATGTTCAAAAATCCGACCATTAATCTTGCTTTGCCAAGCCGGCAAAGAGTCACCATTGATGAGCATAATCTTCTTGGGCATTTTTGCTCGCGCCAGAGCCAAAAAATCAGCCATAGCCGACTGCCACTCCTGATCGATATTATTGGTCACAAGACCACAGGCCTTGTTCTCCGCTAGATCAATCGGCTCAGTCGAATAACGGCTCAATTTACTATCGACCAAATCCCACATCACTCCGTCCCAACGCTTAGCCAAATTATAAGAGCTAATCAAATGCTTCAAATTATATTCCTGCCAGTCTTTCTTGGTCAGGTTAACCACACTCATCTGTGGCCAAGAACTAATCACTTCACCGCTAGTATCTCTGAGCCACCAATCCTCGCAACTGATTTCTTTAAACAACTGTCTTCTGACACCAAATTGATCATAAAACAAAGCCTCCCGATAAAAACTAGCTGGATAGAGATAGGCCAAAAGCTTGCCATCGGGCTTGGCCTTACGATATTGCTGCCAAAAACGCCCCTGACTAATGCCCATCTCCGGCTGTAAAATCAGCAAATCGTACTTACTGAGAGCCGCATAATCCTTAGTACTAAAAAAGTTTAAATAATAATTAGCTATTTTGGGATAATTCTCTGCTGCCATTGCGAGTCGCGGTAATAGTAAAACCAGCATTAACCAAATCATCATCAACCTGAGCATATACTTTAATTAACTTTCTTTTTAATTAATTCTTGATACAAAGCCAAAATCTGAGACAGATGTTGTTCTGGTCGGAAATTACGCTCCACAAAAGCCCTCGCCTCGTGCGCAAAGTCACTAACAGCCTTGGCATTAGCCAAACTCCAGTCAATCTTAGTGGCTAGTTCACGCACATTAGCCGGCTTCACTAGCAGTGCACTTCGACTCGCCTCTACCGCTTCACGAATACCACCGATGTCGGAAGCAATTACAAATTTACCCTTAGCCGCCGCCTCCAGTAACACCAAGCCAAAAACCTCATACCAAATACTCGGCACCACTATCAAATAAGCGCCAGCAATAATTTGCTCCAGCTCCTCACCATACTTCGGACCGACAAATTCCACTCGTCGCTCTAGTTGCAAGTCCTTAACCAAACTCATCAGGCTTTTCCGCTCCGGACCAAAACCGACAATTTTGAGTTTATTTTTACTCTTTAACTTAGCCATGGCGCGGATCAGCACATCCACGCCTTTTTCTTTGTCTAGTCTCCCAAAATAGAGTAGATACTCACCGAGATTATAAACCGGAGCAATATCTCTCGTCTCCACAAAATGATAAATCACTCGCAAGCGCTCTGTCGGCACCGACCACTCAACTAATTTATTCTTCACAAAGCGTGACGGCGCAATATACATATCAATATTACGCTCATAAATCTTGAGAATACTGTGATGTAAGTACATTTCCAAAGTGACAAGTAAGCTCTTGGTCCAGGAATCCTTAAAAGCCTTGTTCAAAAAACAACGATAGTATTTACCAGCTTTACAACTCTCATCAATCTGACCATGGGCAAACATTTTGTAATTTGGACAAACCAGCTTGTAATCATGAACATGCATCACGACAGCAATATTGCGTCTTTTCGCCTCGACTAAAATCGAAGGCGAAATATGATGATAGATATTATGAATATGGATTAGATCCGGCTCAAATTCATCGAGCAAAGCACCAAACTTACGCCTCGCCTCCCAATTATAAAAAGTCCCACTGAGATACTGCCACAGTTTTTTGAATTGAAAATGATCATAGTTAAAACCAGACACAAAGTAATTACTATACTTATCTGGCAAATTACTCGGATGTTGCATACAAAACTTAGCCACTTCCACACCGGGTTGACTAGCGAGCAGCTCAGCCAAATCCAAGAAGTACTTATCAGCACCACCCTTGATAAAATTGTATTTATTAACTAAGAGAACCCTCATAATATGCGCGTCCCAAACCTAAGAATATCCACCACCAAACACTAAAAAAATTAGCTTCCAAGTAGGGCTGAAATAAAAAGGCCACTAGACAAAAAATCACCACCCCGAGAGTGCTATAACGCATCACCAAGGCTAGAGAGTTGCTAGACTTCGTCATCCAGACTCGATAGAACCAATGTAAAACAAACAAAGCTAGCAAAGAGATGCCAAGTACCCCCAACTGCGTCAAGATAGCCAAAAATGAATTATGAATATTACGTAACTCCACATAATCCTTGTAAGAACCCATATCTATAAAAACCTTCTGACCTAAGCCCAAACCCATCCATGGCCGCTCTGCTAAATTACTCACCGCTGTTTGCCAAAGCGTACTACGCCAAGCAATACTAGTATCACCATCATCAAATAATGACAAAACTCTAGTAGCCAGATACCCCTGCTGATCATTGATCTTTTGAGCCAACTGACTCTGTGGCGCAATCGCCCAAATCATAGCCAGCACCGTCACGACCATTACAAGCACTGCTATATATTTAGCAATCAATTTTTTAAAGGATACTCGATCATTACCGAGGCTAATCAAAAACCAAACTAAGTAAACCATCAAAGCTAACCACAGATGACGCATGAGTGACCCGACAATACCTGCTACAAACAGTGGCAAAAGCCAAGCCAGCTTACGAGCCAAAGCATCACGCTGACGAATGATATAAGCAAGACCCACTATCGTAGCCAGACACAAATAAAAAGCATGATTAAAATCCAAAAATCGCGCGCCTTCAGTAGAGAGTGGCGTAATCTCAGTCCACAAACCCTGTCCAGCGACGAGACCATAGACAAAAAATAAAACTGAAGCTAGCGCCCCAGCCATCAAAAACTCCAACCACGCTCTCACCGTCGCTCGCTCGCGACCATAATACCAGGCTACAAAAAACAAGATCGGATAAAAAGTATAATTCTTCAGCGAACTCACCGCTGATGCCAAGCTAGCATCCCAAAAAGCGATACTCAAAGCAAAAACTACTGCCACCCAAGCAAAAAACACTGCTAGCAGACGATCCCCCCAATTCCAGCGAGGCTCAGCTCCTCTCAGCCAATCCAAAGCCGTTCTAAAATAAATAGCTACCAAAAACCAGTCAATCAAATAAATCTTATACTCCGTCTGATTGATAATGAGTGGACTGAGGGTAAAATGCTGAGACCAAACCAAAGTTAAAAAAGTCACAGCCAGCAAGCCCGCAATCGGATAAATAAACGACAAACCCAAGGCACAAACAGCCACCAAAATATACAAAGCCAGTTGATAGCCCCAAAGCAAATTAATGAGGACAAACAAGCTCAGTAAAGCCGACAAAAAACCTGCACTAACCATCACCGGACTGGTAATTTTTTGATTATTCATAAGCTAATTAAAGCACAAATACCCTGCTTGGTCAAAGTTAATTGCAATAAAAAAACTCCCCGAATTACTCAGGGAGCTTTATAATTAAATAACAGCTGGCTCAGCCTCTGCAACTTTAGTAGTTGTAGTTGCTGACTCATCAGTCTTAGTCGTCTCTGGTTTTGTAGCCTCTTTCTTTCTGAAAGATTTTACTTTACCAAAGAAATTAGTCGTACCAGTTTTGGCCTTGTTAGCCATTTTATGACCACCGTTTCGCCACATAGCTGCGATAATCATACCAGCAACTAAGCCCAAAACAAACAAACCAAACTCACCAACAATGTGCTCATAGCGTCCGTAGAGCGCAAAGAGCAAAACCAAACCAATCGTCAAAGCTATATTTTTCATAACAATAGCGTTTTGACGAATTTTTGGAATCAGCATGCTGATAATAGCAATTATCATCAGAAAGCTGACTAAACTCAACATATTCATGATTCCTCCAGTTTATTGTTAATCGTTATAAGATTTCATAGCATCCAGAAACCATCTAATACCTCGATTAATACCATCGAGTATAGACGAGCTCTGGCTTTCTACCACTACCGAATCAGATTCGTCTCTAGGACTAGAACTATTGCTATTACTAGAGTTTTCTTTCGGTCGAGACTCTTTAGGAGAATTTGACTTAGTAATTACTTTCGCACTTGAACCATATCGATTTTTCAAGTCCGGGCAATCCTCTAAATCTTTTTTACTTAGTATCGCCATATTATTGACCTGTCCATTAGACATGAGGCCAATCACACTACGACCATCTTCATCAACCGTATTCCTGAGTCGATTATAGAGCTCGGGGCACTTTTTAATTTCTGCTACCGGCACCATAAATCTTCCATCTTCGTAACGAAGACGTACTCTATTAAGTTTCGGTCCTGACTTCTTGGCTGCCACAGGCGGCCTAGCACCAGTCACTGCATTTGTATTTGAGCGAAGCGGCGATTTACCGTTCACAATTTGCAAAAAGTCACTCTGATTTTTTACACCCGCACCTAAGCGCAGACAATTACTAGAGAGATCAGCTCTTTGCTCCTTTTGGTTATAGAAGTTAAAGCGATCACCATCACGCAGATTGATATCAATGGCATAAACACCATTGCCGAGATTTACAAAATCTCGCTCAATCATATACGGATTCATATCACCACTGCGCTCAACATGGATCATTCGCAGACCCTGAGCAGCATTTTCATCAAACAGATGAATAGAGATACGGTAAGGCAAATAATCAACAATGCCATCTACATCAGGATCCCTAACTCTCTGAGCATCGATTGCAGCACACAAAGCAAAGCTATTTACTAAACCTGGTATGCCAAACGAACCTAAAGGTTTTAAACCCTTTTTAACAATCGGACCGTCCTCTGGCAAAGAAAAAGTCAAATCTTTTTCTATACGCATCAAGGGGACTTCATTACCGTTTTTATCTTTTTGAAAGATATCGACAGGCAATTTATCCTTACCCTCATCAAGGGCATAGTTTTGCAACTTTTTGTCAGATTTCAAAGAGTCCACTTGACCTTCAAAATCCTCATTGTCAGATCGAGCATACAGCGTCCGCTTAGGCTTAAAATCCTTAAGCGTATTGAGCTGTTTAACCAATAAGTCAGTCTTTTTTGTACCGACACTTAAACCACCACTACTACCACAACCAGCTAAGGCTACGATAGTACTGATTATTAGCAGAGAGCTAATAACATTTTTCATTTCATCCTCCTAAAAGAAATTATTATAAAGATTAATTTTACTGCCAAATTTTTGGAATTACCGCAGCATTAAAACTAACGCCGAGATATATACCCGCTGCCTTGCTCTGCCATTGACCCCAAATATAATCCAGATCAACCGACAGAGCGGTTGTATTCTGAACCACCACATCTACACCTCCACCAAAACCCCAATACCGGATATTTCGATAATCAGTGGAGTACTTACCGCCCAGGCCACGCGCCTTCAATGATGTAATAAAAGCATCAT
Organism: Candidatus Falkowbacteria bacterium UBA917; assembly: GCA_002293855.1. Lineage (GTDB taxonomy): Bacteria > Patescibacteriota > Patescibacteriia > Patescibacteriales > Patescibacteriaceae > UBA917. Next base: position 6,702 of record DBEB01000034.1, read on the forward strand.
CAAAGAAACCAATGTCCACGACACTAACTTCAGCTAGACCGTGAATAGCATTTAGATTATCACCTTCATATCTCTGGCGATGTTGAAATTCATCATAACCAAAAAGTGGTAATTCACGAGTTTCTAGCGGTAAATTACCGCTCACAACCACACCCCAAGCGGGAAACCAAGCTTCACCAGCGACACGGCCGCTGTAATCTCGATATTCCACTAAACCTGACAGGTATTTATTTTCAGTCATTCGTCTATATCCGCTTTTGACGGTATAAGTACCAAACATCTGACCATAACTCACACTCAAGGATAACCTAGAGTTAGTGAGAGATAGTAGTGACATCAAGCCAACATTATAACCACTCAAACCCTCACTATACCGATCATCATTAAAGCGACCAGTATTGTTGTCATACATACCTGTTACACCAAAGCCGAGAGACATCTCTTGCTCAGATATAAAAGACATGAATTCCGGCAACTCATCAGTTGACGTTATTAACAAAGATCCTCTCACACCAATGCCATCACTGGCAAAATCAGCTGAGTAGGGCTTGTTAAAATTAGTCGTCAGCGTCCATGGATCAATTTCCATGGCAGTTTGTGCACGAGCCGAGTAACTAGTCATCACTATGATCACTAGCCAAAAAAACTTCTTCATCGTAACTCCTTATAAAGAAAATGAAACTATTGAATTGTTAAAGTTCTGTTTTTTGGCAAATATACCAACGAAAGTCCATTGACGAATCAATGGACTTTGATTGTAATACTTTTCCAATGTAAATTACTGAGCTTGTTGCCAAGGAAAACTAGCTGGAGCCTCTTCCTCTTGATAACTTTCAGTTGCTTCAGTCATCGGCTCGTCCCAGCTTTGCTCAGGTTGATGATGCTGATAATTAACCTGAATTTGTCTTTGATGCTGACTAGGAGCTTGCAAATAAGCCCAGGCCACACCAAAGGCAAGACCAGCGAACAATGACACCAAGAAATTAAGTAGTAGATTTGGCTGATCGGGATAATTAGAAGTAATCGGCTCGTCCAGTAAACGAATCATTACACCCTCGCCCATGCCATGATAATTAGCATGTTGAGTCATTAAAGTCAATGCAGTAGCTCTGGCAATTTTCTCTGCTTGCTCACGATTTGGCTGATAGGCTTCAATGCTAATAATACCGGTTTCCTTGATACTTTTGACATTAATCGCCTTTGACCAGCGTTTAGCACGTTCCTTGATACCATTACCAAAGTAATTACTATCAATACTCAGGTCACTAGCGAGCACTCTACCAAAAAACAAGTTAGAATAGACCACTTTAGAGAGCAATTGGCTGAGATAGTCAGTCGACTTGCTCATAGCATAAGGATCATAAGTCGCGCCAGCCTTTTGAACTACCAAGAGCTTCAAGCTCGAACTATAACGCAAAGGCTGCATCAAGCTCACAGCCATACCGAGAACCACAAACACCAAAGTACTCAGGATGATTAGCTTCTTTTTGGCTTTAATTAAAACAAAAATATTCAATTCAGACATAAATAGCTTATTTAAAAAATAATCTTACTTAATCTAAGTAATCGTCAAGTATAGCATAATATCATAAAATTGTCAATATTATACTTATTTATTATTCAATATTAGCTAATTTTATCGCTGAAACTTATAACCTTTGAGCGCTAAGCGCCTCTCCCTCCAATCTGGTATGGCCTCGGCTACCAAGGCCCAAAAGCCAGCGCCATGATTCATCTCTACCAGATGACAGAGCTCATGAACCACCACGTAATCCACCAATTCCAGAGGCAAAAAACCTAAACGATAGTTAAAATTAAGATTCTTGCGACTACTACAAGACCCCCAACGACTAACTTGATCACGAATAGCTACTCGTCGCCAAGCTAGTTGATAATGCTGGTTAAAAAAAGCCAGACGGCTATAGACTAGCCGCCTGGTCAATTCTTTGTAACGTAGATACTCCCGCCTACTCATGACCTTAATAAATCACCGGAATAACTAGCTGATCATCGAGTGCTGGTTCGCCAGACGGATTGTCTTTTTTGAGCACCAAAGTACCGCTAGCATTACCAATCGGGGCAAAGTTCAAAGTCGCTGTAAAATCCACAAAATCCTCGGTCATCCAGTCACCGCTTGCTTGTGCTACTGTGCTAGTAACTACTTGGTCACTCGCATCACGCAGTTCAATCAGGAAAGACGCTTCAAAATACCAATAACCTCTCGCTCTGCCACTGATAGCCAAGGGACTAATAATAGTCGCACCAGGCTCTAAGGCAGTCACTTGAATCAGATCCTCTTTGCTAGCCTCGGCTGTCTTTTCCTCATCAGGCTTAGGCAGATCAGCAACTGCTACACCCTTATCTTCTAAACCCTTTTTAACCAAGTCTTCGCCATTACGACTAAAGTAGCTCATCGAGCCTAGTACTACTAAAATCAAGGCGATAATCACTGACCACATCAACGCTTTACGCATATATTAATTAGCTAGTTATAATAGGCCTAATTATACCAAATTAGGATCAAAAATCAATTATTATTTATCAGTCCAAACAAGTTGACAAAGACCAAAAAATATATTATACATAAATAAGCTCTTCGGAGCTTTTATTTTTTATACTATGGAAATCAGAAATATCGCTATTATCGCCCACGTTGACCACGGTAAAACCAAGTTAACTGACGCCCTCCTCCGCCAAACCGGCATGGTGACTGACGACAAGGTCAGTATGGACTCCAACGCTCTCGAACAAGAACGTGGCATCACTATTTACGCCAAAAACACTTCTCTTTTTTACAAAAACACCAAAATCAATATCGTCGACACTCCAGGTCACGCTGACTTCGGCTCCGAAGTAGAGCGCGTTTTGCGTAGCGTGGACTGCGTACTCTTAGTCGTAGACGCTCAAGAAGGCCCAATGCCTCAAACCAAATTCGTCTTGCGCAAGTCTCTCGAGCTCGGCCTCAAGCCAATTGTCGTCATCAACAAAATCGACAAACCAGCCGCTATGCCGACTTGGACCCAAGAACGCGTCCTCGAACTCTTTATGGATCTCGGCGCTAACTACGAACAAATGGACTTCACCACGGTCTTTGCCATCGCCAAGGACGGCGTCGCTATGACTAGTCTAACTGACGAACGCAAAGATCTCACTCCACTCCTTGATACAATTCTCGACAAAGTAGCCAGTGCCACTATCAAAGCTGACGAACCCTTTACTTTCCAAGCCTTCAACCTAGGCTACGACAATTATCTCGGTCGTATGGGTGTCGGTCGTGTCTATCACGGCAAGGCTAAACCAGGTCAAAAAGTCCTGGTCAAAAAACACAGCGGCGAAATCATCGCAGGTACCTTAACCAAGATTTTTAGTTTTGAAGGCACTACTCGCAAAGAAGTCGATGAGGTCGAAGCTGGTGACATCGTGATGCTCGCTGGTCTCCCAGAACTCTATATCGGCGACACTGTCTGTATCGAGCCAGAACAAGCTCTACTACCAGAAATCAAAATCGACGAACCAACCATCTCTCTTAACTTCCTCGTCAACAACTCACCTTTTGCTGGTCGTGAAGGCAAGATGGTTACCAACAGCCAAATCCGTGAACGTCTCGAACGTGAACTCAAAGTCAACGTCGGTCTCAAAATTGATTTCTCTGCCGGCGACTACTACAAGGTCTACGGTCGTGGTGAACTCCACATCGTCGTCCTCCTCGAAAACATGCGTCGTGAAGGCTACGAAGTCCAAGTCTCCCAACCTCAAGTTATTATCAAAGAAGAAAACGGTGTCAAAGTCGAACCTTACGAAGAAGTTACCATCGATATCCACAAAGACTTTACCGGCATGGTCATTGACAAACTCGCTAAGCGTAAAGGTCAACTAGTCACTATGCAACCTAATGACCACCAAACCCGCCTCATCTACCACATCCCAACCCGTGGCATCCTTGGCTATCGTGGTGAATTCGTCGTCGATACTCGTGGCGAAGGCATTCTCTGCACTGAATTTATCGGCTTTAAGCCTTTTGCTGGCGACATCGACAAACGCGCTAGTGGCTCCATGATCTCTGGTGAAACCGGCAAGGCTCTCGCCTACTCCCTAGCCAACCTTCAAGAACGTGGCAATCTCTACATCGAACCAAACACTGACATCTACGAAGGCATGATCATCGGCGATACCGCCAAAGGCCTCGACATGACCGTCAACCCAATCAAGGGCAAGAAACTGACTAACATGCGCTCTTCGAACGCTGACATGGCTATTCAGCTCACCCGTCCAATGATTATGACCCTCGAACGAGGTCTAGAAATCATGTCCGAGGACGAATACCTCGAAGTCACACCTCAGAGTATCCGTCTCCGTAAGCAAGCCCTGACCGAAATCGACCGTGCCCGTAGTGAACGCAAAAAAGACTAAAACCAAACTTTTAGACACTTAAAATGACCCTAACTAGGGTCATTTTTTGTTTAATCATTGACAAATAATCAAAAATTTGTTTTAATACTGGCATTAAACACAGTTCTTTTATCAATTTTATTATAGGAGTCTTCTATGACAGATCCTTCCTTGCCAGTTATCATTGCCTTCTTTGCTCTATTTGCAGCTATTGTAGTTCTCATCGCTTTTCTCGCCTCTGAAAGAGGCAATAGAAAGAAAATTGAAACTGAGCTAAGTAATGCTGAAGCTCACAACCTAGCTCTAAAAGCTAGCCTACTCGAAAGCAGACAAAAAAATGAAGAGCTAGAAGCTCAGTTCATTGAGTTCAAATATTGCCAAGAGCATGTACTCTTAGCTGTTATCCATGACCTCAAGAACTCTCTGCTCGGTATCAAAATGCTGAGTTCTCAAGAATTAGCCGGTGGCGAATTACGACCAGTCATCAAGGAGATTAATCAATATGCCAAAAATAGCTTGAGCTACGGCATTAATTCTATTAATCAAATACTGGAAGCCAAAAGCGCCAAACTAATTATCAGCACTTTTAATCTAGCTGAGGTTTTAAATGAAGTAATAAATTATCAGCCAGAACGCATACTTCTTGAGTTTAGCAAATCAGCCAAAGCGGTAGAAAAAAACTTCCTCAGTAATCCCGAACTGCTAACGCTAACACTTCATAACCTGCTTGATAACGCCGTCAAACACAAAAATGGCGATAAACAAGTTAAGTTAGCCGTTGATTTAATTGACGATCAATGGATCTTCACCATCAGCAACCAAGGCTTCATCAGAGATCTTGGAGATTTTTTCGAAAAACCGCTCAAATCCAGCGGTGGCGACAATACTGGCATCGGCAGCTTCTTGGCTAAATTTTTAACCAACAAGCTCGGTGGCAGAATCGAGCTCAATGTTCAAGATAACTTTGTTAATGTCACTGTCTACATACCCTATATTAAACAAACTACTTACTAACAACAAACCCGCTAAATAGCGGGTTTTATTTTTGCCTTTTAACCAAATCATCATTAGCGCATCATCGTCTTTGCCGCTTCTATCGCTGCCTGAGCTTTATCAGTCAATTCCTTAATCTTGGCCATTTGATCAACAAACTTAATATCTTTTGGCACAACCAAGAGTGACTCATCAAGCTTCCAATCCTCACAAGTGGTATTGACCTGCTCGGCTAGTTTAGCTGGATCGACTTGGGCCAGTTGCTGCGCTTCGACATTAGTCGCTGGCACAGTACCCTTTGGCATATTCTTGGCTTGTTCTAGACCTTGCTTCAAATCAATATAAACTCCTTCACTAGCACCTTCATTCCAGCTATAAACCATCTCATCGAGCTTCAAAGCATTTACTGTTTGTGTTTTGCCAGCAATCTTCACAGTTGTCATACTACGTACACGCTTAGTTGGCAGATCCATATACATCGTTGACTCACTCTGCACACCAGCCACATCAGTCTTAGTCACGCATTTTACCGGCTTGTCACTCGCTAGCGCCTTGCCCATCTCACGTGTCGCCTGTGACTGTCCAGAGGGCTGCGCACCAAACTTGGTCAAACTACAACCAGACACAACGAAGGCTATCACCAATAACACTGCTAACCAAAAATATTGTTTCATAAGAGTTTTTAAAAATTACCCTCTCATTATAACACATTATTTGATCAGCTTCAGCTTAGCCTCTCGTGACAATTTCTTCATACTCGCCTCAGCCTTAGTCGCCGCCGAGCGATCTTTGAATTTACGACTATAAACCAAAGTCACCGGTCGCCGAGCTCTAGTGTAGCGAGCACCGCTAGGACTCTCATTGTGCTCACGCACCCGCCTGGCCAGATCAGTTGTAATACCGGCGTAGAGCGTCTTGTCAGCACACTGCACTAGATAGAGATAATACATACGAGTATTATAACATACAAAAAAGACCCGCTTGAAGCGGGTCTTTTAAGTTAGTGCTTATTAAGCAATAGTAGTGATTTTGAGCTTGGTATAATGTTGGCGATGGCCGACATTTTTCTTGTAGTGGACTTTGTTTTTAAATTTGATCACGCTGACCTTATCAGCCTTGGCGTGTTCGAGTACTTCCGCAGTCACAGACTCGCCTAGACTTGGCTTACCGAGATTGACGCTAGTACCATCAGATTCAGCGATTAAGAGAGTTTCCAATTTAACTTTGGAGCCGATAGCAGCTTCTAATTTTTCTACACGCAAGCTGTCGCCTTCCTTAACCTTATACTGTTTAGCACCGGTTTTAATTACCGCAATTTTTGTCATAAAATTATCCTTCAATAAAAAACTCGCTTTCGCGATTGTTGCTATAATTTAGCTAAGTTTACGCTTTTTGTCAAGATAGTAAAAAAAGCCAATGATTATGAGCATTATGGCCACCAAAAGTCCCAAAGCCATCAACTTAGCCTTCGACTGCAAAATCAAGGCCGCCACCCCAAAAACACCAGCCATCAGATAAAAAAAGCCGACTGTTTTCTTGACCCCCAAACCCCGATCAAGGAGTACAAAGTGCAGATGTTGACGATCAGCGCTAAAGGGGCTTTTCTTTTGTGCTATCCTACGGATCACTGTCCAAACGAGATCCAAGATCGGCAAACCCATGATCAGTAGCGCAATAGCAATCTTGGCTCCCGAAATAATCGATAAGACCCCCAAAAGAAAACCCAAGAGCATTGACCCACCCTCACCCAAGAAAACCTTGGCTGGATTCCAATTATAAATTAGAAAACCCAAGGCCGCCCCAGCCAGGGTAATTGCGGCAAGGCTAATGTCCGGCTGAAAATAGCGCGCACTTTGCGTAAAGACAAAGATCACCAAAGCGGCAATGCTAGCGAGACCCGTCACCAGACCATCAAGGCCATCAAGTAGCTTGGTCGTATAGGTCATAGCGAGCACCCAAACCATCACCAATAAGTCAGCTAAAACCGTGAAGTAATATGTCTCACCAGCGATAGTTATGATTGGCACTCGCCACAGATCTAGATAAATAAAACCACCCAAGGGGTTAGTCAATTTCTCGATCCCTACTCCAGCGACAATCAGTGACAGAGAAGCCAAAATCGGCCAAATCACTTGCTGCCAAGGCTTGAGATCATATCTATCATCGAGATAGCCACCGATCATTAGTAAGCTTGCGCCAACAAAGACTCCTAGCCAGTGACCAATATTTAACTTGGTCGCTGTCAGCGCCCCGATAAAAATCGCTGCCACCGCAAAAAAAGATATAAAAATAGCCAGCCCTCCTAACAAAGGCGTAGGGGCTTGATGTTGATGGCGACCACGAGGCCTGTCCACCAACTGCAGTTTATAAGCTAGCTTAATCACTAGCGGCGTCAAAAGCACCGCCAAAATAAAGGCTAAACCAAAAGCGATAACATAAATCATACTTGACAAATCTACTCATAAAGACTACAATAAAAGTTCAATTAAAACAAGGTTTCGTACCTTAACATCATTCATTTTTTTAAGGAGCTTTACATGAGTTTCTCTCCAGCTATTGCTAGCAACTCCCAACCAGTTGCTAATTACACGCCTCGTCAACATAACTCAGTAGTTATTCCTGACTATCGAACGATAGACACATACTTCAGACTATTGGACGAAAAAATCGACTCAGATCGCAGTAAACAGTGCAATCCCCTAAAAATTAGCATCCTACTGATGCATCACACAGTCTACGAAAACATACCATTTTTCCAAAACAAACTCCTAGAGCTAAGAACTAAATACCCCCACAAAACAATTATCTTCATCGAAAAACACGATGACAGTAAAGCTATCGGGGTCATCAAAGCTCAGATTAACCTAGGCTTTCTCATCCCTACCAGCATACTACCATTCAAGAAAATCTTTAACTCCAACGAATTCGAACAACTACTCAAAGAACAAACCAGCCAAATATCTTTCAATTAAAAATAAGGAGCTTAAATAGCTCCTTTTTTATTTCCACAATTTTTACAAAGACTCTGCCTTCTGTACTTCTATCTCCGCTCGCTCATTTATAAGCACCTTATCACGACGAGCCAGCTCCCCTGCCAAAATCTTATTAGCAATTTCATTTTCAATCCGATCCTGAATCAGTCTACGCAAAGGACGTGCCCCAAACTCCGGCTGATAAGCGAGGCTTGCCAAACTATCTAGAGCTCCGGGGCTAGTCACCAAAGCAATCCCCTTAGCCTCGAGCATCTGAGCGAGTTCCTTCAAAATCAAAGCCGCAATCTGAGCGACCTCAGAAATAGCTAGCGGCTTAAAGACTATAATACCATCAAAACGATTAATTAATTCTGGGCGCATCACCGCCACTAACTCTCGCTCAATCAAATTATCTTTAATCACTGGCAAATCAGTGCCAACTTTGACTTGCTCCTGAATGTACACAGCGCCAACATTGGAAGTCGCAATGATAATCGTATTAGTAAAATCAATCGTCCGACCTAGGCCATCAGTCAGTCGACCATCATCAAGCACTTGTAAAAATAGATTCAAAATCTCCGGATGTGCCTTTTCTATCTCATCAAGTAGCACCAGAGTAAACGGCAAAGAGCGCACCTTCTCAGTCAGATAACCACTCTGACCATCAGCACCAATCATCTTCGCTAGAGCGTCGCTAGCTTGATATTCACTCATATCTAGGCGGATCATATATTCTTCGCCACCGAAGTACACCGCGGACAAGGTCTTAGCGAGCTCTGTCTTACCGACACCAGTTGGACCGAGGAACAAGAAGCTAGCAATCGGCCGCTTGCCAGTCCGGAGCTCCGCGCGCGCTCGTCTCAAACTCTGACTGATCGTTGTCACCGCTTCTACTTGACCGATCATACGCTCGTGCATTTTATTTTCCAAATTAAGCAACTGTGCGCCTTCATCACTAGCAAGCTTCTGGACATTGATATGAGTTAGACGGCTGAGTTCCGAGGCTACATCAGCCGCTCCGACTGCCGAGTCTCTGCCCTTGTTCGCCACTGTCACTGCCGCTTTTTCTAAAATGCTAATCGCCTTAGCCGGCAAAAAACTCTCATGCATATAACGATCCGACAGCTCCACTGCTGAGCTAATCGCTTCATAAGCAAAATAAACTTTGTATTTAGCTTCTAGCCACGAAATCTTACTCTCGATCATCACAATCGCCTGATTACCAGTCGGTTCAGCTAATTCTAATTTCACAAAACTCTGCGCTACTGCTGAGCCCTCTATATAATCATGATAATTTGTCGGACTAGTGCTAGCGAGGCACACCAAACCATTCCTAGTCACCGCATTAACCAAAACCTCAGCCAGCTCCAAACTACCTTCATTACCCGAGCTAATCCCCATCAGATTTTCCAAATCCTTGATAAACAAAACAATATTACCAGCCCGAGCGAGCTCATTCACGAGGACGAGCATCTTCTCCTGCGCTCCTGCCGCTGTTGCTCCAGCGAGTAAGCTAGCTAGATCTAGTTCGAGCAAACGTTTATCACTTAATCGCTCCGGGACTTCTTCAGTCACCATCAGCTGAGCGAGACCCGCCACCAACTCACGCTTACCAACTCCCGGCTCACCGACCAAGATTATGCCAGTCTTAGCAGCCTGGAGACTGGCAAAAATTTCCTGCATCTCCGCCTCGCGACCAACACAAATATCTAGTTGTCCGTACTTAGCAGCCAGTGTCAGGTCATAGGCGTATTGGTCAAGCAGTGGCGTAGCCATCGCCGTATAGGCTCGGTCCATATTACCAGACGGTTTAAAGGCAGCTAGGCGTCGATAACGTCGATAATTAAGTAACAACTTTTTATTGAGCTCGGACCAGACCAAGACATTAGCCCACTTATCAGCGTCAATCCCTAGATCATAGAGCAGTTCATCAAGTAGTGGCTCGGCTCCCCACAAATCACTAAGTAACTCCAGAGCACCGACTGCCAGTGCCTTGTTTTGATAAGCTCGAGCATAAGCTTTAATCATTAACCCGGCGAGCGACGTTGACATGGACAAGCTCTTGGCTGTTGCTAGCTTGGTTAATTGATGACCCAGCTTACTGAATAACTCACCAGGATCAACTTTTAAACGACTAAGTACAGCTTGGGTCTCGCCACTACTCTGAGCCAGCGCCACAAAGAGGTGCAAGACAGTTACTTCACTGTGATGCCAGTCACTAGCTAGCTTATAAGTAGCTAGCCACACGGACTGCAAATCATCTTGCCAAGCATCTGCCACATTAATAGCCTCTAATCCACGTCGTCGCTCTGGCCAAGCCTGCTGATTGGCTTTAATTTTCCAAGCTTTAATTTTTTTAGCGCGATCAGCCTGATTGCTCAAGCGATAAAAACTAAATAGCCCGAGAATAATAGCCAAACAAGCTAGTAGCAACCAGTGACTGGGCTGAGTAAACAAACTCAAAAGATCTTGGTTATTTTGAGCTCTCGCGATCAAGTTAATTAGCGCCCACGCCATCACTGTCATCATCGACAAGCTAGCTAAACTATAACTCAGATAATTAATCGCCTTTTCAATTTGAGTATTTGCACTAACAGCGGCGAGCGTAAAAGAACTAAGCTTGGGCTCAGCGTAGAGCCAACGACCATCGAGCCAAGCCCCCACCCGATCACCAGCACAAACCCGACACAACTGACTTGCACCAGCACAACTCGGACACTTTAATAACTCTAAACTCTTATCGTCCATAGAGACCATTAATTTGATAAATAATCATCCAAATTATCAAGACCGGTAAAATCAACCAAACCAGCATAGCGAAGCTAGCTAAACCAGCAATCATCACAAATAACATCATTCTAAAAACAATCTGCAACACCCTCATCATGAAGCTAATCAAACGACCAAAAAAGTCTCTCTGCCCATACATCGGAACAAAAAGATACTTCAACCACAGTGCTACCGCTAAAGCCCGCCACCACTGGTCACAAAAATTAAGCAAAGCTCTAAGGCAAATATACAAACCTCGGCTATACCACCAAAGCGGAAAATACAAAGCATCAAGCACAATCTGCCGAGCAATAACTAGAGGATAGTGAAACAAAGTCGCAAGCCACATTTCTCAATTTTACATCTTTTAACAATGAAAGACAAACTTAGACAAATAAAAAAGTCTTCACCATTTAGCAAAAACTTTTCTGAAGCTACTTATTATCAAACCGAGTGTAACAAAAATTACTCAGCGACAAGCTTACAAATTTTTATAAGTATTATCATTACGCAACTTAATACTATCAATAATTATAACATCTTCTCTATGAAAAATTATTCTAAATTTACCATGTCGCAAGCGATACAGATCAGAATTTTTTAATTTAATAAATCTTAAAGTCTTGTCACCAG
>DBEB01000017.1:0-5840 GCA_002293855.1 Candidatus Falkowbacteria bacterium UBA917
TTGGGGAACTGCCTTTGCCACCTTATATCGTCAAAGCTAGACAAAGCTCTTCAGCAAGCGACAAGCAAGATTATCAAACTGTCTACGCCGCCGCTGACAAGCAGGGGAGTGTGGCCGCCCCAACCGCCGGTCTACATTTTACCGATGGATTAATCACTAAGCTCAAAGAGAATAATATTTTCATAGAGTATCTGACTCTGCATGTTGGACTCGGTACTTTCTTGCCGGTCAAAACTGATAATATCACTGATCACAAAATGCACAGTGAATGGGCGGAATTAAGCGCTGACTTAATTGAAAAAATTATCAAAGCCAAACGTTCTGGTCGTCGCATTATCGCTGTTGGTACTACCAGTGCTCGTGCTCTCGAATACGCTTTTGCTCAAATCAATCTCGGTGACTATCTGAGTGGTAAAGCTACTAACACTGGTGACTTTGCTGCTTGGGTGGATATTTTTATCTATCCTCCTTATCAGTTCAAAGTTGTTGATGCTCTAATCACTAATTTTCATTTGCCTAAGTCCACACTACTGATGTTGGTTAGTTCTTTGGCTAGTCGTGAAATCATCCTTAGTGCCTACCAAGAAGCTATCGCTAAGCGTTACCGCTTCTACAGTTATGGTGACGCTATGTTTATCTCCTAAATAGTTCCAAAGCCAAGCTTGACTTTTGACTGTTTTTATTTTAATATTAAGTAAATTTATTACTCCAGCCGAAGCATTTAGCCGGTGCCAAGAGCTTTTTTTATCTAATCATAGCTATGAATCTTACCGAATTAGCCCGTCTCCTCAAAGTTAGTCCCAATTTTTTACGTGAGAAGTTGCCTGCTCTCGGCTTTGATATTGGTCTAAAGGCTATTAAGGTAGATAACCAAACAGCTCGTAAAATTCTTCAGCAATGGCCTGCTTTTATACGTCGTCAAGAACGTCAAGCCGAAGAAGCTCGTCGTCAGGAGGCTAGTATTCAATCAGCTCGAGAACTTTCCAAAAGCATCAAAGTCGATCGTTTGGTAACTGTTCGTGACTTTGCTAGTCTAACCGGTGTGCCGGTTAACAAGATTTTAGCTGAGTTAATGAAAAATGGTATTTTTACTTCGCTCAATGAAAAAATTGATTTTGAAACCGCTTCTATCATTGGTGCAGATCTCGGTATTGATGTCATAGCTAATGATAAAATTGATGACGATAATCAAGTTGATCAATCACAAAAGATTCAACAAGTTTTGGATGCTGAGAACAGAGCGGATCTTTCTATTCGTCCGCCGGTCGTAGTTGTCATGGGTCATGTTGACCACGGTAAAACCAAGATTCTTGATGCTATTCGCAATACCAATGTCATGGCCGGCGAAGCTGGCGGTATCACTCAGCATATCGGTGCTTATCAAGTTGAGCGTCGTGGTCGTTTGATTACTTTTATCGATACTCCTGGCCACGAAGCTTTTACCGCTATGCGTAATCGTGGTGCCAAAGTAGCCGACATTGCTATTCTGGTGGTCGCTGCTGATGACGGCGTTAAGCCGCAAACTATCGAAGCTTATCGCATTATCGAAGCCGCTAAGATCCCTTTCATTGTTGCTATTAACAAAATTGATAAACCAGACGCTAATATTGATAAAGTTAAACAAGAGCTTTCTAATCAACTCTTACTCGTCCCCGAGGATTGGGGTGGTAAAACTATTTGCTCACCAGTTTCTGCCAAAGAAAACAAAGGTATTATTGAATTACTAGACACTCTACTGTTGGTGGCCGATCTCAACGAAGATACTTTAAAAGCTAACACCGAGGCCGCCGCAATCGGCACCGTAGTCGAATCACGCGTTGATCAAGGCGAAGGTCTAGTCGCTACTGTCCTAGTTCAAAATGGGACCCTGAGAGTTGGTGATAACCTATCTTGCAACGGTTTTGATTATGGTCGAGTACGTGCACTCAAAAATCATCTCGGCCAAAATCTATCTGAAGTATCTCCAGCTATGCCAGCCAAGATCATTGGTTTCAAAGTCGCTCCGGCTGTCGGTGATATTATTGAAGTAGGCGAAGGTCAAAAAGCTAAGCTCAAAAACTTCCGTCCCAACGTCACTGATAGTATTGCTACTAGCGAATCAGATAACGATGACGGTCCACGTATTAATCTAATTATCAAGAGTGATACTCTTGGCAGCGGTGAGGCGATTGAAAGCTCTATTTCTAAAATGGAAACTCAGGGCGTCAAAGTCAAAATAATTTTCAAGGGCCTTGGTCATGTCAACGAAAGTGACATCAGTCGGGCGCTTGCAAGTAAGGCTCAGATCATTGGTTTCAATGTCAAAGCTGCGCCGATGGCCGAGGAGCAAGCCCGCGTTTCCGCTGTCTCACTCAAGTCATACAAAATTATCTATGATCTTTTAAACGATCTAAAGGCTCAGATCCAAGACATGGTCAAACCGGAAATCAGACGTGTCGATCTCGGTAAGCTCAAAGTTTTGGCTGTTTTCCGCAGTGAAAAAAAGTCTATGATTGTTGGTTGTAAAGTCGCTAGCGGCATCGTTAAGCGAGCTTCCTTGATCGAAATTTGGCGTGGTTCTGAGCTCATTGGCACTGGCGAACTGAGTATCCTCAAAGTTGGTAAAGAAGAAACTGATATGCTCGAAGAAGGTGTAGAGTGTGGCATTAGTTATCTCGGCAAGCCTTTGATTGAAATCGGTGACACTTTGCAAGTCTATCAAGAAGAGCAAATCTTCCGTAAAGTTAAATAAGCTCTATGGAAAGAATGGATCGTGTCAATGAGTTAATCCACTCGCTGCTAGCTGAAACTGTTAATCAACAAGTGGAGCTTCGCGGTGCTATGATTACCATTGTCGAAGTGCTCACTCATAAGGATCTCAAAAGCGCTCAGGTGCTATTCTCAGTTTTGCCGGATAAGTTTTATGGTCAGGCTTTAACCGCGCTCCGAGTCGCTACTCCTAGCCTGCGTCGTCAGATTAGCTCTCGGCTCAAAATGAAATTTACTCCTCGTCTGGTTTGGAAAATCGACACTAGGCCTAAGCGGGCGGACAGCCTCGAAGACTTATTTAGACAAATCAAAGAAGAGCCACTCTAGGCTCTTTTTTCTGATCCTTTATGCATCCTGCTCAAGTCATTTACAGTAAAATACTCTCAGCACAGCGGATTTTAATTATTACTCATTACAATCCTGATGGCGACGCGCTGTCTTCTTTGTCAGTTTTTAGTGCCATTCTTCATTCGCTAGCCAAGGATTTTCAAGCCTACTGTCGCACACCACTTAACTCTAGTCATCAGTATTTACCGCATTTGCAAAGCGTTGCTAGTGCTATGACAGCGAGCGACTTTGCAAATTTTGATGTAATTATTAGTTTAGACTGCGGCAGTGTTGCTCGGACTGGTATTGCTGAGCTGATTATAGCTCGCTCAGCTAATCAGTTTTTTATTGAAATTGATCATCATCCGCAGATGGAAAACTTATCAGATCTAGCCTATCGGCCTACCGGAGTCAGTGCTACCACTGAGCTACTGTTTAATTTTTGCCAGATTAATCATATAGCCATCTCTGAGCTGATGGCCAAAGGGATTCTGACTGGACTGACCTCTGATACTGGCGGCTTTATTTATCCCTCGACTACTCATGACACGATGCTGGCTGCCACTCAGATGCTCTGGCGAGGCGCTCGTTTACCAAGTGTTATTAGTCAGGTTTTGTATAGTCAAAGCTTGACCGCCTTACGCCTCTGGGGTCTCGCTCTATCTAGGCTGACTATTAATACTACTCATCAAATTGCTTACACCGTTTTAACCTATCAAGATTTTGCCGATTATCAGGGGACCGAAGCTATGACTGATGATCTAGCTGGCTGGTTAGTTTGTTTGGCTGATGTCCGAGCTGTCTTATTTCTGAAGCAATCTCAGCCGGGACTGATCAAGGGCTCTTGGCGCACGGCTCATGATGGAGTTGATGTTAGTTTGCTAGCTCAGTTAATGGGTGGTGGTGGCCACGCCAAAGCAGCTGGCTTTGCTTGCAGTGGTAATCTCAGTCAAGAGACTGGCTGCTGGCAAATAAATTAGCTGAACTTAGCTAAAAAATTAGACCAGAGCTTATTGACCAAGCTAGTCGCTTGGTGTTAAAATAGTACTTACTAATTAATTTCTAATTTAAAATTGAAGATTTTAAATTAAGTCTATGCCTAGCCCCAGTTTTACTAAAGTCCAATCAAGTTCCGGCACTCTCACTCTTTCGCATAATGGCAAAAAGATTTTTCAAGCTATTAATGCTGGTCTCTCCAGTCGTGATCGCGATGATCTAGCTAAAATTCGTGTTTCTGATCTCATGTCCAAAATGTCTTTTTATTACGAAAAGATTCGTAATTCTGTAGACTATCGTGAAGAATTTGTCTTGCGCCGTGGTGCTATTGCTCGTATTTTAAAACGTCTAGTAATCATCGAGGGTGCTGTCAAAGGTGCTAGTGGCGAGGCTGAGCGTCTTGCCAGTGTGTTGTTAATTGAGTTGATTCGCGCTGGCTATATCGCTAATAACTCTTTGCCAGAAGCTAAAATTGCTGAAGTTGGCTTTATTATTGCCAAATACCTCAAGCTTCGCCAAGCAGTTTTTTATTACCGCTCTCAAAATCGTCATAGCAAAGATCAAGACCCCAAACAACAATTTACCGCTTGGTTGATCAAGTTAGCTGCTAGTGAGATTGAAGACAACCTCAGTCACAATGCTACTACCGAAGCTCTAGTTACCAGTTTTTATGATGTCATGATGCAAAATATTCAGTTGCCAGCCGATCTGCCTTATCAAAATGATCTCGGTGTTCAAGTCTATCTATCCATCTATCGCCACTATCTCAAACTCAACGAAGATGAAATCCTGAGTTTTGTACTCTGGCAATATTATTGTCCGGCCTGGAAAAATGCTGATGATAGCGTCATTGATCAGCTCGCTCTAGATATAGAGGGCATTCGCAAGGCTATTAATTATCAACTCGCTCATCCACTCAAAAATCAGCTCAATAAAATTGTCTACAAGTACACGGTCTATTTTCAAATCTTGCAAGATATTTTGGACAAAAATCCCAAGAAAGTTTACGAAGAAATGCATCGTGATGGCAAGTACTTTACTAGCCTCGCTCGTGAAGCTTGCGCTAAGCGCTACAAACAAGCCAAATCCAAGCTCTGGGGTTCGGTTATGCGTAGCATTGTTTACATCTTCTTAACCAAGTCAGTTTTTGTCTTGGCTCTAGAGATTCCAGCTATCAAATTTTTTGGTGAAGAGGTCAGTACTCTAGCCTTGATGATTAATATCTGCACTCCGGCAGTCATGCTCTTTTTGGCTGTTGCTTTAACCAAGTTACCGGGTGATGATAACACTGCCAAAATTATTAGTGGTATCGAAGAAATCATTTTTGTCGAAAAAGCTCGTAAGAGTCCGTTGCTACTAAAAAAGCCAACTCGTCGTGGTGGCTTTCTCGCTTTTTTCTTTGGCCTCATTTACGCCGCTACTTTTATTCTTTCTTTTAGTTCAGTAGTCTGGATTCTCCATCAACTGCATTTCAGTAATGTTAGTATGATTATCTTTGTCTTCTTCCTTGCTTTTGCTAGCTTCTTTGCTATTCGCATTAAGCGTAATGCTCGCTCACTAGTTGTCGTCGAGACCAAAGAAACTATTTTTTCCTTCCTCTGGAGCTTCCTCTATATCCCTATCGTCTCCACCGGCAAATGGCTCTCAGGCAAATTTTCCAGTATCAATATCTTTGTTTTCTTCTTTGACTTTATCATCGAAGCTCCCTTTAAGATCTTTGTTACCGTGGCAGAAGAATGGGGTAAGTATTTGAATGAAAGAAGAGAGAA
>DBEB01000017.1:6028-31120 GCA_002293855.1 Candidatus Falkowbacteria bacterium UBA917
TATGAAAAATTACTACATTACTACCACTTTACCTTATGTTAATGCTGAGCCACACATTGGCTTTGCCTTAGAAATTATTCGTGCTGACGTCTTGGCTCGTTATCAAAGTATTAACGGCGCTCAAGTTTTTTTTAACACCGGCGTCGATGAACATGGTCAAAAAATCTATAACAAAGCTAAGGAGCAGGGGATAGATGCTCAAGTTTATTGCGACCAGATGGCTGCTAAGTTTAATCTGCTCAAGGAGGCGCTCAATCTCAGTTATAATCATTTCATTCGAACGACCGATCCTCATCATGAAGCGGCTGCTGCTGAGTTTTGGCGTCGCTGTCTGGCTAGTGGTGATATTTACAAAAAAAATTACCAAACTCGCTATTGCGTTGGTTGTGAATTAGAAAAAACCGATTCTGATCTAGTGAATGACCGCTGTCCTGATCATCCTGATCGTGAGCTCGAAATCATTGATGAAGAAAATTATTTCTTCCGTTTTTCTAAATATCAACAAGCGCTTTTAGATTTTTATAAATCTCAACCAGATTTTGTCTGGCCTCAAACCAAGTACAACGAGATTATTAAATTTGTCGAAATGGGTCTCTCTGATTTCAGTATCTCTCGTCTCAAAAGCAAAATGCCTTGGGGCGTTAGCGTCCCTGATGACGAGGATCAGGTGATGTATGTCTGGTTTGACGCTCTGGTTAACTATATCTCTTGTCTCGGTTGGCCGACTGACAATGCTCAGTTTAGCAGCTTCTGGCCTGGTGTTCAGATCTGTGGCAAAGACAATCTCCGTCAACAGACTGCGATGTGGCAAGCCATGCTCATTTCCGCTGGCCTACCTAATTCTCGCCAAGTTTTGGTCAATGGTTTTATTACCTCTGACGGTCAAAAGATGTCCAAGAGTCTTGGCAATGTTATCAGCCCGATTGAGTTAGTTACCAAATACGGCACTGACGCTGTGCGTTATTATTTGCTCGCCGCTATTACTCTAGCTGACGGTGACTTTAGTTTAGAAAAGTTTACTACCAAATATAATGCTGACCTGGCTAATGGCCTCGGCAATCTCCTCGGTCGGGTAACTACCCTGATCGAAAAAAATAATCTCAGCATCACTCTTCATCCTTGTGCTAATCAAGCCTTGCTCGATGCTTATCATCAAGCTCTGGCGAGTTACGACTTCTCTGGCGCTCTAGCTAGACTCTGGGAAGAGGTCAAAGTAGCCGATGAAATCATTACTCGCACTAAACCTTGGACTATTACTGATCAAGCTGAACTCAAAGCGGTTCTCGAGCCGATCAGTCAAAGTCTTTATGACCTCGCTCATTTACTCTTGCCTTTCCTACCAACTACAGCCGAAAAAATTATCGCCACGCTCGAAGCTAATCCTATCAAAAAGGCTGAGCCACTATTTACTAGGATCAGCTAACTATGCGCTTTTTACTAGTCACCAGTTTAATCATCTCTGTCGGCGTCCTGCTTTTTGTAGCCGGCAATATGATGCGTTGTATTTCTAGTACTGATGACCCTTGTCCTAAACTCTGTTATCAAAAAATCAAAGACTGTAGTCATGACAACAGCGGTGATTGTGTTGACAAAAAAATCTGTCGAGCGCCTGATGCCACTCAGTATTCAACTATGATCAATGGTCAGTTACGATCTTTTAAAAATTTCTTGCGCTAATTTGCAAGTCATTTACCGCTTAAATTATGTTAGCAATCATCGACATCGTTTTGCTCCTTAGCCTAGCTGGCTTTGTTTTTTATGGCTTATTCTTTGGCTTGATTCGGAGTGTTGGTAATATTGCCGGACTACTCATCGGTGCCTACGGTGCTAGTCGTGTCTATCTAATTATTTTTAATTGGATTGCTAATTTTGGTTGGGGTCATGATAATTTACTCAAAGTCATTAGCTTCATTGTCTGTTTTACGGTCATTAGTCGCGTCGTCTCACTAGTCTTTATTGTCATTGATAAGTTTTACAGTGTGCTGACTATTATTCCTTTTCTCAAAACTATCAACCGTCTGGCTGGTGCTATACTAGGCTTGGTGGAGGGGAGTTTTGTGC
Organism: Candidatus Falkowbacteria bacterium UBA917; assembly: GCA_002293855.1. Taxonomy (GTDB): domain Bacteria; phylum Patescibacteriota; class Patescibacteriia; order Patescibacteriales; family Patescibacteriaceae; genus UBA917. Next base: position 8,090 of record DBEB01000017.1, read on the forward strand.
TGGGCCTCTTCCTCTATATCATTGCCCGTTACACGCCAGCATCGAGTGCTCCGGCCGAGATGCTAGCTAGCTCCAAGCTAGCTCCTTTCTTGCTTAATTTTGGCAATGCTCTAGTGCCACTACTCCCAGAGCTAGTTCAGCACCTTAAGTCTATTATCTAGTATGTTATTTTTTGATAGTCATAGTCATGTTAATAGCTCCTATTTCAATGATGATGCCGATGAGGTGCTACGTCGCGCCATTAATAACGGTGTCGCCACAGTCTTGGTCGGGACTGACTACAAGTCGTCCAAAAAAGCTCTTGATATGGTCAGTCGTTATCACTCCGGCATCTATGCCGCCGTTGGCCTACATCCCGATGAGATTTTTGACCACCACGAAAAAATCAATGGTGTTGATACTCTAGTCAAAGGGGAGTTGTTTAACGCCGATCTCTATCAACAGCTTGGCAAATTTCCTAGCGTGGTGGCGATTGGTGAAATAGGTCTAGATTATCATAAGCCGGAGGCAAGTATCGAGGAGCTCAAAAAGATCAAACAGGCTCAAAAAGAAGTCCTCATCAAACAGCTCGTATTAGCTGTTAAGCTCAAACTACCAGTTATTTTTCATTGTCGCCAAGCTCATGACGATCTCATTAAAATCCTCGAAGATTTTCGTAAGGAGTACCGTGCCTATTTACCGACCGATCGGGCTTGGGGAGTGATTCATTGTTTTTCCGCTACCGAAACTATCGCTTGGCAATATTTCAATCTCGGTCTAGTTATTTCTTTCACTGGTCTCATTACTTTTAGTCAGCAATGGGACTCCCTGATCAGGAAAATGCCTGAGGACAAATTACTCATTGAAACTGATTCGCCCTTTATGACCCCTGAGCCCTATCGTGGTCGCCGTAACGAACCAGTGTTAGTCAAATATGTCGCCAATCGTATTGCTCAGATCAAAAACTGGGATATCGAGAAGTTAGCCCAACTGACCACGACTAACGCCAAACGTCTTTTCAAAATTAACTAGCTCTTTTACTTGTCACAAATTGTTTGCTAGTCATTTTCGTGCTACTATGTAGCCATATGTCTCGACTTCTTTCTTGGTTCCTCATTCCACTACTAGCTCTAATTTTTTTATTTGATCCTAGTTCTGCTGCTGCTATGAATTGCAGTAGTATTGTGGCGACTTGGAACCAAGACACCACTGACGCTAGCGGCAACAGCACTCTTTCGCCAATGTTTAGTTGTCAGTGGGTAAGTGCTAGTAAGGACTACAATAAAGACTCTCCAACTATCATTAAGAGCTCTAACCTCGGTCGTGATCTCTGCGAATGTGATGGTCTTGCTCCAGCTGGACAGATCTGTGCCTGTGCGAGAACTCAAGACTGTTCTAGTATCGGTGGTGTCTGTATTAAAGCTGGTAAAGTTTTTGCCGATCTACTCCTAGCCGATGGTCTAACTCGACCAGAGGGCTATACTATCAATGTCCCTTTTCGTTGCCCTGGTGACAACAACATCAGTTGTTTTGTTAAAGCGAATGAGTCTGCCTCTGCCATTACTGATCCGATTATCACCCCTGAGACTGACGGGCCAACCAGTGGCCTAACTGATAGTGCCACTCCAGTTGCTGGCACCACTGTCGTTGACCCTCCTCAAGACATCCGACCCTTTAGTAATTGTTGCTCCGAGATCGTGCCGAAAACGGGTAATTCTTATGACTATGGTGCTTATGGCATCAACCACTTTGTCCAAATCGGTATCAATATCTATGAGTGCATCCTCTGTATCGTCGCCGCTCTGATGCTCCTCATGTTTGTGATCGGTTCTTTTTATCTCCTGAGCTCCGCTGGTCGCGCTCCGCTGGTCGCCAAAGGTATGGCTATAATCAAAGCCGCCATCGTCGGTGGTATCATTGTCTTTGCTAGTATCTTGATTGTTAATTTCTCGGTCAAGGCTCTGGGTGGCTCTTTCCTCGATGCAGCCAATGTCAAAATCAATCCTGATGTCGGGCCGAAATCTAATCCTATTAATGTTGCGACAAGCAGTTCTGGACTAACTGGTTCAGCGACTGGTATCAGTGGCACCACAAGTACTGGTAGTACTAGCTCTACTCCTAGTAGCATTGCCGGCATCAAGTTCTCTAATTGCAATCCTCAGCAACAGCAGAAATATGCTGAAGTAGTTAATTTTGCCGGAACTACTAGTCTGACTGATCTAGGAGATTTGAAAGACTATCTAAAGTCGGCCTTTAAAGAAGTTGCTTGCTCTTATAGCTCTGGTGAGTACGCTGCCTATCCTTTTACTAGATCGGGGGATTCTTTAATTTGTCCTAGTCTAGTCAAGGTTCATGATGCTTTTTTTTCCAGTAACAAAAAAATGAGTCTAGCTACACTGATTCACGAAGCTAAGCACCACTATGACTGTGTTAATAATAATTTTATAGATGATTGCGCTGATGAACAAGGAGTCTTTTCACGTGAAGCCGATTATTTAGAATTAATTGGTGAATCATCTCAAGCCTATCACAGTAGGTGTGAGTGGCCTGATCGTGGTTACAAAGACAAAGATGGTGTTAAGTGTAAAGCTACTGACCCGAAGTGTTAAAATACTATTATGACTAAATCAAAACTCATCATCTTGCTCAGTGTCCTCGGACTAATCATCATTGGTCTCATGCTTTGGATTTATTTACAGGATCAAAGATCTCCTCAGCCGATCGTTGATAACAACGCTGCTCCAGTTGTCAGTAATAATTTGCCAGCTACTAACCAGCCTAATATCTCCAACGAACCAGTTAAAACTATCAATCAATCTCCAAGTAGTACTCAAAACATTGAGATCCAAGACCATTTCCAGTGGGTCCGCATTCTCTATATCAATGAAAACGATGTTAGTCGTCGCTTGCAGGGTTACTTTGACCGTAATAAAATTGATCAAGAAATTATTTTGGATAAGTGTAATCTAGCTACTGACTCTTCTTGCTCGGCTGACTTCAAAGCTTCACTCGCCGCCTGTGGTCTGACTGGCGAGGACTGGTCCTATTTGCCACTTGCCTTTGACCGCTCTACTAAGCGCTGTTACCGAGGTTATAATGAGATCGTGGATTACTTACAAGCCGAGCTTGCTACGGTGATCAAAAACCGCCCTTAAATTGACTTTAGCGCCTTTTTATACTACTCTACAGGCTTGCTCAAGATAGTTATCTCCTTTTTTATATCTATGGAAAAAATCCGTAATTTCTGCATTATTGCCCACATCGACCACGGTAAATCTACTCTCGCTGACCGCATGATCGAGAAGACCGGCACTGTCGATGCTCGTAAAATGAAAAACCAGATCCTCGACAAGATGGATCTGGAGCGTGAGCGTGGCATCACTATCAAGCTAGCACCGGTCACCATGGAGTATCAGGGCTATCAACTCAACCTCATCGATACCCCTGGGCACGTCGATTTTAACTACGAAGTGTCTCGCAGTCTGGCCGCTGTCGAGGGCGCTGTCTTGCTCGTAGATGCTACACAGGGTATCCAAGCGCAAACTCTGGCTAATCTCTATCTAGCTATGGAGCAAGACCTAGTGATCATTCCGGTGATTAATAAAATTGACTTACCAGCCGCTGACGTACCCAAGGTCAGTGCCGAAATTATCAAGCTCCTTGGCTGTGCTGAATCCGACATCGTGCTGGCTTCTGGTAAAACCGGCGTCGGTGTAGAGGATATTTTAAATCAAGTGATCAAATCTATCCCAGCTCCTAGCGGCAATCCGTCAGCTCCACTGCGCGCGCTCATCTTTGATTCTAATTATGATGAATACAAAGGTGTCGTAGCCTACGTCCGTATCGTTGATGGGAGTCTCGCCAAAAATAACAAAATCAAACTCATTGCTACTGAGGCCAAAAGCGAAGCTCTTGATGTCGGCATTTTTTGTCCAGATTACCACTCCACCGGAGCGCTTGCTTGTGGTCAGATCGGCTATATCATCACCGGTTTTAAAACTGTCAGTGACTGTCGTGTCGGTGATACTGTGACCTTAGCTAAAGAGGACGGTGGACTAGTTGAAGCGCTCAAAGGTTATGCTGAGGCTAAGCCCATGGTCTATGCCGGTATCTTCCCCACCGAGGGCAACAACTACGCTGTCCTACGTGAAGCTATCGAAAAACTCAAGCTCAATGATGCCGCTCTCATCTACGAACCAGAACAAAGCCAAGCTCTCGGCCTCGGTTTTCGTTGTGGCTTCCTCGGACTACTGCACTTAGAGATTTTCCAAGAGCGTCTCCGTCGTGAACACAACCTAGAGCTGATCGTCACTGTTCCTAGTGTCGCTTATCGTCTCCAGATCAAGGGTCGCTCTAGTGTCAGTACTATCAGCTCGCCCCAGCAATTACCTGATCAATCGCAGATTGAGTTGATTGAAGAGCCATGGGTTAGTCTCGATGTCATTTTACCCAAAGAATATCTCGGTGCGGTCATGTCACTCGTCCAAGCCAAACGTGGTATTTACAAAAACACCGAGTATATCGACCCTAGTCGACCAATCCTACACTATGACCTACCAATGGCCGCAGTGCTAACTGATTTTTATGACAAACTCAAAAGCGTTTCCTCAGGTTATGCTTCCATTAACTACGATTTCATTGGTTACCGGAGTGCTGATGTGGTCAAGATGGATATCTGGGTGGCTGAAGAAATCGTCGAGTCACTGTCTATGATTATCTATCGTGATGATGCCTTCACTCGTGGCAAGGCGATCGTGGAAACGCTCAAAGACTCTCTGCCCAAGCAAATGTTTGTCATCAAACTCCAAGCCATGATCGGTGGCAAAATCATTGCCGGCGAACGTATCTCAGCCATGCGCAAGGATGTGACCGCCAAGCTCTATGGTGGTGACGTCAGCCGTAAAAATAAGTTGCTCGATAAGCAAAAGAAAGGTAAAAAGAAAATGATGGCGGCTGGTAAGGGTAAAGTTAATATCCCTAGTGACACTTTTGTTAAATTATTAAAAAATACTTAATATGAAAATCAAGCGCAAACAAATTGTCAAAATCATTTGGGCAGTCATTGCTGCCATTGTCATCTTTAGCATGCTCTCTTTTAGCTTCTTTGCTGTTCTTGGTTTTTAAATAATATAGTGAGTTATTCCTTGTGTCATTCCACTATAGGTAGGTAGCTTTCAAATACCACCCCGACCTTCGGCCACCCCTCCTTGTTAAGGAGGGGAAGGAGTAAAAATGCCACTAGTTATTTGCGCCCCTTACTAAGGGGAGCTGTCCGTAGGACTGAGGGGTCTTATGGAGATTATCACTCAGTTCGGTTTTTAGTAGCAGTAAAATTTATCTTTAGATTTACCATTCATGCTCAAGAAAAAAATCTGGCAAATTGATCCTGTCCTGGATCCGGAACTTCTCCAATATTTTCCTGATCATTCACCTTTGATTGCTCAGTTACTTTTTAATCGTGGTTTCAATAACTCCGAGGCTGCTCAAAGTTTTTTGGCTAGCGACCAAGCTCCTATCAGTCACGACCCTTTTCTTTTTGCTGATATGACCGCCGCCTGCGAGTTAATCATTAGTCATATCAAGGCTCATCACAAAATCGCTATTGCCGGTGACTATGACGCTGATGGGGTTACTTCTTCGGCTGTTCTCACTGAAACCCTCTCCGCATTTAATGCTGAGACTGAAGTGTGGATCCCTGATCGTACTCGTGATGGCTACGGCTTAAACAAGCGCTTGATTGACGAGATCAAGGCTGGTGGCGCCGAGTTAATTATCACTGTTGATAACGGCATTAGAGCTATTGATGAAGTTGCTTATGCTCGCAGTCTTGGTCTCGATATTGTCGTTACTGATCACCACATGGCTGGTGGCAGTCCAGAAATCTATCCCGATTGTTTGCTTATCAATCCCATCATTGCTCGTGAGCACTATCCTTTTCGTTTCCTTGCTGGCGTCGGTGTGGCTTACAAACTGGCTTGTGCTTTGATTAGTTTAGCTAAGTTAGATGATGCTGCTAAAGAGATTTTGCGTGAGCGCATTCTTGATCTAGTTGCCATCGGTACTGTCGCCGACTGCGTGTCACTACTTGATGAAAACCGCTCTCTTGTCCAAGCCGGTCTTAAACGACTAATCCGTCGGCCTCGCCTCGGGCTAGCTGAGCTTGCGAAGCTTGCTAATGTCAAAGATCAGATCACCGAGTGGTCGATTGGTTGGCAGATTGCCCCCAGACTCAATGTCGCCGGCAGACTTGCTCATGCTAGCACCGCTTACCGGCTACTCGTCACCAAGGATCGAGCTGAAGCAATTGGTTTAGCCGAGGGCCTCAATACTCAAAACATCGAACGTCAAACCGAAACCGCTCGTATCGTGGACGAATGTTCAGCTCTCGTCGATAGTGAGTTATCATCCGACAAGATCTTGGTCCTGCTTGCCCCCGAACTTCGTAACTCCACCGACGCTCCTTGGTTTGAGGGCGTCATGGGTCTAGCCGCTGGTCGTATTGCTGAGCGTTATGGTCGGCCGACTTTGGTTGTTTGTCAGAGTGCTGGCCACATCAAAGGTTCAGGTCGTAGCTTTGGTGATTATAGTATTGTCGGCGCTATCGAAGAGGCGAGTGACTGCCTAGCTCGCTACGGCGGCCATCGTGCCGCTTGTGGTTTTACTGTCAAAGACGCAGCTAGTCTTGCTGAGTTCGTCGTCCGACTGCGCACTATTGGTGAACGTGACTTGACTGACGAACTGCTAAGTCCTAAATTAAAGATTGAAGCCGTACTAGAAGCTGATGAGCTCAATCTAGCTCTAGCTGAAAAATTAAATTGCTTTGCACCTTTTGGCCAAGGCAATCCCTTGCCAGTCTTTGCCAGTTATAATTTAAAAATTGATGAAGTATTGTGGATGGGGCAAACTAAGCAACATCTCAAACTTCGTTTGGGTCATCTCTCAGCTATTGCCTTTAGCGCTCTTGAGAAATGGCCTGATTTAGTAGCTGGTGCTAGAGTTAATTTGGCCTACACTGCCGAAATTAATAACTTTAATGGTCGTCGCAGTCTCCAATTAAAAATTATCGATCTCGAAATCTGTTAATAATTATCTAAGCTATGTCTAGTAAATTAATCATTCACACTGACGGAGGTTCTCGTGGTAATCCAGGGCCCGCTGCCATCGGTGTCGTCGTTGCTGATACATCTGGTCAAGTAGTCAAAGAGCTTGCTCGCTGTATTGGTAATACAACTAATAATCAAGCTGAGTATCAAGCTGTCCTTGCTGCCTTTGAACTCATTCAAGGGCTTACTGCTAGCGAACTAGACTTCTATCTAGACAGTGAGTTGGTAGTCAAACAACTCAAAGGGGAGTACAAGATTAAAAACAGAGATTTAGCACCACTCTTTGTCAAGATTCACAATGCCAGTTTAAGTTACAAAAAAGTTAGCTTTACTCATGTCCGTCGTGAGTTTAATAAAGCGGCTGATGCACTAGTTAATCAAGCTTTAGATCAGCAACTCAAATAATCTAATATTGTCAAAACTAGGCATTCGTGATAATAATACCGGCATAATCTACAGCGGATATGTAGCTCAGTTGGTTAGAGCGCACCGTTCACATCGGTGAGGTCACAGGTTCGAATCCTGTCATGTCCACATAAAATCAAAAGGATTCAACCTGCCTGCCGGTAGGCAGGAGTTTATGCCCCGGAGCGGAGCGTAGGGGTAAATCCTGTCATGTCCACTAATATAAGACTCGGTTCAACATTGACAAAACAGCAAGTATATGCTATGATTGAAATCATAATTATACAAGAGAGTAGGAGGCTCTCAGCGCTCAGCTAAATAAATTCCGGGTTATCTATTTCTCTTAAATAGAAGCTTTCCAAGGAGTGTATTCGATGCGTACTTTAACTAGCTTGGCTACTGTGGCCATACTTATTTTGACTAGTCCTTTTGTTTCTGCACAAATTAGTCCTGATTCATCAGGAACTAGCTACAGTCGTCAAACCAGATCGATGCCAGTCAGAGCCGAAATGCTCACCCCAACTGGTGATTTTCAAAGATTTGTTGATTTCTTAAAACAATATCCAGTGGTCTTTGCCATGGATACCGTCAATGCTGTTGTAGTTAGCAAAGACGAGTTGATTCATATCAGGGGCATTAAGGAGTCTAAGCAAGTGCTTAGATTGATTGTCATGGAAGTCTGTCCTATCGGTAATCGCGATTCTTGCATGATCTATCTCATAGATAGTCAGACAATTACCGTTGCTTCTAGTGACGGTAGTAGCGATCCAATTACTATAGAAAACTTAAGCGACCTCTATCAGCACAGCCTAACTATTATAGATCTACCCAAGTAATTAGCTTGCGCAAAGTAAGCTACTAAGCCTAACCCCATTATTCCACTAGGAATCAATGGGGTTTTTATATAAAAAGCAATCTTGTCAGCAGTTCCTGCTAGTGCTACCATTTGCTTATGACCACTAAATTCACTAGAAAAATTGAAGATTTTATCTGCGGCCATTGTGGCGCTCAGGTGACTGGTGATGGCTATACTAATCATTGCCCAGTTTGTCTGTACTCCAAGCACGTCGATATTCACCCTGGTGATAGAGCTGCTACTTGCCAAGGACTCATGGCGCCAGTGGAGTATTTACTCAAAAATGGTGAGGAAAAGCTTCTGCATCGTTGTCTAGTGTGTGGTTATGAAAAGCTTAATCGCTTAGATAAAGCTGATAATAGAGATCTTTTATTAAAAATAATCGCTACTTTAAAATAGTTTAAAATCTTGACTTTTGAGCCTTTTTCTGCTATTTTAAAAGTGTTTTTAAATGCTATTTAAGTTAAGGTAAGTGGGTGATTACTGTTTATGGTTATTAGTCTGAACAAATCAGACTTTTGCCACAAAGAGAGGAAAGTCCGGACTGCACAAAAAGCTAGTGGCTAATGACCACCAGGAGTAATCCTAGGGATAGTGCCACAGAGACAATACTAGTCAGCCCAAGGCTGATGAAAGGTGAAAAGATGGCGGTGTACACAAGTGCTACGCTCATCGACTCCCGGTGACGGGATGTGCGCGGTAAACCCTAGCTGCAGCAAGAGCAAACCTGTTAGCTTTGGCTAGCAGAGGAACGTAGTTCGCATGATCTGCTTGGTAACAAGTAGACTAGATAGATGATCACCACTCACAAAAATTGAGACACAAAATCCGGCTTATAGCTTGCCTTAGCTTAAATACCATTTAGAAGATATGAAAAAAAGCCAATTATTTTTATCAGTTGTCATGTTGCCCTTGGACTTTCTAGTCATTATTTTGGCTGGCTTGTCTGCCTATGCTCTGCGTTTTAATTTGGATTATCTACCAGTTGTCTTCCAAGTACCTTGGGACAAATACTTACCATCAGTTTTGGTAACTGCTACGGTTTGGATTGTACTTTTTCTATTTTCTGGTCTCTATGCCTTTGACCAATCTCGCAAGCTACGCCAACAACTCAAGCGAGTCTTAATCGGTTGCTCACTAGGTTTTGTAGTCATCACCATTTACATCTTCTTTATTCGTGAAGTTTTTTCTTCTCGTTTTATTATTCTCTCAGCTTGGTTACTAGCCATTTTGTACATGTCTATTTTGCGTCTGATCATGTCGTTGATTCGCCAATCTCTCTACAAACAAGGTATCGCTGTCAGTCGCATTGTCATGATTGGTGACAGTAAAACTACCGAAGTTTTAATCCGTGAATTTGCCAGCAACAAAGCTCTTGGTTATCAAGTCGTCAAACGTTTTGCTGGTTTTGGTAATGATGAGGCTGAACAATTAGAAAAACTACTCATCACCAATGACATTAACGAAGTTATTCAAAGCGATCCTAATCTCAGTAAAGCTGAAGTCTTGCGTCTCTATGACTTTGCCGATGAGCATCATCTAACTTTCCGTTACGCTGCCGATTTGCTAGATGCTAAGGTCTTGCGAGTTGAAGTTACCGAACTCGCTGGCGTACCAATGGTCGAAGTTAAAAAAACTTCACTTGATGGTTGGGGTCGTGTTGTGAAACGTATCTTTGATATTTGTATTTCAGCTTGTTTGATTGTTTTAACTAGTCCGCTGATGATTGCAGCTGCTCTAATGATCAAGCTCGACAGTCGTGGTCCGGTCTTTTTTGCCAAGCTCGATGACGGCTCACCACTTTACCGTGTCGGTCAAGCTGGTAAGCTCTTTCGCTATTTTAAATTCCGCACTATGCGTCCAGGTACTGACAGTTTGCGTTATAGCGAGTTAGCTAAGTTTAATTTGCGTTCTGATAGTCCCTTGACCAAGATCAAAGACGATCCTCGAGTAACTAGAGTTGGTAAGTTTATGCGTCGTTTCTCCATTGATGAATTATCCGAATTTTTCTTGGTCTTTATCGGCAGTATGTCTTTAGTTGGGCCACGACCACACTTGCCAGAAGAAGTTGCTAAATATCAAATTCATCACAAAAAAGTTTTGACCATCAAGCCTGGCATTACTGGTCTAGCTCAGGTTTCTGGTCGTAGTGATCTAAGTTTTGAAGACGAAACTCGTCTCGATGCTTACTATATCGAGAACTGGTCACTATGGCTCGATCTGATTATTTTACTCCGAACACCAATGGCTATTTTTAAGACTAGAAAAGCTGAATAAGTTTTAAATTTATGAAAGTCGCTCTGATCCATGACCACCTTGCCCAAGACGGTGGCGCCGAAAAAGTTCTCAAGGTCATTGCTGATCTTTTTCCTGATGCCCCGATCTACACCTTACTCTACGAAAAGAAAAATGCTGATAAATATTTCAAGCATCGCACTATTCAAACCTCTATCATTCAGCGCTTGCCTGGAGGTATCAAATACTATAAATGGTTTATGCCTTGGATGCCGATGGCCGTAGAGTTTTTTAATCTCTCGGACTTTGATTTGGTTATTTCTGACACTAGTTCCTTTGCCAAGGGGGTCATTACCAATACCAAGACTCTCCACATCTGCTATTGTCACACACCAACTCGCTATCTCTGGAGTGACACTCATAGCTATATCGAGGAGTTACGATTTAATAAATATTTCAAAAAACTCATCGCGCTCTCGCTCAATAAAATTCGTATTTGGGATCGGGTTGCCGCTGATCGGGTGGATATTTTTCTAGCTAATTCCCAGTTCATTGCGAGGCGCATTAGCAAATATTATCGTCGTGATTCGACAGTTATCTATCCGCCTATCAATCTCAGCGACTTCCAAATCAGCTCCGATCTCGGTGACTATTTCCTAGCTGGCGGTCGGCTAGTACCCTACAAGCGTTTTGATTTACTAATCAAAGTCTTCAAGGCAAATGGCAAGAGATTGCGTATCTTTGGTGACGGTCCAGACACTGGGCGCTTGCGAGCTTTGGCTGAGGGTGTGGCTAATATTGAGTTTCTAGGTCGGGTGAGTGAGCCTGAAAAAATCGCTCTCTACTCTCGTGCTCAGGCCTTTATCAATCCCCAAGAAGAAGACTTTGGGATTACTATGGTCGAGTCGCTCGCTTCTGGTCGACCAGTTATTGCCTACCGTTCTGGCGGCGCTGCTGAAATTGTCACTCCTGACTGTGGCTTACTTTTTGCTGAGCAGAGTGCTGCTAGTTTACAAACTGCTCTTGATCATTTCTCTGTTGCCAATTTCAATTCCACTGCTATTCGTGCGTCAGCTCAGCGTTTTAGCGAAGATCTCTTCAAGCAAAAATTCCAAGCCTTCATTAACGAGGCCATGCTTAAACACAAGTCTGAAAATAGCCATTTGTAGCTCTTCTGGCGCAAATCTTTTATGAAAATTGCCATCGATGGGCGAGTGCTCATGACTAATAATTACAGTGGCGTACCAGAAGCAACTTATAATCTGCTCAGCGCTCTACTCGCTCTCGATCACAGCAATGAATATCTAGTTTTTTATAACTCTGCCCGGCCGGTAGTTCTGCCGGATTTTACTGCGCCCAATCTCCGTTATATCCGCACTACTATACCGAACAAGATTCTTAATTATTTGCTTTTTAGTACTCTCGGCCAGCCCAAGATCTCTACACTATTGAGAGAAAAAGTAGATCTTTGGTTCATGCCTCATCTCAATTTTATCGCCCTCGATCCCAGTCTGGCCAATATTCTTACTGTCCATGACTTGTCCTTTCTCCGTTACCCTGAGTTTTTTTCTGCTCGTAAAAACTTCTGGCATCGTGCTATCAATGCTCCTCGACTCATCACTGCTTGTGACCAAGTCATCGCTATGTCAGAGCACACCAAGCGTGATCTCTTGGAACTAACTAGTATTGATCCATTAAAAGTTCAGGTTATTTACGGTGCCGCCGCTCCTGAATTTCGGGTCTTAGCAGACTCGGATCCTAGTTTAGAGCTGGTTAGGCACAAATTTAATTTGCCTAAGCGTTTTATTTTTTCGCTTGCTACCATTGAGCCACGCAAAAACTTACTTTCACTCATCAGTGCCTACGAATTATTAAAAGCCCAAGCTGGTTACTCTGATTTAGAATTAATTATCGCCGGCGCTCGAGGTTGGAAATCAACAGCTGTTTATCAAGCTGCTGCTAATTCTCGATACAGCAAACAGATTCGCTTTTTAAACTACATTGACCGTAGCGAACAAGTTGCCCTCTATAATCTAGCTAGTGTCTTTGCCTTTCCTAGTTATTATGAAGGCTTTGGTATACCGCCACTCGAGGCTTTAGCTTGTGCTTGCCCAGTTGTAGCTAGTTGGGGGACCTCACTCTCTGAGGTGCTAGCCGATGCTGCTCTACTTATTAATCCTTATGATCCAAGTGACCTAGTCGAAGCTCTCAATGCTGTGCTCACTGATCAAGATCTAGCTCTAAAACTAAGAATCAAAGGCCTCAAACAGGCTGCTAAGTTTGATTGGTCAAAGAGTGCTGAGCAGTACTTAGAAATCTTTAAAATAAGTCAAAAAAACTAATATACTTGACAATTATACAATAATTTGCTATAATTATACTTATATATAAGTGTTCTTTTATTTATAGTGATTTTAGGAGTTACTATGCGTCCAGTTTTTTTGCTTATTGCCTTAGGGGTATTTGCTCCTGCATTTCTGGGTCCGATAGTTGTAGTATGCGGGATTTTTGCCCCCATTCTATTCATTAAATCTGGTAGTTCTAAGTCTTCGACAAGTTCCCAGATAATTCCGCAATCCGATGATCCGATCATCAAAAGACCGGGTCTGGCTCCGACTACTGCCTCAGCCATTTTGAAAGGTAGAGCCTTTCAAGAGTTACTAAATCAACCGGCCTTTGCAAGCTCTTCTTATCAAGAGCGTCCCAACATCATCGAGCATAGAGCCTTTAAAGAGCTTATCAGTTAAGCTTCAAAACCCGAGCTGTTACCTAGGTAACAGCTCTTTTATTTGTATTAAGTTATTAATTAAAAAAGGTTCAGATAAATCTGAACCTTTTTAAATATTTACTAGGGCCAAAGTCTATAAATCGTTCGAGCAAAGGGGATAGCTTCACGGACATGCTCGAGGCCACAAACCCAAGTCACAATACGCTCGAGGCCAAAGCCAAAACCACCGTGTGGCACGCTGCCATATTTACGCAAATCAATATACCATTGGTAATCTTCAGCCTTGAGGCCAAAGTCAGTAATACGTTTGGTTAGAGTCTCATAATCTTCTTCGCGTTGTGAGCCACCAATAATTTCACCATAACCTTCTGGAGCGAGTAAGTCAGCGCATTCTGCTAAGTCACCGTTATCAGCATTACGAGCCATATAAAAAGCTTTCAAATGTGCTGGATAATTAGTGACAAAAATTGGATTGTCATATTTCTTGGTCAGCAAGGTTTCGTCATCAGCGCCTAGATCTTCATCAGCCTTAATATCTGAGCCTAATGCTTGTAATTCGGCAATCGCCTGAGCATGAGTCATGCGATAGAAATTCTTCTCCGTCACATTTTTTAAGGTAGTAGTATCTCGCTCGAGAATTTCCAATTCCGCTTGGTTGCTAGCGAGCACTGCTGACACCAAGGATTTGATCAAGCCTTCTTGCACAGCTAAGTTACCAGTCAAATCAACAAAAGCCATCTCTGCATCCATCATCCAAAACTCAGTCAAATGACGGCGAGTCTTGGATTTCTCCGCGCGAAAGGTTGGCCCAAAGTCATAGACCCGACCATGAGCCGGTAGCGCTGCCTCTAAGTACAATTGACCAGTCTGTGAGAGGTAGGCTTCTTCATCAAAATATTTTACACGGAATAAATCAGTCGTGTTTTCGCCGGCGTTAGGAGTTAGGATAGGGGAGTCAATCTTGGTGAAATCGTTAGCTTGGAAATACTGATAAGTCGCTTGGATCAGAGTGTTGCGTACGCGCTGAATTGCCCACTGACGCTTAGCGCGTAGCCAGAGGTGACGATTGTCCATCAGGAAATCAATGCCATGATCCTTATTACCAATCGGCCACTCGGCGCTGATCTGATAGACTTTCAGAGCGCTGACTTGTAATTCGTATTCTTCATTCTTGGGATGCTTGGTTACCGTCGCAGTTACTCGGACTGAAGATTCTTGACTGACCTGCTTCGCTAATTCCCAATCATTACTATCAAGAGTCTCAGAGGATAACACTGCCTGAGCAAAGCCAGAGCCATCTCGCAATTGCCAAAAAGCAATCTTGCCCGAGGAGCGCAAATTGCTCACCCAGCCGTCAATTTCCACAGTTTGATTTAGGTGATTTTTGAGATCTTTAATCAATGATTTTACCATAAACTAGCTTTAAAATAAGTGTTATCAGTTTAGCATAGGGATTTTTTATGTCAAAACATGGCTCAGTCTGGTTGCATTTTAACCCTTTGTTTTATAAGATGAGGCCATGTCTAACTGGCTCAAAACTTATCGTTTAATTCTTTGGCTGATTTTAGCCATTTTTGTCTTGTATCTAGTTTATTTGGCCTTAGTCCCTAGCGGCCAAGTTGTCTATCGTTACGATTTTAGCAAGCCTAGTCAATTCATCGGTCCTTTGACCCCTGGTGATCGGGTGCGTGAGCCGGCTGGTGCTGAGCAAGAAATCATTGGCAATCCTATTTATTTTAGCCTCTCAACACCTCGACCTTTTGATCGGGCTACTCTGACTATCAAATATCGCAATCCGCATGCTCTTAACAATCTCGAAGCTGGCGTGCTAGTCGATAAAAAACTCTGGCGTTATCAGTTAGCGCCACTAGCCAATAAGCTAATTGACCAAGCTATTGCTTCTGGTGCCTGGGGCTTGGTGGAGAGCGGCTCGACCATTCTCCTGCAAAGATCCGAAAACTATAATTCCGTCGCTGAGTTCCTAGCTAAGTTACCAGCTAAAAACGAAGTCGCTCTCTACAATTACAATTTAAGTCCTAAGTATCAACTGGCTAACTATCAAGCAACTAGCACTCTTTGGTCTTGGCCTTATCCTCTCAAAGCTGATTATCAATTTTATACCTATCTTAATAATGAAAAATTAGCAGTCGATTTTAGCTTTACTGATCTCAATGATAATAGCGATCCTGATCCCATCGAGCTTTTGGTTTATGATCAGGCTAATCAGCTGGTAGCTACCGAAAGCTTGGCTGATGATGGTGTTAGTGCACGCATCACTCATGGTCGCTCTCTAAATCTCAATCACAAACTACCAAACGGTCTCTATAAAGTTGAAGTCAAGGCTAATTCCGACATTATCACTGATACTTTTTCTACATCTCTATCCAAAATATCTTTCATTAATCGTTTGTGGCTCGCTCCTCGCAATCAAGCCCTAGAGCTCTCCGCTAGCGGTGCTCAACTCACTCTACAAACCATTAATCCTGCCAGTCTCGGAGCTGTTTATCTCAATCAAGAGCTAATTGATTTAAACCAAAGTTACCGTCAGCTAAGCTCAGTCAGTGATTGCGGTAGTGCTTGTCGTATCAAATTAGCTAAGGGTGATATTATTATTTCCATGGACGGCGTCTTTGCTCTCGATGCCAAACAATTAATCGATCCACGTTGGCTTAATCTAGGCGCGCGCAAGGCTATTCCAGCGAGCGTCAAATATATTCTTGCTAATTACTCTCCACCCGAGACCGAAGGCTCTGAGCAAGTAGCTACTATCGATCTTGATTTGACTCAAGCTTATCGTGAAAAAGGTAAATACAGTTTCTTGATTTCTGCTCCTAGTCTCTCAGCTGAAGATGCTGTGGATGATTCCTTGATCATTAGTGATATCAGTCTAGAGTTGAGTGGTGCTGATTGGCGTTCTTTGTTATCTAAAGTCTTTGCTCGCTAATATGCCTAAACAGATTTATTATTTTTTTGCCGAATTATCCCAAGTAGGCGCTTGGGCAATGTTGATTTTTGTGCTGCTAGAACTTATTAAGCCACGATTGGTTTTGGCTCAGCTTAATCTCACTGGCTTCTTTATTTTTTGGTTAATCACTGCTATTATTAGCTTAGTTTTAAAGCGTCTTAGTTCAGAAATTAAAAAATAATTTTATGCATTGCATTTTTTGCAGCATTATCAAAAAAGAAATTAAGTCTGAGATTATTTACGAGGATAATTATACTATCGCTTTTTTAGATATCGCTCCGATTAGCTCCGGTCATGTCTTGGTTATTCCTAAATTACATTTTACCAATCTCACCGAAACTGATCCTTTGATGCTAGCTTACGTCATGCAAAGCGCTCAAAAGATCGCCGGCGCTATGGCCAAAGCTCTCAAGCTCAGTGGCTATAATATCCTGATCAACAACGGTGCGGTAGCGGGTCAAATCATCGACCACTTCCATCTCCATATCATTCCGCGTCGTGCCAAAGACGGTCTAGAAGCTTGGCCGCAAGGCGAGTATCAAGCATCTGAAGCGGGGCAGATCGCCAAAAAAATTATAGCGAGCCTACCAAAGTCCTAGTATGGCGCGCATACTCTACGGCATTTCTGGTGATGGTTTTGGTCACGCTGCTCGTTCCCAAGAAGTTATTCGGCACCTCGAGCAAGCTGGTCATAAACTACTGTTAGTTTCCTATGATCGAGGTTATCAAATGCTCTCTAAGTCTTTTACTGTCCACAAAATCACCGGACTGCGTCTCAAATACGAGCGCAATGAAGTAAAGTACTTAGCCACTGTTGCTCAGAACTTAATTAATAGTCCGGCCAATCTCAAAAGTCTCAATCGTGTCCTAGCTCTTACTAAAAAATTTCGCCCCCAGCTGGTCATTACCGATTTTGAGCCAACTGTTACTCTAGCCGCTAACTGGCTTAATCTCCCGCTGATTTCGCTCGACAACATGCATATTCTGACCAAGGCCAAGCTAGATATACCAGCTAAACACCGAGCTAATTATCTAACAGCCAAGCTAGTCATCCGACTCATGGTGGTTAATGCTAGTCGTTATATCGTCCTCAGTTTCTTTCCGGCTAAAGCTAATTCTAGCAAAGCCATTATCGCGCCACCTATTATTCGTCAGGAAATTCTTGGTCTCAAGCCAAGTTACGGTGAGCATATTTTGGTTTATTTAACAGCTGGTAACTCTGCTGATATTTTACCGATTTTACGCGCCAGTCTCGGTTCTTATATTATCTATGGCCTAAACAAAACTGGCACTGATGGTAATTTAACTTTCAAAAATTTTGGTGCTCGTGATTATCTCAAGGACTTAGCTAATTCTCGCGCTATCATCGCCACTGCTGGTTTCTCGCTAGTCTCCGAGGCTCTCTATCTGGCTAAGCCTTATCTAGCGCTCACTATCAAAAGTCAGTTTGAGCAATTTATTAACGGCTACTATTTACAAAAACTCGGTTACGGCATGATGACTGAAGTCCTTGACCATAATACTTTAAAAAAGTTCCTCAAGGCCCTGCCTAGATTTACTAAGAAGCTAGCAGGCTACCATTCAGTTGGCAATCAGTCAGCTTTTAAATCTCTTGATCAAACTATTGAAGAATTATTATAGCTTCTCCTGTGACTTAAAAAGTTTGCTTGGCTAACGCAGTTGTGATAAAATAAGCTTAACTATGACTACTAACCGCACAATTTTATTTGGTTTAACTACCAAGCAGGGGGCTAATTGGCGTGAAAAAGTGGCTGAACTCAGTGAGCTTAAAATCACTGAGCTCGCTCTCTTTCTCGGTGGCCTAAAGGCTAGCGAACGTTCAGATTTTTTCAAAGCACTTGAAGCTAGTCCAGTGACGAGTATTCCTTGTGTTCACTTGTCTGACGACTTTACTCCGGCTGAAGCTGATTATTGTATCAGCAAATACAAAACCAAATTTTTTACTTGCCATGCTGATGCCGCTGGCTATGCCGTACTTGATAAATTACCTAAGCATCACAGTTTAATTTACCTAGAAAACCCCGAAGACCCTAAGCTCCTGTCTAATTTTTCTCTAGCTACTCTATCAACTCATCAAGTCACTGGTCTTTGCATTGATCTCTCTCACGCTGCTTCTACAGAAAAAACTAACAAGACTAAATACAAAGAGTTACTGGCCATGGCTGGTAAACTACCAATCACCGTCAATCACATCAGTGGCGTACGCAGTCATACTATTTGGAAATTTATCCAGCGTGCTAAGTCTCATCACGAAATCGTCAGTCTGACAGAGTTTGATTATCTCAAATCCCTGCCCAAAGAATTTTTTGGTAAATATCTTTGTATTGAGCTGGACAACACCTTTTTAGAACAACACGAGGTCAAGCAGTATTTGGAGCTCATCATTGAATAATTATTAGCTCGTCTTTAGCTAAACCGCTTTTTGGCGGTTTTCTTGC
Organism: Candidatus Falkowbacteria bacterium UBA917; assembly: GCA_002293855.1. Lineage (GTDB taxonomy): Bacteria > Patescibacteriota > Patescibacteriia > Patescibacteriales > Patescibacteriaceae > UBA917. The sequence goes on from DBEB01000017.1 coordinate 26,820, forward strand.
TATTTTGGGCATTTTCAGTCATTATTTTAATAATATGCGTGGAATCATTCTTTCTGGCGGCAGCGCTACTCGCTTGCGCCCTTGTACTCTCATCACTTCTAAACAACTTTTGCCGGTCTATAATCGACCGATGATTTATTATCCTCTCAATACTTTGCTCAAGGCTGGTATCAAGGAGATTTTAATTATCGTTGCCCCAGAACGAGCTGGTGACTATCTCAATCTCCTTGGCAGTGGCAAACAGTTTGGCGCTAAGTTTACTTATGAAATCCAGGACAAGCCCAAGGGTTTAGCTGAGGCTTTTATCATTGGCGAGAATTTTATTGACGATCAGAGCGTCGCTATGATTTTGGGTGATAACATTTTTGAAGACGATTTCTCTGAAGCTATTAGAACTTTTGACAGTGGAGCTCGTATCTTTGCCAAAGAAGTTAGTGATCCAGAGCGCTTCGGTGTCGTGGAAGTTGACAAAGATTTTAAGGCTCTGTCTATTGAAGAAAAGCCAGTAAGTCCCAAGAGCAATCTTGCGGTCACTGGTCTTTATCTCTATGACCACCGTGTCGTCTCTGCGGCTAAGCAAGTCAAGCCAAGTGAACGTGGCGAATTAGAAATTACTTCGCTGCATAACTACTATTTAGAGTTAGGAGAATTGCAAGTGACTAAGGTTACTGGTGATTGGCTCGATGCCGGCACTTTTGACAGTTTGCTTGCCGCCAATATCCTAGCCAAAGAAAAATTGGCTGATAAAATGATTATTTAATATGGATCGTCGTAAATTAGCTATTGGCTTTCTGCTCTACGGTGATAGCACTGCTCGTTATCTAGAATATTTTTTGCCTAGCCTGCTCGCTGCCATAGACAATTGCGGTCTCGATACTATCATTATGGCTTGGGACAATGGTCCGCGTGGCTTTGTGGCTAACCGTCAGTTTCTAGATGCTTATCCAGAAATAGTCCTAATGGGTAATGGTGTCAATGACGGCTTTGCCAAAGCTAATAACGCTTTAATCAGCGCCGCCTCCGAAGCTGGTGCTACTTATTTCCTCGCTCTCAATCCTGATACGCTACTTGCTCCCGATGCTCTGCAAGAGTTGCTCAGAGCTTTAGAATCCAATATTTCTTTAGCTTCGGTTAGTCCAAAATTACTACGCTGGGACTTTGCTCACAAACAACAAACCCAAACTATCGATACTTGTGGTATTGTTTTAAATGCTGGTTTACAGTTTCGAGATCTAGGTCAAGCAGAACTTGATCAAGGTCAGTATGATCAAGTCGAGATCCTCGGTCCCTCTGGTTGCGCTGCGCTTTATCGTCTCTCAGCTCTTGCCCGCGTTCGAGATGAGCATGGTTACTTTGATGAGCGTTTCTTTATGTACAAAGAAGACTGTGATCTAGCTTATCGTTTGCGGGTCTCAGCTTTAGCAAGTGCTTTGGTGCCAACTGCTATTATTTATCATGACCGCAGCGCTAGCAATAATAACTTCAGTCTCTGGGGGCGACTGCTCAACATGCGTTATAAAAGTAAACAAGTTCAAGCTTGGTCTTTTTACGGTGATTGGTTGATTTTTTTCAAACACTGGCCAACTTTAAAATTACCGGACAGACTAGCGGCTATCTTTTACCGCTTACTAGCTCTTGCTTACGCTCTAGTTTTTAACCGTCAGTTGCTAGTTGAGATTACTAAAGCTAAACAAGTGAGTAAAATATAAAAAATACTGTCATCTCGAACGCAGTGAGAGATCCCTTAAGCATCATCACTCCAATCTTGATATTCAAGCGATTTCTCACTCCACTTCGTTTCGTTCGAAATGACACCAAAATTTATGGACCTATCAATCATCATCGTCAGCTGGAATACTCGAGAGGCGCTAAAAAATAATTTAACGCAGCTATTGAAGTCTCAAGGCTTAAGTTTCGAAGTCTTTGTGGTAGACAATAACTCCAGTGACGGTACAGTTGAGGTCTTGAAAGCCGAGTTTCCTCAGCTCAACATCATTGCCAATAGTGCCAATCATGGCTTTGCCAAGGCAAATAACCAGGCTCTGGCTCTCGCTGGCGGCGACTTTATTTTACTGCTCAATCCTGACATGCTAGTCGATGACCAAACTACTTTAGCCAAGGCTCTAGCTTGGCTTAAATCAAACCCACAGGCTTGGGTTGCTGGCTTCAAACTACTAGATAGCACTGGTCAGATCTTACCGCAAGTCCGACGTTTCCCAACTCTCGCTGATCAGCTGGCTATTATTTTAAAGCTACCACACTTTTTCCCCAAGCTTCTAAGTCGCTATATTATCAAAGACTTTGATTATGAGCAGGCTAGTGCAGTCGATAGTATTCGTGGTTCTTTCTTTTTTATTCGTCGTGAGGCTTTGCAAAAAGTCGGTCGACTTGATGAAAGATTTTTTGTCTGGTTTGAAGAAGTAGATTATTGTCGTCGTGTCTATCAGGCTGGCGCTGAAGTTTGGTATGCTCCAGTAGCGAGCGCCACTGATCTGGTTGGTCAAAGCTTCGGTCTCTTGCCACGACCTCAGGCGCAGCGTTATTTTCGTGCTAGTCAATTAAGCTATTTTCAAAAATGGCATCCAGCTTGGCAGCTCTTAATTTTAAAGCTTGCTTGGGTTTTTAGTAATCTAGGCTTGAAGTTCATAAGTTTTGTCAGGACTAAAAAGTAAACAAAATCATTATAGCTATCTAAAGACCACCCCGAGCTTCGCTCACCCCTCCTTGCTAAGGAGGGGAAGGAGGGTTAAGACATACCTTTGCTCCCCTTACTAAGGGGGGCTGGGCTTTAGCCCTGAGGGATTAAAAAAACAAGTCAGACTAATCTGACTTGTTTTATTTTTATGTATTTTTCTATTTGCTAGCATTAAGTAACTGTTCTACTTTGTCCCAATTTACATGATTCCAATAGCCTTCGACAAACTTCGCTCGCAAGTTTTGATAATCTAGATAATAAGCATGTTCCCAAACATCAAGCGCCATGATGACGGTGCAACCAGCTAGTCCATTGAGATTATGCTTTTCTACTTGTCCGATCATGAGACTTTTGTCCAGTGGATTAACATAGACGAGCGCCCAACCAGAACCCTCGACGCTGATAGCAGTTTTATTAAACTCTTCTACAAATCTCTGGTAGCTACCAAAACTACTATTAATCGCTAAAAGCATTTCGCCACTTGGTTGATTATTATCATTAGCTGCTCGCAAAGTTGACCAGAGTAGCTCATGCAAGATATGACCATTCATATGAAAAGAAAACTCTTTAGCTAGAGCTTTATAATCAAGCTCTGCTCCGCTTGTGCGAGCTTCGGCTAATTGGGACTGGACTTTGTTGGCGCCATCTACATAAGCTTGATGGTGTTTGTCATGATGGAGCTTTAAAACCGTTTCACTCATCCACGGGGCCAGAGCCTGATAATCGTAGGGGAGTGGTGATAGACTGAGTGTTTGCATATTTTTAGAAGCCTTAATGAATTATTAGGCTCATTGTAAGTCAAAAAACCACGGCTCGCAAGGGTTTGCCAAATGGCTTTTTTTGTCCTAAACTGCCTCTGTATGACCAAAATAGCCATTATTATTAGCCCAAATTGGCGTGATTATGCCCAGCGTTACCTGACTGACTGTTTGGCTAGTTTTGGCGCTCAAAAATGTTCTAGCAAGCTGAAGTTCTTTTTGATTGATAACCAGTCAAGTACCGAAAGTCTTAGCTTCATTAATCAAGTCGCCACCAAAGAATTAGCTGGGCAGGAATGGATGCTATTAACCAGTCCTGATAACCTCGGTTTTGCTGGCGGTAACAATCTAGCTATTCGTCAGGCCTTAGCCGAAGGTTATGACTATCTCGCTCTATTTAATATGGATGGTCTAGTTGCTCCTGACTGTCTAGAACAAATGTTAGTCCTCGCTCAAGCTGATAATCAAGTCGGCGCTGTGCAGGCACGCCTGATGCTCTGGCCAGATCAAAGCCGGATTAATAGTCTTGGTAATGTTACTCACTTCCTCGGTTTTGGATATTGCGCTGGTAATGGTCAAGCTTATCGTTACGCTGAAGATCAAGACATTGCCTATCCTAGTGGCGCCGCTGTGCTTCTATCAGCCGAAGCTCTCCAGAAAATCGGTGACTTTGATGAAGAGTTTTGGATGTATAACGAGGATCAAGATCTCGGTTGGCGCTTATGGCTTGCTGGCTACCGTTGTCGTCTGGCTAACTCAGCCGTCTTTTATCACAAATATCAATTTTCTAAATCCATCAAGCACTTCTACTGGCAGGACCGCAATCGTATCTTGGCCTGCCTCAAAAA
>DBEB01000042.1:0-2770 GCA_002293855.1 Candidatus Falkowbacteria bacterium UBA917
GTTAAATGCTATACATTATGCAAGAAATTAAAAAACTCATTAGCGATCAATTAGTTCAAATTATTAAAGATAAATTTGGTTTAGAATTAGCCGAAAACTGCTTGCCAGCGGCTGGAGTCGAACTTAGTTATCCGGTTTTTGCCAGTCAGGGTGATTTGACTTGGCCTGTTTTTGGCTTGGCTAAAAAGATGGCGAAGTCACCAGTGGAATTGGCGACTTTGGTTGCTGGTGCTTGGACCAGTTTGCCGATAGTGGCTGAAGTGAAAGCTGATGGTCCGTATGTGAATTTTTATTTGAGTAGCAATCGACTGGCTCTGGATTTGTTTGCTGATTTTGATAGATCGATAGAAAATATTGGTCAGGGTAAAAAAATTATGATCGAGTTTGCTAATGTGAATACTCACAAAGAGTTTCATATTGGTCATTTGCGTAATGTGGCTTTTGGTCAGGCGGTGAGCGGAATGCTCTCTGGCATTGGTTATCAAGCGCTGCCGGTGTCTTATGTCAATGATTTTGGTATCCACACTGCCAAAACTATTTGGCAACTAGTCAAAGAGCCGATTACTGACAAGTCGAGCGTAAATCGTGGTTATATTTTGGGTCAGGCATATGTAGCGGCGGTAGCGGCGATTGGTGATGATGAACAGGCCAAGAAAGAAGTAGGCTCTATTATGACCGAGATTGAAGCTCGTCAAGGCGAGTCGTATCAGATTTGGCAAGAGACTCGTCAATGGAGTATTGATTACTTTCAGTCTATTTATGAGCTATTAAAGATTAAATTTACGAATTATTACTACGAAAGTGATTTGATTGACCGTGGTCGCAAGCTGGTTGAGGACTTGCTTGCCAAAGGTATTTTGACCGAAAGTCAGGGCGCGGTAATTGCTGATTTGGCAGATGAGGATCTAGGTGTCTTGGTTATTTTGCGTCAGGATGGTACTGCTTTGTATCCAGTCGCTGATCTGGCTCTGGCTATGGAGAAGTTTGCTAGCGCTAACTTGGATAAGTCACTGTATGTGGTTGATAAGCGACAGGCTTTGTATTTTAAGCAACTCTTTGCGGTTTTAAAAAGAATGGGTTATGAAGCGCCAATGTTGCACCTAGCTTATGATTTTGTAACTTTGCCAAGCGGTATGATGAGTTCTAGATCTGGTAATACCGTTTTGTTTAGCGATTTGTATCAAGAGTGTTATAAGAGCTTGGAGCTTGAAACTAGGGCCCGACATGCGGATTGGTCGGCAGAAAAAATTAGTCAAGTTGCTAGTCAGCTGTCAGTGGCGACTTTAAAATTTGAAATGATTAAAGTCAGTGCTGATAAAATTATTACTTTTGATATCAAAGAGGCTTTGAGGTTTGAAGGTTATACTGCTGCGTATCTCCAGTATAGCTCGGCTCGTATCAATAGCGTGCTAGCCAAAGCCGGCGAGTGGTTAATCGCTACAGAAGAATTGACCTTTACTGAATCAGCTGAAAAGTCTTTGCTGATGGGGCTTGCTAAATATCCAGAGTTACTGGCTGAGGCGGCAAGTAAATATGAACCAGCGATCTTGGCTCAATATTTATTTGAAGTAGCTCAATTATTTAATGATTTTTATCAGAATTGCCCAATCCTGTCGGCTGAGTCGAAGCTTAAACAAAGTCGCTTGGCTTTAATCGGTCATACTCAACGGGTTTTGAGTGCTGGTTTAGCGGTGCTTGGCATTGAAGTTGTATCAGAAATGTAGTAGAGTAAAAAAATGCAAGAGCAAATTATTGAACAATTAAAAGCTGATTTGAAGACGGCTACAGTTGAGCTGTTGCCGCTTTTGTGGCAGAAATATTTTGGTAAAACTGGTCTGGTGACTGTGGCTTTGAAAGAGCTTAACGCTTTGTCGATTGAAGAGAAACGTGCAAAGGGCCCAGCTCTACAAGCTATGAACGCCGAGGCTCGGGAAATATTCCTTGGCTATCAAGAAAGCCTAGCTGCTAGTGAGCGAGAAAAAAGTTTGTTAAATGAAAAAGAAGGGCTAGGCACTGAGTTAGTTAAATTGGGGCATCTTCATCCTTTGTCAGTAACCATTAAACAGTTAAACGACTTGTTTCAGTCGCTAGGCTTCTCGATTGCTGAAGAGCGAGAAATTGAGACAGATGAGTTTTGTTTTCAGAGACTCAATGTTCCAGCTGATCATCCGGCTCGTGATATGCAAGACACGATTTATATTGAAGAGCCTAATATTTTGCTCAGGACTCAGACTTCTTCGATTGAGGCGAGGGTGCTCGCTGGTTACAAGCCGCCCTTTAAGGTGGTGTCTCCAGGTAAGGCTTATCGCAATGAAAAGGTTAATAAGTCTAATCACTTTATCTTTCATCAATATCAGGGTTTTGTAGTTTTGCCGGAGACTAATCTCAAAGATTTGTTTGGTATCTTTACTTATCTCTTTCGTCATATGTATGGTGATGAGGTGGTGATACGTTATCGTAATAAGTATTATCCAGAAGTTGAGCCGGGAGTTGGTCCGGATATGCAGTGTTTTAATTGTCACGGTAAAGGTTGTGCGGTTTGTAAAAATGTTGGCTGGATTGAGATGGGTGGAGCGGGTATGATTCATCCTCGCGTGCTAGCTATGGCTGGCCTCGACCCTAAACAATGCATGGGTTTTGCCTTTGGTCTCGGTCTTGATCGTTGGGTGATGGCCAAGTATAAGATTACGGATATTCGAACCTTGTTAGGTGGTAACTTAGCTTATAAAGCTGATCAACATGAAAGTATTATATAGTAAAATTAAAGAGT
>DBEB01000042.1:2905-26541 GCA_002293855.1 Candidatus Falkowbacteria bacterium UBA917
GTACCCGACTTAACTGCTAATCCTCGAGAAGTGGCAGAAGTTTTGACAATGATCGGCATGATGGTCGATGGTTTTCGTGAGCTTGAGTACATGGGTCAAAAAGATTATTTGCTCAGTCTTGAAACTAGAAATCGAGTTGATTGTTGGTCATTGTGGGGTGTTGCTAGAGAACTAGCTGCTTATTATAATCTAAAAACTAAGATTCCTAATCCCTTGGAAACTAGAGTGGCCAAGGAGCTTCATATTGTAGTTGGTGCTCGTGAGGCAGTCCGTAGAATTAGGGCTGTAGAAATCAGTGGTTTAAAAAATCAAAAGAGTCCCCAGTGGCTAGCTCAGTTTCTAGCTATTTATGAGATGAAGTCTCTGAATCTGTTAGTTGATTTGTCTAACTATGTCATGATTGTTACGGGATATGCTTCACATCTAATCGACAAAGATAAATTGCAAGGTAACTTGACTTGGCAAATTAATAAACAGCAGCGAGTTATTAATACTTTGGATGGTAGTGAATTGAAATTAAATAATGGTGAATTGTTAATTGTTGATGATGAAAACGTTGTGGCTCTAGCTGGTCTAGTTGGTACGCAAGTAGCGTCGATTAGTGAAGAGTCTAGTAATGTAGTGCTAGAAATGGCTGTTTATGACAGTACTTTGATTAAGAAAAATTCCCGTCAGCTCAATGTGGTAACCGAGGCGGGTAATCGTTTGGCTAAAGAAATGGACGCGCAGAGTTTGGCTCTCGCTTTTGATCATTTACTTGATTTGATTATCAATGAGGCTGGTGGTGAAGTGCTGTCTCAGTGTGATTATTATCCGGCGCCTAGAGTGATGGGCGTGATAAGCTTTGATCCCAAGAGTCCTAGTCGTTTTGCTGGTATTGAGATCGGTGAGGCAAAGGCGATGGAGATTTTACTAGCTCTACGTTGTCAGGTGGTAGTTGATGCCGAGCAGTGGTTAGTGACTGTTCCTAGTGATCGTGGTGATTTGACGATGGCTGAGGATTTGATTGAGGAGGTGATTAGAATGAATCGTTACGACAGCATTCCTTCTGATCAACTACCTGCCTTGCCGGTGACAAGAGATTTGACTAAGCCACTTTATTATCTAAAGGATGATTTGCGAATTATTTTGGCGGCTCGGGGTTTTGATGAGGTGTTATCACAGCCTTTGGTTGATCAGCAGTCAAATGAACAGGCTAATTATTTGCCTTGGCAAGCGATTGTGACTCAAAACAGTGTCAATGAAGAATTTCCAGTTTTGCGTCTCGGCTTGATAACTAGTTTGGTAGCTCAGTGTACCAACTGGTTAAAGAAAAATATTGAGCCGGTGAGAATATTTGAAATTGGTAAAGTTTTTGGTAAAGAAGCTGGCAAATATCAAGAATCTGAGCATCTGGCTCTGTTGATGATGATGCCAACTGGCGCTAAGGCTTTGGTGCAATTGCAGCAGGAGTTAGCAGTGGTGATGGGTCAGATTGGTCTGGTGGATTTGAATTATCAGTTATTAAAGAAAGCACCGGCGCTCGCCAATCATCATAGTGCTTATTTGATCAGTGCAGATGGTGAGGAACTAGGTGTGATTTATAAGCTCGCTGAAGTTGAATTAGGCATGATTTATGTGGCAGAGTTGGATTTGGAAAAGGTTGTGGAGATAGTGGCTCGCAATAAACAAGTAGCGGTTTGTGAATTAACTCAGAAATTGGTGGTTTTGGACGCTAATTTGGAATTAGCATCAAGGCAAAAATTGCAAGAAAAACTAGTTGAGATTAAAAAGGAGATTGGTTTGGATTATTTGTGGGGTTTGGTGGTTAGTGATGTTTATAAACTGGACAAAAATTATCGATATACGGTGAGGGTTAGTTATCAGGGCCTTGGTGATCAGGATGCTAAGACGCTACATGATAAATTGTTTAATTAAGAAGCTTGGCTCGCTAGTCCGTATCAAAATTGATAACGGACTTTTTGTAAACAGTAAAAATTATGCTCGATAAAGCCAAAATTGATGAATTAGCTATTCCGAGTAGTCCTGGTTGCTACCAGTTTTTTAATGCCGATAAAAAAATTATCTATGTTGGCAAGGCGATTAATTTGAAGTCACGAGTGCGGTCTTATTTTCAATTGAGCGCTGATCATACTCCAGCTAAGCGTAAAATGGTCAGTGAAGCGGCGAGCGTGAAGTGGTTAGAAGTTGATAGTGAAATTGAAGCCTTGCTCCTCGAAGCGAATTTGATTAAAAAATATCAACCCTATTACAATGTGCTGTTACGTGATGATAAGCGTTTTGCTTATTTGCAAATTTCGCTTGATGATGAAGTGCCTGGCCTATTTGTGACACGTAATATAACTAAGGCCGGTAAATACTACGGCCCCTTTACTAGTGGTCGGGCACTTGCAGAGACAATGAAGGCGATTCGTAAGATCTGGCCCTACTGTACTCAGCGTAAAATTAAAAAGGAAGCTTGTTTTTATTATCAGGTGCGACGTTGTACGGGTGTCTGCGGGGGCGTGATTAGTCGGGCGGAGTATTTGAAAACAGTCATTAAGCCAATTATCGATTTCCTCGATGGCAAAAAGATGAAGTTGATTAAAGATTACGAAAAGCGAATTAAATTGCTTGCAAAAGCTCAGCCAGAAATTGGGACTGATAAATATCAAGAGTTAGTGCGTTTGAAATTAATTTTGAGTCATTTTAATCATGTACTGGCTAGTACCAAAGTGATTTCAGTAGCTGATAAATACGCTAATGATGTCATGGAGCTAGCTAAGTTACTTAACTTGAAAAAAGTGCCTTATCGCATAGAAGGCTACGATATCTCTAATATCTTTGGCCAGCAGGTAGTTGGTTCGATGGTGGTTTTTGCTAATGGTGAGGCTGAGAAAAGCAGTTATAAAAAATTTAAAATCAAAACTGAGAAAGAGGGTGATGTGTGGAGCTTGACTGAGATGCTTGAGAGGCGTCTAGCTCATGAAGACTGGCCATTGCCGGACTTGATCTTGATTGATGGTGGCAAGGCTCAGGTTAATCAAGCTAAGAGGGTTTTGAAAAAAATGAAAATTGAGCTGGAGGTTTTGGGTTTGTCAAAAGGAGCGGGTCTGCGAAGTGCGATCGCTCGCGATAAGATTTATTTTGCTGGCGAGAAGTTGCCTTTGGAATTGCCACTTGCTTCACCGGCCCTGCATTTGCTGAAGCGAGTGCGTGATGAGTCGCATAGATTTGCTATCAGCTATCATAGAGATATACGGTCAAAAAAGTTTTTGGGTAAATAGCTATTTACCCAGCCCTGGAACAATCTTTTTGAGTCGTTCGAGACTAAACTTTTTGGTTTGGATTTTGATTTTGTCTTTGGCTTTTTTGGTGCTGACAAATTTGAGCCAATCAGCATTTGGTCGTTTGCGACTTTGATCAAGGATAATTTCAACGGTATCACCATTAACTAGTTTTTGATCTAGCTTGGCGATTTTATTGTTAATCATGGCGGCGGTGCATTTATTGCCGATATCGGTGTGGACAGCGTAGGCGAAATCAACTGGAGTAGCATCGGCGGGTAGATCATAGACATCGCCTTTGGGAGTAAAGACAAAGATACGATTTTGAAAGATATTGAGCTTGGCTTGAGTGATAAATTCGCCAGTGTCTTTGATTTCTCTTTGCAAATCAAGGATTTCTTTGACCCAGCGTAGGGGTTTGCGATTTTTTTCTTTGTAAGCAAAGTGAGCGCTGACGCCGTAAAGAGCTTCATTGTGCATAGCTTGAGTACGAATTTGAAATTCGGTAGATTTACCATGTGGTCCAAAGACAGTGGTGTGCAAGCTCCGATAGCCATTGGGCTTGGGGACAGCGATATAGTCCTTAAAGCGATTATAGTTAGGGGTCCAAAGTGAATGAATAATGCCGAGGACTTTGTAGCAATCAGAGACATTGTCCACGATAACTCGGAGCGCAAAGACATCATGAATATCGTCAAATTTGCGGTGTTTATCGCTCATTTTTTTCCAAATACTGTAGAGGTGTTTAAAGCGACCCTCGATAGTATAATGAATGCCGACTTGATCTAATTCGGAGGCTAACAAGAGTTTTATTTTTTGGATGTATTGATTTAATTCAGCTTTACGTTCGATTTCATAGCGGTATTCTAGATCTTTGTATTCGGCGGGATGAAGATATTTGAAACAGAGATCCTCCATTTGCCATTTGAGGCTCCAGACACCAAGTAGTCCAGCGATGGGGGCGTAGATTTCTAGGGTTTCACTGGCGGTTTTAATTTTGCTCTTGGGTTCTACAGCATCAAGGGTGCGTAGATTGTGCAGGCGATCGGCAAATTTGATCAGTACTACACGAAGATCTTCGGCCATGGCTAAAAACATTTTGCGTAGGCTTTCACGATAGCGTTCGATGCCGCGGTATTTGACTTTACTGAGCTTGGTCACACCGGCGACCAAAGAAGCGATTTCAGTGCCAAAAGTGGCTGCTACTTCTTCGATAGTAGTGCTAGTGTCTTCTGGGACGTCATGCAGGATGCCGGCAACGACAGTCGGTAGGTCAGCTTTGATCTGAGCGAGAATATAGGCGGTGTGTAGAGGGTGAATGATGTAGGGTTCACCGGTTTTACGTTTTTGTTCACCGTGAGCTAATTTGGCAAATTGGTAGGCTTCAAAAATAATCCGAGTATCTAGACCTGGTTGATTTTCTTGCATTTTTTGAGCGATCTGTTCGACGGTCATATGCTTTGCCGAGCCTTATTTTTGTGATACAATCAGTATAGAAGCTAGCTCATCAATAGTCAAAGTGAGCTTTGTGATATTAAAAGATGAAAGTTAAGTTTTCTTTAAGGGTTGCGATCTTGACGCTGGTTTTTTGCTTGTCGTCAGTGTCTTTGTTTTACGCTCAAGCGGCTCAGGCTCAGGAAAGATTGAGTTTATGGGGTGATCCGGTAGCTGGAGAAATGATTGGTTTTGAGGCTTTCAAAGTAATTGGTTTGGGTAATCGTGATCCACGCTTGATTATTACTTCAATTGTTCAAATTGCCCTGGGTTTTTTGGGTGTTTTGGCGGTTTTGTTGATTTTGTATGCTGGTTGGTTATGGATGAGTGCGGCTGGAGATGATCGCAAGATTGAAACTGCTCGTGATTTGATTAAAAACGCTGTGATTGGTCTGCTGATTATCTTGTCGTCCTTTGCGATTGTGACTTTTATACTGAGAGCTTTGATTGTGTCGACCGGTGCTTTTGGTGTGGGCGCTAGTAATGGTTCGCGGACGCCTAATGCTAGTTTTTTGTCAGCGATGGGTATGGGTATTATTGGCAGTGTTTATCCTGAGCCAAATCAAGTTGATGTGGCGCGCAACACTAGTATTATTATTTATTTTAAAGAAACGATTGACCCGGCAACGATTTGCGATAAGTTAACTGATGGTAAGTGTGCAGTTGATGCTAAGATTTTGCCTGATAGTATCAAGATTTTTCGTAGTCAGGAGTCTGATGATCTAGCGACTAATTTGACTGAAGTACGGGTTAATTCTAACGATAATAAGACCTTTGTGCTTGCGCCACTTGCTTATCTCGGTTCAGCAACTGAAAAACAGTGGTATACAGTGGCTTTGTCAACCAAGATTATGAAGGCTGACAAAAAGACCAAGGCTTTTTCGGTGACTGGTTTTGCTTGGCAATTTGAAGTTTCGGATATTTTGGATTTGACCCCACCAAAGGTATTATCAGCTGGTGTTTTTCCGGCGCCTGATAATGATCAAGATCAATTTGGTCAAGTAGTGGAAGCTAATTTTGCTCAAGGCTCGGTGGTGATTAATGGTCAGATGAATACTGCTCGTCCTTGGCGAGTTAGCTACACCAAGACTAATCCGAGTAGTCCAGATTTGTTGATCTCTAATCCGAGGGCAAATCGTTGTGATGGTCGGATGGAGATTGCGATTAATGAGGCGAGTCCAGCTACCGCCAGTATTGCTTATCGTAATTTGCCGGGACTGGTTAATGAGCCAGAGGCGGTGATTGTTGATAGAAAGATTAAAACGGCTTGTGGTTTAGAGCTTAGCTTGCTGAATGATGCTGACAACTTTGGTCCTGGTCAGTCGTGGTTAATTGAGCTCGCAACGGAACGTAAGGCTGATAGCTTGATTGTGGGCGCAGATGTTTATAATTTTGTGGATAAATTAACTGGCTCTAGGCAGATTATGGTTGGTACTAGTCAAGTAGAGACGGCTGCCAATATAGTCAAGGCTTTGGCTGATAATGCCGAGGTAATAGCTCGAATTGATGATGCTAATAAGTCAAAAGTTAATTTGCAAAGTAAGGTTCCTGGTCGGATTGGTAATAATTTGGACTTGTTGTCGAGTGCTGCTAAGGAAGCTTTGGCTATTAGTCCTTTTGCTGGTGGCACTGACAGAGTAGTGAGTACCAAGTTAGTTGATAAGGCGGATAAGCCTCGTAATGCGGTGATTCAGATTAATTTTGATGAGGCGATTAATCCACTCAGTTTATCTGGTCGTAGTGAGCTGCTAGCTAAAAATATCGCAGTGATGAATGGTGAGAGTATGGTCAGTGGAGAGTTTAGATTGTCTAACCAGTATAAAACAGTGGAGTTTATTCCTGATGAGGAGTGTGGTATGAATGCCTGTGGTGAGAAAGTTTATTGCTTGCCGGGTCAAGCCAATTTGCGGGTAGAATTAAAAGCGGCAGAGCTCTCGGCAGTTTGTGCGGCAGAAGCGGATTGTGTGGCCAAGGCGCCGTTTGGTACTTGTGAGCAGGGTTTTTGTTATGATTCTGGTCTAGGCTCTTTTTATCCAGCTGGACGCCTTGGTTCTGGTATCATTGACTTAGCTTCTAATTCTCTAGACGGTAATCGAGACACCAAGACGCTGGGTCCACGGGATTTTTATATAGAAAATAGCGCTAGTGGTAGCGGTGATAGCTTTGCTTGGTCTTTTTGGACTAGTGATGTACTGGATTTGACTGCGCCGGTAATTAGTCAGATCAGTCCTAATTATAATCAAGCTGGTGTAGAGACTAGTCAAGAAATTGAAGTTAAATTTAATAAATTAATGATGAATGAGAGCTTGCAGCCTGGGACTAGACTAGGAACTAAGGGTGATAAACAGGTGGAGCATACTTTGATTAATTTGCGGAGCTTGGCTCAGAGTCCGGTGGGTTATTGGTTGGTTAGTAGAAATGAAGATAGCTCTAGTCCAGCAGATGGAGAAATTGATTCAACAGTGGTTAAAATCAATCACAGTGTACTCGAGTCAATGCAGAAGTATCGCGTGCAGGTTGGTTCGGGGGTGCGAGATATTTATCAGAATTGTTATAAGCCTTGTGCTGGTCCGAGTTGTGGTGCTGATAGTACTAATAGTTCTTGCTGTAACGGTGAGGCGCTTGATCTAGGTAAAGAGGCGATCTGCCCAGAACTAGAATAATATGATTAAGTTTTCGATGGTAAAAATAATGGTGGTGATGGCTTTGACACTAGCTCTTATGCTCGGTGCTAGGTCAGCTTATGCACAACTGGATTTGTGGGGTGATCCACTTGCTGGTCAAGCAGTTGGTCTAGAAGCTTTTCGGGCTTTGGGCTTGGGTAACCGTGATCCGCGAGTTATTACAGCGGCGATTATTCAGATCGCTTTGGGTTTTCTGGGGGTGATCGCAGTAGTATTGATACTCTATGGTGGTTGGTTGTGGATGAGTGCGGCTGGTGATGATTCTAAAATAGAAAAGGCTCGGACTTTGATAACTAATGCTGTAATTGGCTTGTTAATTATCTTGTCAGCGTTTGCGATTACGACTTTTGTACTCAGAGCCTTGATGAGGGCGACTGGTGGCCCGGAAACTACTAAAAGTAGTAATTTATCAACGTCTTGCTCGCCGAATGGTGCGAGTCTGGCCTGTGGTTGTGGCGGTGTAAAGGTTTGTAGTGATGGAGCTTGGTCCGAGTGTATGGGTTCTGATTGTTCAGATGCTGCTCGTGGTCGACGTTTTTGTGACGCTAATCCTCTAACTAGACCGATGTGTGAGGCTAAGGATTCCCTGTGTGGTGAGGAGCAGTTTTGTAACGCTAGTGATTGTCGTTGTAGTCCAAAGGCTGGTTATGGTGAAGCTTGTGATGCTGATAGTTCTTTGCCAAGTTGCCAAGCTGACGACAAGCGTTGTGGTATGGGACTGAAATGTGAAGTTGATAAAGGTTGTGTCTGTGTAGGTGAGCCGATTATTCAATCGCTATCACCAGCAGGTGGTTTTTGTCAGGGCGATACTAATAAGGCTTGTAGTAGTAATAATGATTGTGCTGGCCTCAATCCTAACAAATGTGATTTGACAACTCCTAATGCGGCAGTCGGTAACTTGATGACGATCAGTGGTTTGTATTTTTTGCCTTATGATCCGGCTGTCAGCAAAGTTTATTTCTATGACGGGGCGGGGTTGACTCTAGAAGCTAAGCTCGCTTCAGCTGTAAATATTAATTGTAAACAAGAAGAAGCGTGGACTGATCGTCAGATTATTGTGGTGGTGCCGGCTGGTGCTAAAAATGGTGTCGTTAAGGTGGTGGCAACCAATGGTAGCGATCAAACTGACAACGCCAGTGGTTATAAGGGGCAATTGGTAATTAACACTTTGGTTAGACCTGGTCTGTGTCAGGTTGATCCGGAGTCTGGCAAGTTTGATGCCAGTATTAATTATTATGGTACTAACTTGGCGACGAGTGATGCTTATTTTGGGTCCCTAGCTAGTCCGATTAAGGCTGATGGTCAGAGCTTTGCTAATAATGACAGTGGTTTTGCGGCAGTGCCAAATATTCAAGCTAGCTTAACTAGTACTTTTGTTCGCAAATTGAGCAATGGTCTGGCTAGTAATTATTTACAATTTAAAAAAGAAGAAGACGAAGCTCTTGATCCGGTGATTGTTAGCTTTGAACCAAGCACGGCAAATGCCGGAGCCTATGTAACGATTCGTGGTCGTGGCTTTGGATTGGGTCGAGAGTTTGATAGTACGGTGTACTTTGGTGATACTGAAGCTGATTTTGTTTTCCCGCCAGAGTGCGCTTCGAGCATCTGGAGCACTAGTCAGGTGGTGGTTAAAGTGCCAAAAAATTTGAATGATCAACAGGCTTATGCTCTCAAGATTAAGGTTGGTGACAAAGAAGCAGCGGCGGCGGAGAGTTTTGTTTATAATAAAGACTTAGCTTTAGCTCCTAGTCTCTGTAAGATTGATCCGATTTTTGCTCAGCCAAATGAAGTAATTAGCTTGTGGGGTGAGTATTTTGACGCTAGTAACCAGTTTAGTAAGGTACGTTTTTATTATAATCAAGATCAGAGTGGACGAGCCTTGGAGCAATGGCGTTTTGGTGCTGTTAATAAAGCTGACTTCATTAAAACTACGATTCCAAGTGCGAGTTTAACTGGTCCGGTCTATGTGGTAAAAAAAGATCCGGAACTAGTTGGTAATGGTTTGAATTTGAATATTGGTCAGTGTGTTCGTGATGAACAGTGTGGAGCAGCTCAGGTTTGCTGTCCGCAAGGTACGACGGCAGCCGGCAGATGTAAGGCTTCGGCTGATGAGTGTTATGGTGGCAGTGATAGTTGTGTCTTTGAATGGGACTTTAGTACCGGTACCAATAACGGTTGTCCGGTGAATACTCCTAATCTCTGTGACGATAATCGATGTTGTGCTAGTAGTTGTCAGGATAATGGCAATGGTCAGAGTTTTTGTGGTGATACCGATGGTGGTGATGGTGGTCCTGGTGGTGGCGATGATGATGGTGGTCCTGACGATGGTGGTGGACCTGGTGATGATAAAGATCCTGACGATGGTGGTGATGACTGGAATGGTAAAGATCCAATTCCTTGTGATAGTGACAAGAGAACGGCTAAATGTGATAAAGATAATGATCTGTGCCAAACTAAGATGGGTGATTTGTCAGCTTTTTGTAATGAACGCTGTATTTGTGAGATGCCACCAGTTGATGACAAGACTAGAATTAAGCTTGAGGATTATGGTCCAGAAGGAGAGCAAATTTGTCGCAATACTTTGATCTGGGTTAATTTTGATCGCTTGATGAATGTTGATAGCTTTAATAACAATGCGATGTTGATTGGTGACTACGGTGATCAGGCTTGTCCAGAAGGCACAGCACTACTGGCTGTTAATAATCGTAATGGTCAATCGGAAGCTTGGTATAGTCAGTGGTGGAAAAAAATTAATCAAGTTTGGCAGTCTTTGTTACCAGAGAGCGCCTCAGCTGATGATGGTGCTAGTAATTATTGTCTAGTACAGACTAGGGCTCGGGATATGGAAACCAGTTTGGAGGGGGTTAAAAAAAGTCGTATTTTACTGGAAACAAAAACTGTGCTCAGTCCAGATACTAAGTACTACGTTATAATAAGGGGTGATGAGTTTTTGAACGGCAGTACCGGTGTTAAGGATTTGGCTGGTTTGGGTTTTAGAGGTGATAATAAAACTGAGCCCCTGATAGCTAGTTTTAATGGCTTACAGTACGGCAATGCTCAGATTTGGCAATTTAAAACTGGCCAAGAACTGTGTACGATTGAGAAGGTAGAAATTGAGCCAGCTCAAGCAGTATTTGCGGCGCCAAATCAATTAGCAACAATGCTCGCTCTTGCTAAGTCCAAGGATGGTCAGCCTTTGGTTAGTACGGCTTTGTATAGTTTTTACTGGTCTAATTGGTTGGTAGAAAATCCGGAGCTTGCTCGTCTCGAGACAGAAGATTTATCCGATGGTCAGGGCTTGTCACCGCTAGCGCGAGTGATTGCTGGTTCAAAAATGGATGGTCGGACAGTAGCAAGGGCAACAGTTAAAATTGACTATGATGGCCTGTCAGTGGTGTCCAGATCGGGAGAGACAAAGTCGGGTAATGGTCAGTTGATATTTTTCTATTGTGCTAATCCTTGGCCACCAAGGAAGGCTAGTCCAGCTAATTGGCCGATTGGCTGGTGGGATGATATTAACAATAATCCAACGGCGGCTTGTGATGTGGGTGATGGTAATTGTCTGGCGAATGACTTTCAGATTTATTATTGTCGTGACCGAGCACAACTTGGCACAATAGACGACTTGCCGCCACTAGCTAGTGATCCGGTGGTGAGGGCTAATTATTTCTTTGGTAGTGGTAACCAGACGACTGAGGTCTTGAAGGATATCTATTTCTTTAGAGGTCTAAGGCCAGTGCCACCAACAACGATGGAGATTAGTAATGACTTAACTAGTCAATTGGGTGCGGCGGTGTTGGTTAATTTTGCTGCGATTGGTAAATTTGATCAGTATAAAGTTTATTATGGTCAGGAGAGCGGTAAATATACTAATTTTGTCGTGGTTGATAGAAAGGATCAAGCTGAACAACTGTCGGTGAGAATTGGTGGTTTTGTGAATGGTCGCAAGTATTATTTTAATATCACTAGTGTGGGTGAGTTTAATGTTGAGTCTAGCTTTGCTCAGGAACAAGAATTTACAGTTTTGGATATAGTAGCTCCGCTGGCTAGAGATGATAAGTTTGGACAAGCGCCAGTAGTGACTAGTGTCAAAGTTGATCTGCGAGAATCAGCTAATAAAAAAATTATAATGACTTGGCTTAAAGAATATACTGATGTGGCTGGCTATAAACTTAGCTATGGTCCTAATCGGCAAGCAGCTGTGGAGCTCAAATTGGGTTTGCGTGGTGATTATGTGATTAAGTCTTTGAATAATCTGGATAATCAAGATTACTATGTGAATTTATCAGCTTTTGATAAGTCGGGTAATCAAGGTCTGCCAGTTACTTATTTGTGTCAAAAATCTTGTGCAGGAGTTTGTGATTGTGAGAGGCAGAGTAACTAAGTGACTTGTAAATATTAGTCTCGCCAAGGTTTGTGATGGGCTTGCTGTTGTGCTATAATCAGATGGTTAGAAACTTGTGGTTTAATTTTGACTATGTTTGATAATTATCCGCCTGGTGTTAGTCCGGCGAATAGCTCTAGCCCTAAGCCGGTGGTGGATATCTATGCTGGTTTGGCGCAAGCTCCAGCTGTAGCTGGCTCGCAATTGTCTCAACCAGCTAATCAGAGTGCTTATGCCAATCTACCACCGATGGAGCCAGAGCAAGGTGGTGGTAGTTTGAAATTTTTGGTGATCGGTTTGGTGACTTTGGTTTTAGCTTTGGGTGGAGCTGTGATTGCCTATCAAATGGTTTTGAAGCCAAAGTTTAGTAGTGTGGCACCAGTGGTAGAATTGTCGACTGAACCGGTAGTAACTGAAGAATCTTTGGAGGATTTTCCGATTGTTAGTTCAACGGATAGTGCTGATACGCAAATTGTTTATACTAGCGCCAGTAGCTCGGCGACTAGTAGTTTGGATCTGCCCAATGAGCTGGGTACTAGTAGTTCTAGTGCTGTAGTTGCTCAGATGGTAGCTCAGGATACTGATGCTGATGGTCTCTCTGATGATCTGGAACTGCTCAAAGGTACCAATAAAAATGTTAGCGATACTGATGGTGACACTTTGTCCGATGCCGAAGAAATTAATAGTCATCAAACTGATCCCCTGAAGAGTGATACGGATGGTGATGGCTTGACTGATGCTGAGGAAATTAATAAGTACCAAACCAAAGCGCTACAAGCTGATACTGACAGTGATGGTTTTAGTGATGGTCAAGAGGTCAAAAATAATTATAATCCCCTAGGATCAGGCCGACTTATTGCGCCTAAAGCTTAAGTGATCTATGCCAGATATCAATAATACTATTAAGCCTGAGTCAAACCAATCGACAGTTATGCCGGCACCAGTAACTAATTCAGCTGACAGCGGCTCAGTGGTTCAGGCTCAGGAACCAACTCCACCAGTTGCTTCAGCGATGAAGCAGGCTTGGAATGATTTGGATAAAACTGATCAGATTAAACAGGGTAGTGATGATCTCAAAAATGCTATTATCGGCATCGCCGGTACCAAACCAACCAAGCAGGAAAATGTGGATATTTATGCTATGCCAAAGGAGTTCCAGAAGCATAATACAGTGGCTGGTAGTAGTGGTTCTTTGGGTTTGATAATGATGTCCGGTGCTTTGTTACTGCTTTTGATTGTTGGTAGTGGAGCGGTGCTTTATTATCTCAAGCCTGATTTGCTTGCTAGTATGACGGGTATGACGATTAAAGGTACTGAGGAGACTGTGACTCCTCCGGTGCAGACAGTTGTCGAAACGCCAGTAATCGCCCAAGAGCCAGTGGTGACTAGTACTTTGGAGATTGCTACTAGTACAGAAGATTTGATGGCTAGCTCGACACCGGCTAAGGATGTTTATTTGGCTTATAACATTGAACTCGCTCGAGTAAATACTTTTGCTGATTATTTTAATCTGATTAATAAATACGGCAGTGCTCGTCGAGTACAACAAATTGAAGCTGAGAAGTTGCTCGCTGATGTGACTAGTGACAAAGGTATGTCAACTGTAGTCAATCTAAAGAAGTCTATTCCACTCCTAGATCCTCTAGCCAAGATTGTTGATAAGGTAGAAGATAAGTTGGCTAGTTTAGAGGTTGCTTTGCCTGATAATGAGTCAAAGGGAACTGTGGATATGATTTGGGAGAATAATGCTTGGAAATTAGACAATGAAAACTGGCAACTCGCAGTCAAAGAAGAAGCGGTGACCTATACGAGCGGTCAGGATCGTGACAATGATGGTCTGAGTGACAGAGAAGAAGATCTATTTGCTAGTAACAAAGAGAGTTCTGATTCGGATGCTGATGGTTACTCGGATGCAGTAGAAGTGGCTGGTTTATATGATCCTAATAAAAAATCAGCAAAGTTAATTGATAGCGGTAAGTTTACGACTTATTTGGCTGATGATGGAGCTTATTCTTTGATTCGCTCGAGTGAATGGTCACAATCCAAAGATAATAACGATAATTCAGTTAATTTCCACAGTAAAGATGACCATGTTATTAAAATCAGTACAATTTTGAACTTTGATAAACTAAGCCTAGATGAGCTTTATCTCAAGCAACTTGGCTTGGTTCAGATTGACAGTGGGGCTAGAATGACTAATGATACTTGGACTGGTATTATGAGTCCTGATGGACTCCGTCTCTATCTAGTGTCGAAGCTCGATACTAGCAAGTATTATGTGCTTGAGTACAAAGTACCAGCTAATACTAGTGTTTTGGAATATAAGGCCTTGCTCGGAGCAATGATTAAGAGCTTGGTGATCAAGAAATAGCTCATGGCAGTAGAAGTTTACAACAAAACCAAGGCCCAGATTAATTTGGCTTTAGTGGAGACAGTCACTAAGGCCTTTTTAAAGTTTTATAAAAAATCTAAGCTCGATACAGTCATTGTCTTTATTGGTGATAAGGAGATGCAAGAGATGAATAAGGCTTATCGGCATAAGGATAAGGTGACGGATGTCTTGTCATTTACGGAAACTGATAACGAAGAGCCACAGCCTGATTTGCTGGGTCAGATCTTTATTGATTATAATCAAATCAAACGTCAGGCGAAGGAATTTTCACAAAGTGATGAAGAAGAGCTGGTATTTATTTTGGTCCATGGCTTATTGCATCTCCTCGGCTATGATGATAGCACTGAGGAAGAGGCTCAAGTGATGGAGGATTTGGGTAAGGCTTTTATTAAAAAATTTAAATTCTAATATGTTACGCTTGCGACGTTTGATGAAGAGTTTTGGCTATGCTAGGCGAGGACTAGTCAAGGTGGCTAAAGAGGAGCAGAATTTTCGCTTGGAATTGCTGGCAGGACTAGCGGTCGTGGTGCTGGGACTGTATCTGCGGATTAGTTATCAAGATTGGGCTATTTTGATTTTGGCGATTGGGTTGGTGCTGTGTCTCGAGATTGTGAATACCGTGGCGGAGCTGATTAGTGATGCGGTGCAGCCTAAACTTAGTCAATATGCTAAGCATATTAAGGATATAGTGGCAGCGGGAGTTTTGGTGGCGGCTGGGGTGGCGGCAGTAGTAGGGGTGACTGTATTTAGTCACTATTTTTAAAATAATAGCTTCTAGATCTTGTTTGCCAGTTGGGCTATTATTTAGTATAATGAGCAAATAAATAGATTAACTATGAAAAATCAACTACTTGCTGGTTTGGATATTGGCTCGACTGAAATAAGATTGGTAATTGGTCAATTGGTGCCAATGGAGCAAGGTGAAAAGTTGCAAATTGTAGGTGCGGTGTCGGTGCCCGCCGAGGGAATTAGTAAGGGTGCAATTAATAGTATTGAAGACGCCACTTCAGCTATTTCGGCTTGCCTAGAGAAGGCGGAGCGACTGTTGGGCGTATCGGTGAATTCGGTTTTCTTGGGTGCTAATGGTCTGAATCTAAAATGTGATCGTTCGCGAGGGGTAGTCGGTGTTAGTCGTAGTGATAATGAAATCAGTGTTGATGATGTGAACCGGGCGATTGAAGCGGCGCAGGCTCTGTCAGTGCCACCGAATTATGAGATTTTGCACGTAGTACCGATGGAGTATAAGGTGGATAATCAGCAAGCGGTTAAAAATCCTCTAGGCATGAGTGGTGTGCGTCTAGAAGTGGAAACTCTAGTGATTCAGAGCTTGTCTAACCAAATCAAAAACATGGCTCGGGCGATTGAGCGAGCTAATCTCAGTATTGATGATTTGGTTTTCTCGGGTCTAGCTACTGCTAGTGCGGTTTTGGATAATAAGCAAAAAGAACTGGGTGTGGCGATGGTTAACATTGGTGCGACTACTACAACCTTGGTGGTTTATGAAGAAGGCGAACTGCTCCATGTAGCGGTTTTGCCAGTTGGCTCTGGTTTGATTACGGCTGATATTGCCATTGGTCTGCGCTGTCCGATTACTTTGGCGGAACGGATTAAATTGAAATACGGCAGTGCTAAGAGTGAACAATTTAATAAAAAAGACGAGATAGATATCACTGATTTGCTCCGTGAAGAAGATTTGCATGATGAGATTTCGGTCATCTCTCGCAAATATGTCTCGGAGATTATTGAGGCGAGAGTCGAAGAAATTTTACTGCGTCTCGATACAGAATTTAAAAAGATTAATCGCTCAGGAATGCTCCCAGCTGGAGTGGTGTTGATTGGTGGTGGAGCGAAGTTGGCTGACTTGGTGGAGACGGCGAAGAAGGTTCTGAGGCTACCGGTTAGCTTGGGTGCTAATAAGGCGACAGCGACGGTGGTGGATAAGGTTAATGAGCAGGATTATCTAACAGCCTTGGGCTTGGTAGTCTGGGGTGAGCAGTCGAGGCGTGGTCAGAATAATACTGGTATGTCTTTTGGTAATGTGGGTGGGACTTTGGCAAGGAGTGCCAAGAAATTATGGTCTATTTTTAGACCTTAGTTAAAAGCTACTCAGCTTGCCAAATGGTCAAGGATAGTTTAAAATGCCTTAATTGCTTATACTTTTAATACATATATGGCGGAAATTAAACCGGTAGCGGAAACATTTGCCAAAATTAAAGTGGTTGGAGTAGGAGGATCTGGCGGTAGTGCTTTGAATCGCATGATTGAGTGCGGTATTAAAGGTGTAGATTTTATTGCTATCAATACTGATGTGCAGGCTTTGCATTATAGCAAGGCGACGAAGAAAATTCATATTGGTAAGACGATTACTCGGGGCTTGGGAGCTGGTATGAATCCAGAGCTCGGTCGTCAGGCGGCTGAAGAAGCTCAAAATGAAATCAGAGAAGCGCTCAAGGATGCTAATATGGTTTTTATTACCTGTGGTATGGGTGGTGGCACTGGTACTGGCGCTTCGCCGATTGTGGCCGAGATTGCTCGTGATCTAGGGGCTTTGACAGTAGCGGTGGTAACTAAGCCTTTTTCTTTTGAAGGTCAACAGCGTAATAATATTGCCGATCGAGGACTATCAGAATTAACTGATCGAGTTGATGCGATTATTACCATTCAAAATGACAAGATTTTGCAAGCAATTGATAAGAAGACTAGTATTCTCGATGCCTTTATGGTGGTGGACGAGATTTTGCGTCAGGGTGTGGCTGGTATCGCTGAGATTATCAGTGTCCATAGCATGATCAACGTCGACTTTAATGATGTGAAGACGATTATGGCTGACTCTGGTAGCGCCTTGATGGGTATCGGTAAGGCGAGTGGTGAGAACAAAGCAGTGGAGGCAGCAAAGGCGGCGATTAATTCGCCACTCTTAGAAATGTCGATTGATGGCGCTAAGGGTGTGCTCTTTACTATCTTTGGTGGCACAGAATTAACCATGCACGATGTCAATGAAGCGGCCAAGATTATTACTTCGTCAGCTGATGAAGAAGCCAAGATTATCTTTGGTGCTGGAATAGACGAGCGATTAAAGGATGAGATCAAGATTACGGTGGTGGCAACTGGCTTTAATGTTAAGCAGAATTACCGTGGTAATACTAGTAGTATTGATGATCGTAAGTATACGCCGAGCGTATTCCTAGAAGAAGAAATTCGTCAGGAAGAGCGAGTGAAGCCATCAGCAGTGAAGCAAGCACAGATGGCCCCACTCAAGAAAATGCCACCAGTCATGGCTCCGGAAGAAGAATACAGTGAAGAGGAAGAAGATCTAGGCATCCCGGCTTTTATTCGGAAGAAGATGATGTAAGGTCTAAAATTAAAATATCTAAATGTAGATAAAAAGCTTTTCCTTGGGGAGAGCTTTTTTAATTTTAAATTTTAAAATTTAAATTAACAAATCTTATCCACATCTAATTAATAATTTCTTTAGTATTTTTTGTGGTCAAATTAATTAATCTCTAATCTAAGTTCTAAAGTTTGTGATTGACCAGAAGATAGTCAAGCTTTATAATATAGATATCTACTAGATGTAGTGGTCATTAAATACAGATCCTACTAGATGTAGTAGGCTTGCTATAAGGCAAATTGATTATAAGTCTTTATGAAGTGTCCTGTTTGTTACAATGACGATACTAAAGTTATTGATTCAAGGGCAACTAACGAAGATTTGTCGATTCGTCGTAGACGTGAGTGTCTCAAATGTAGTTTTCGTTTTTCGACTTATGAAGAAATGGAAATTCTAGATTTGACGGTTGTGAAGAAGGGTGGTTCTAAAGAAGCCTATGCTCGTGAAAAAGTGGCTCGTGGTTTGCGGAGAGCTTTGGAAAAGCGACCAGTGACCGAAGATGATTTTAAGAAATTAATGAACTTGATCGAAAGAGATTTGCAGTCATTGCGTAAACCAGAACTTAGCTCGGATGAAGTCGGTAAAGTGGTTTTGGAGCGTTTGCAAGATTTTGATGAAGTCGCTTACATAAGATTTGTTTCGGTCTATAAATCCTTTGAGGATGTAGAAAGTTTTAAGCAGGAGTTAGTGAGACTAACTAAGAAAAAATAGTAGTTTGCTGGTTAGGTGGTATTAAGTAAAAAAGCTGTTTGTCCATAGTTTGATCCCCATGCTTGTCTGGCCGTTTCGCAATAGCCGGATAGAGGAAACAAAGAGATCATTTCAGTTGAAGTGGTCTTTTTGTTTGTGGTTGACATGGTGGTTAAATTATCAGATAATGCGAAGGTAATTTGGTACATTGTAACAATAAAAAGGGTTTAATATGCAGGCATATGAAGAAAGAATTTTGCCTATAAACAAAAGGTATTTTGTCTTAAACCAGATAGCTATGCACCGCAAGTTGCTCAGGCGAATTGTAACTGGCTCGATGTTTTTTGTAAAAAAAGACAAAGATGAAATATGTTGTAGGGGGATTGGGGTGATTCCTTTGAGCGAAATAAACTATTGTCTTGATTTGATCAAGGCTGGTGATTTTGCTGATTTTGATCAGATGAATTTGTCAGAGTTTGTGATGCCTGATCAATTCGTTGCTTATCATATTCAGAGTGATTCGTATCGACTAGCTTTGAAACTGATTACTGAGGTGATAGGTAGAAAGAGTTTTGTAGAGGCATCTCTCAAGACTTTGACTGAGATTAATCGGGCTTTAGGTAAAATAACTATTCCAATTTTACAAGCTCAGGTGGATCTTGTAGATGAAGAGTCTGATCAAAATGATGAGTTTATTGTAGCTATGGAAGTCGCATGATTAAATCCTTAGTTAATAATCCCTGGTCATAAGTGACGGGGATTTTTATTAAAAATTTTGATAGGTTATAATATTAAGATGACTGACTTTGAATTGCTGGTTTTGAGAAAGCTACGCTTGGTGCCAAAGGGTAAAGTGACGAGCTATAAGTCTTTGGCTAGAGCTGTTGGTGTGCCAGCTGCCGCGCGAGCAGTCGGTAATGCGGTCAACAAAAATCCTGATGCGCCAGTAGTGCCTTGTCACCGCGTGGTTTATAGTGATGGACGGCTAGGTGGTTATGCTCATGGCTCGGTTATGAAAATTGAACTGCTTGCTAGCGAGGGAGTGATGGTTAAAAATGGTAAGATAGTTGATTTTGATAAGATATTTTTTGATTTTAAATGAGTTTGCTAAATTTTTGAGCTTAGGTTAAGATAGGCCTTTATGATTCCAGATTATTTACTACAAATTATTGAGGAGCTAGAATTGGCTGGTTACGAAGCCTGGATCGTCGGTGGTTCGGTGCGTGATTTGCTAATGAAGCGTCCGGTGACCGATTGGGATCTCACAACTAATGCACGGCCAGAGCAGGTTTGTGATATTTTTGCTGATGCTGTTTATGAAAACAACTTTGGGACGGTGATTGTAAAGGTGCGTGAAGGTGAAGAGACAGTGGCAACAGTGGAAGTGACAACTTATCGCAGTGAGCAGGGCTATGCTGATCGTCGTCATCCTGATCAAGTTCGTTTTGAAGATAGTCTGGATAAGGATTTGGCGCGTCGTGATTTTACGGTCAATGCTTTGGCTCTTAGGCTAGTCAAACCACCGCTGGCTAATAAAGCTCACCACAAAGTCATAGAGATTGATGATGAGGCTTATGAACTGGCTGATTATTTTGGTGGTGAGCAAGATATTCGCCAGCGAGTACTGCGAGCGGTAGGTGAGCCGGCTGATAGGTTTAAGGAAGATGCCTTGCGTATGATGCGAGCAGTGCGGTTTTTAGCGCAACTAGATTTTAAATTAGAACCCAAGACTGAGAGAGCGATTGCCAAGATGCCAGGGGCGATTAAGTTTATTGCTTCGGAGCGGATTCATGATGAATTGGTCAAGATTTTTGCTTCAGTTAATCCCTATGCCGGTGTAATGAAGCTCGCTGATCTGGGCTTAATGCAATACATTATACCGGAGTTGATGGTGGCGGAAGGTGTCAAGCAAAACGGGCATCATATTTATGATGTCTTTACCCATAGTGTCATGGCTCTCAAGCATTGTCCTAATAAGACCTATCAGGTGCGAATCGCGGCACTGCTCCATGATATCGGTAAGCCAAAGACCAAAAAAATTATTGACGGTGCAGCGACTTTTTACAATCATGAGTATGTGGGAGCAAAGATGACCGAAAGAATCTTAACTCGTTTGAAGTTTAGTGCTGACGATGTGAAGCAGATTGTTAATCTAGTTCGTAATCATATGTTCTACTATATGGTTGACGAGGTGACGGCGGCGAGTGTGCGTAGGCTGATAGCCAAGACCGGTCGAGAGAATTTGCAGGACCTAATTGATTTGCGAATTGCTGATCGACTAGGGTCGGGGACGCCAAAGGCGATGCCTTACAAACTGCGACATCTGCAGTATATGTTTGATAAGGTGGCTAGTGACCCAGTGTCGGTGAAGATGTTGAAATTCAACGGTACTGATCTAATGGAGGTTTTGAAAATTGCGCCTGGTCCCAAGATTGGGGCGATCTTGGATTGTCTCTTAGCTGAAGTACTGGAAAATCCTGAGCTAAATGATTATGAGAAATTGAAGGCGCGGGCGGAATTCTTTAATACTTTGGAGCTGGAGGCTTTGAGAAAGCAGGCCAAAGAGTTGATCGAGGAAAGACGTGAAGAAGATGATCGGAGCTTGAAAAAAGCTCATAAAGTTGCTTAAATTAAAGGACTTGAGAAAAGAATTTAAAATCAATAAGCTATGAAAAAAATAATCTTGATCATGGGTTTGGTGGTTTTGGTGACTAGTGCTTGCACAAAGCCGGCAAGTCAGCAGAATATTAATTTAGAAACTAAGCCAATGACGACTGAGGCAAGTGCTCCAGTGGTCAATAACGAACAAACTAATACTATGAATGATTTAACTTTGGTCAAAGAATATTCTCAGGCAATTATAAAAACTAGTCTAGGTGATATCACTGTCAAATTTTATGGTGAGGAGTCACCTGCGACTGTGGAAAATTTCTTGAAACTAGCCCAAACGGGATTTTATAATGGTGTGCGTTTTCACCGTGTCATTAAGGACTTTATGATCCAAGGTGGTGATCCAAATTCTAAGGACGATGATTGGTCAAACGACGGTATTGGTGGTCCGGGTTATCAGTTTGCTGATGAGTTTAATAGCCACAAGCTAGTAGCTGGGTCACTCGCTATGGCTAATGCTGGTCCAAACACTAATGGTTCGCAATTTTTTATTGTGACAGCAGAAAGCACTCCTTGGCTCGATGGTAAGCATACTAATTTTGGTCAGATTGTCTCTGGTATGGAAGTGGTGAAGAAGATTGAGGCTCTGGAGGTGGATCGTAATGATAATCCGATGGGTAAGGCGACCATCTTGTCCATTGAACTCGTGAAGTAAAAAATGTCACCACAAGTGGTGGTGACCTAAGGGCCTATGGTATAGTGGTAGCACAGTGCATTCGCATTGCACAGACGGCGGTCCGATTCCGCCTAGGTCCACAAAAAATAAAAAACCAACAGCTTGTGCTGTTGGTTTTGCGTAGTAGGGATCTCGCACTCTGGCTAGGCAGCTTTTGTGCTCGGTTCGGGTAGTGATAAGTGTATGACTACTTTCTTGTGGCCGAGGGCATTTTTAGGCTGGATTAATTGACCTTGCCAATCTATTTCGACAAAGCAGATGCCATTGTTAGCGAGGATGATGTTGATGTCAATCTGTGTTAGTTCTTTGACTAAAATGGTTAGATTGCCCAAGGCATCTAGTCCGCAATAACGTCTGTAGACCCAAAAACTCTGTTGTTCATCAATTTTGATGATAGGACAATCAACGATTGGCTCTATGGGAATTAGGCAAGGCTGATTGTCAGGCAGGATGACGAGAAGGACTTTTTTGAATTGTATCATGGTAGATTGTGATAGATGTTAAAGTACTATAAATTACTGATTAATTCTACATAATAATGACTATCTGTCAAACTTTTAATTGACAAAACTTAGCAATTATCTTATAGTAATTTTAATTTTTTGCTACAAAGGTAGCGCTTGTTGTTCTTTAAAAAAGGAGTAGAGACAATGCAAATGTTAATTATGACCGAAAGTCAGTTGTCATCTACCATTATTAATGGTAAAAGACATTTGATGAGAAAGTATCTGTGCGTGCGTATGAGCGGCATATTCTCGGAAATAGGAGTCATGATTGGTTGTATTAACACGCAAACTAGTCAGCTAGTATTAAAGTTTGATTGTTATAAATCTAGTAATTTGATTCAGTCCTGGCGTCTAATGCGGATTTTGGATCATGTGAAGTGTTTGGATGTAGAAATTTTGGAGGAATCTTGGCTGCTTGTCGGTAGGACTGAGATTGTGATGGCTGAACTGCATAATTTGATTAGGGCGCTCGGTGGTGTTGATCGGGTGCAAGCATTGCGGCAAGAAATTTGGCAATTAGCGCCTTCGGCTGAGGAACTGGAATTAATGTTGACTGCGCTGATAGTGCGTCAGATTGAGGTTAATGTGCCAGAGTTACAGTTAGAAATCGAAATGGGTGCTATTCAAAGTAGCTTATTGATTGAGGCTTTGATTGCTGAAGAGGAAAAAATTAACCAAGCTTTGATTGCTGATGATGAGAATTTAGGACTATTCCTTAAGTATTTGAGATGTTCAGATTTTTTGATTTTGAATGATGGTGTGCTTTCTAGAATGAATTTGTCTTATTTGGATCGTATAGTGAGATTGGTGACTACTGATGCTCGTCGATTGGCTGAGTATACTTTGCTAACTAGTGAGTGCGTGTCTTTTGATTTTGTGCGACACGATATCTCCGAGATGCGGCCGATGTACCCACAATTTTTAGCTGAAGGCGAGACTGTTTATACTTTGCTCGCAGTTAAATTTGTAGAGGGAGTTTTCTTGGTGAGAACTATGGTGAGTCCTAAGCACGGAGATCAATTTGAAGATTATTATACGGTTAGTGCTTTGAAGAAGCTAGTGAAAAATGTGCCAGCTAATCTGCTGACTATTTTGAGCTCAGTACAGTCGGCTAATAATTAAAGGAGGATAGAGGTGGGTTGATAAGTTATCAACCCACCTCTTTTTATTTATAAGCTCGGCTATTTTAAAAATAAAAAGAGGAGTATAATGGTTATTATTAATATTTGCTAAAATTATGCCCAAAGCTATTAATAAAAAATCTTTGTGGATCATTATTATTTTAGCTCTTTTGCTGGCCGCGATTTATTTGGTTTTTCTCAACAGGTCGATGAATAATGCTTCTGCTCCAAATGTTCAGGAGCCGGTAGCTTGTACGATGGATGCCAAGATCTGTGCTGATGGTTCGGCAGTAGGACGCAGCGGTCCGAATTGTGAGTTTGCGGCTTTTCCTTTTGAATAATCTAAGTTTTTTAAACTGACT
>DBEB01000046.1:0-13692 GCA_002293855.1 Candidatus Falkowbacteria bacterium UBA917
GCTTGAAAAAGCGGGTTTTTGTTTTGTCTATTGACAAAAATGATAATATTATCTATAATATAGACCATTGTTTTTTGACAAATTATATTTTTTGTTGTTTTACTTTTAATTTTTGAGGAGTTTCAATGAAGCTTTTGGTTGCGTTTTTTTGTTTGTGTTCAGTAGCTAGTGCTGCTGATAGTACACGCTTGTTTCTCAGGAGCAAGTTGCTAAGGGTTGGTGATAGCACTCTCAGTGTGCAGATTGTAGCGGTGAATAATTATCCGCTTGATGTAGCTGGTTTGCAAGGTACTGTTCGTGTGGCTGCTGATCGTCTACAACTTGTTAATATAGATGGTCTGAAGCCTGATGGAACTGTTAAAAGTGCTCTTGCTTCTATGGGTAATGAAAGTCAGGCAGCTGGCATGAGTCATCGTCCTATTATCATGGGATCAACTTCTAAGGTTGATAAAGTAAAAGATACTGTGCCTGTGGTCGCTTTGACTTTTAAGGTTTTAAAATCCCTGACTAAGGGTGAGACTTTAAAGGTTAATGTTGATCAGATTGAGCTCAGTACCATGTTGGCCGCGGCAATTAGTTGCAATAATGCTATTACTCTAAATGTGATAGTGGCAGATAAAGATGCGGTTGATACTACCGGTAATGATGATACGACTAATGTTGAAGATCGGCTCAGAGTACGATTATCTGCACTAGCTGGCAATGCGACTGAAGGTTATCTTTATCAAGAGACACCAAAGAAAGTGGCGATTGATATCGCAGTAGATTTCAAAGCGCCAATCAGTAGTCTGCAATTGACAGTCAAGGCTCCTAATGATAATTGGACTATGGCTGAGCCTAAGTTACCTGATCTAGAGAAAGTTTGTTTGATGAGTCCGATGGGATCTGGTCGATACAAACTTATCTACAGTGGTGACAAACCGGAGCATCCGCTCCTACCCAATCTCAGTGGTAATAGAAAGACGATTATCAATCTGAGTTTTAGTATCACTGATAATAAAACACCTTTTGGTGATCAGCGAATTGCTATATCTGAGATCGCTGTCGGTAGTCTCTATGAGACGGGATTAAAAATTAATACTGACACTAGTCTTACTATTAATCTCAATCGATTATTTGGTAAGGTTTTTGGTCGCAAAGGCGATGTGAATTTCCCAGCCGAATGGACTTTTGGTGATGGCAAACTTAATCAGGAGGATGTTAATCTGGTAACAGATTATATTCTCGGTAAAACGACTTTGAATGATTATCAGCTCTGGGCAGCTGATCTGACTAATAACTCTAAAGTAGAGGTTGATGATTTGGTTGAGTTACAAAAGCAGATTGCTATTAGCGGAGTTGATGATTATCAGATATCTGATCAAGAGATTGATAACAACAATCTCTTGTCTGATGGCCAAGAATTAGTTGTTTATAATCTGCTTGGAGCTGTGGTTTTAAAGACTACAGAACAAAAAGATTTGAGGCAGTTAGGCTTGGGGCATTATTATTACTCGGTTAGTAATAATGGAGTAATCAAAAAAAGAGGAAAAATCCTCAAACACTAAGCACTGATGTGCAAAGCAGACTAGAATAATCTAGTCTGTTTTTTATTGGTTAGGGAAGTCTCGGAGCGCTTGTTCGAAGTCGCTGAGAGTGTTGATCTGAGCCATCTTGTCTCGGTAACTCGCGGCTCCCGGAAGGCCTTTGATATACCAGAGGAGTTGCTTTTTGAATTCTGGTAGTCCGAGATCGCCTTTGATTTTTTGGGAGAGGTGGAGGTGTTTGAGTGCGACTTGGAGTTTGTAGTTCCAGTCCTTGGGTGTGTAATGGCCAGTGGCGAGATAGTCACGGATTTCCTCAAAGATCCAAGGGCGACCATAGACACCGTGACCGATGCCGACGCCATCGGCGCCAGTTTGGTCGAGGACTTGTTTGGCGATTTCTGGTTCGTAGATACCGCCGTTAGCGAGCACTATACCAGGGAAGAAATTTTTGACTTCGCGGATATAGTCATAGTTAACAGTTTCAGACCAGGGTGCTTCAAAGTTGCGACCATGGATCATGACAGCGGCGATTGGTAAGTCGGCGACGAAGCGGAGGAGGTCTTGGCTAGATTGTGTTTGGTCTTGGCCTGGCAGTTTGATAGTGGTTCTAGTCTTGATAGAGACGGGTAGATCGCCTGCTCCTTCAAGAGTAGCTTCGATGATCTGGCGAGCCAGCTCCAGGTCGCGTAGTAGAGAGACGCCACTACCGTTGCCGGCGATTTTCTTCGCTGGGCAACCCATATTGATATCGATGCCGGCGGCGCCCAGCTGGCGCGCGATCTTGGCAGCGGCGCGGAAGTGTTCTGGTTCTCGGCCACCGAGTTGGATGATGACTGGCTGTTCGCTGGGGTCGAGTTGAGCTAGACGGAGAGCGGCAGGGTTTTGGCGAGAGAGGGACTGGACCATGGTCATCTCGGTGTAGACCAAATCAGCGCCGAGTTCTTTGCAGATGAGGCGAAAAGGTAAATCAGTGACGCCACACATGGGGGCGAGAGCGAGGATTGGTTTATTAAATTGTTGCCAGAAATTAGCCATGTTTGTAGATTGATAATCTTGCTATCATAATATTTTATATCTATTTTGTCAATGATTTTGTGTAATCTTGTAAATTACTAATAATATTATTTTCTTTAAATTAGTCTTTTTGATATGATGAGTTAATTAAGATTTAAGTAAGTTATGAAGTTGAAGAAAAAAAATAAAACTGATTTGCCTGATGATGGTTTGGAAATGACCAAAGAGTTTAAGCTTGCCTTGAAATTGATGGAGCGGACTAAAGAAAATTTGTTTATAACTGGCAAGGCGGGGACTGGTAAATCGACTTTGCTCAAATATTTTTGCGAGCACACGGCTAAGAGCGTGGTGATACTAGCCCCGACGGGGGTGGCGGCGGTCAATATTGGTGGGGTGACTATTCACTCATTCTTTCAATTTCCGTTTGGAGTGGTGGATGAAAAAGATGTAAAGTATTTATTTAATAAGCAAGAGATTTTTCGTAATTTAGAAACTTTGATTATTGATGAGATTTCGATGGTGCGAGCGGACTTGATGCAGGCTATTGATTATGCGCTGCGACTGAACACCGGTCGCAAAAGTCCCTTTGGCGGTGTGCAGATAATTGTCTTTGGGGATTTGTATCAGCTCTCACCAGTGGTGAAGCGTGGCCCGGAGGCGGACTACTTGCAGGAGAAATATGGTGGGATTTATTTTTTTAATGCGCCGGCTTGTCAGCGAGCAAAGATTAAGAAGATTCAATTGACGCATATCTTTCGCCAAGCTGATGATCATTTTAAAACTTTGCTCAATCGGGTGCGTGATAATCAATTAACTAGTGAAGATTTACTAGAGCTCAACAAGCGACGACGGGATTATAATAGTAAGGCGCCGATTATTACACTGGCTAGTATTAATGCAGTGGCTGATGAAATTAATCAGGCTAAGCTCGCTGAGCTGAAGGATCGTGAGTTTAGTTACCTGGCTCGCGTCATGGGTGAATTTGAAGAAAGTAATTATCCGGCCGAAGGCGAGATCAGGCTCAAAGAAGGTGCTCAAATTATGATGATTAAAAATGATCATAAGAATCCGAGGCGTTGGGTTAATGGGAGTCTCGGGATTATTGAAAAATTAACAGCGGATAGTATTACGGTGAATATTGATAATGAAAGTCACAAACTGGATATGGCAGAGTGGGAGATTTTTGATTATAAGTTTGACCTTGAGACTAAAAAAATTCAGAAGTCTTCGAAAGGATATTTTTTGCAATGGCCGGTGAAGCTCGCTTGGGCGATGACTATTCACAAGAGTCAAGGCAAAACTTTTCAGCGAGTGATTGTTGATTTGGGTCGTGGAGCTTTTGCTCATGGCCAGACTTATGTGGCGCTATCACGCTGTACTAATTTAGAGCAGTTGTATTTGAAGCAACCGCTACGTTTTGGTGATGTGATATTGGACGCTGAGGTTAGCAAATTTCATTTGGACTAATATGAAGAAAAAGATTGTTGTTAATGATCGGATGCAGACTGGCTACAGTTATGAATTAACTGAACCGATGGGCAAGAATTTTGATCCTGAGTTTAAGCCTGAGTTAAGTCCTCAGGAGATGCTTGCGCTTGGTGTCTTTGGTGGTAAGTATATGACTGATTGTCAGGCGGAGTTTCCTCGGGCTTGGTTTCGTAAAGCTAAACTCTGTGCGGAGAGGCATGACCCGAAGTTAAACTTCTTTGGGGTCAATGCCAGTCAGAGTCTAGCCGAGTGGTTACGCAAAGACTGGATTCATCCTGATGATCCTAGAGGTTGGTTTCAGTGGTATTGTCGTTACTATCTAGGTAGGCGACACGAGGACGATGCTCGTCAGATTAAGCGTTGGAAGGCGATTGCTAGGCACGCTGGAGCGATCAAAAAGAATTGTCCTAAGGGTATGTGGTACTGTCGACCGCGTCAGCGACAAGCACTGCTCCACTGGGCTTATGATAGTCGAAATATCTAAGGGTAAATAAAAACTGGTATACGATGGGTATATACCAGTTTTTAATTTTTGATGTGAGGTCTGAGCTAGTAGATGAATATTCTTCAGCTTGACACTCGTTGTTTTGGCTGATTTGTTTTTTACCAGCAGTCAGGTCGTTAATTAATAACGGCTTGGGTGCTGATAAATTACTAGCCTAGATTTATTATAATACTTTTTTACTATGAAAGATACTGGTCAAAATCATAATGATGTAATAGTATCTTGGATATTGTGAATTGATTGGAATTAATTACTAGGATTAGCTAATTTTGATATTTATAAAGGGCTTGTTATACTTCAGTGATATGCAATACCGCAAGCATCAAAAAAATAAAGCTTTTTTACATCTATTAACCATGCCGTTTATTTGGGCGCCTTTACCGTTTGCGATGGCTCTAGACTTGGTGCTGGCTATTTATCAGTGGATTGCCTTTCCGATTTATGGTCTAGAAAAAGTCAAAAGGTCAGAATATATTTTAATCATGGATCGGCAGAAATTATCTTATCTCAAGCCCTTAGAGAAACTTGGCTGTATGTATTGTGGTTATATGAATGGACTATTTGTATATTTAAAAGAAATAGCTGGTCGAACGGAGAAGTACTGGTGTGGTATCATGCATCAAAAGATGCCTGGTTTTAAGACTGACCCTCATCAAGTCAAAGAAAAATTTGCACGCTTTGATGACAGGGCGGATTTTTATAAAAAATATCCTTATCGTTAAAATTATGTTGAAAAAGATTGATCAATGGCTCAATGGTGTTATCATGTATCGTTTGGTGCTCTGGGGCCTCTCGGCGATTGCGGTGTTTGCTATTGCTTGGGGTTTTTTGGGTCTGATTGCTTATGATGGCAGTAGTTTGTTGCTATCAGCGTTGATTGCTGTAGCGGTTTGTCAGTTTAGTAATTTGGCATTAGCTCGGATCTGCAAAGCACAGATCAATGCCGAGTCATCAATGATCACTGGTCTGATCTTGTTTTTGATTATGGGTCCGGTGATGAGTTATCAGGATGCTGGGCTACTAGCTGTCACTGCACTGGTAGCTATGCTGTCTAAGTATCTGCTGGCCTATAGTCACAAGCATATCTTTAATCCAGTGGCGGTAGCGGCGGTGATTATGGCGACTGTGTCGGGTTATGCGGCTTGGTGGTGGATTGCCACTTGGAACTTATTGCCGATAGTTTTGGTGGTGAGTTTTTTGATTGTCAGAAAGACGCGACGAGAAGCTTTGTTTGTTGCGACTGTAGTAGCTGGTTTAGGTACAAGTTTGCTCTACGCATTGACTCATGGTTATGATCTGGTTGAGGCGCTGGAGATCTACACGCTAGCTGGTCCGATGTTATTTTTTGCAGCTGTGATGGTGACTGAGCCTTTGTGCTTGCCTGGCCGGAGAAATGCTCAGCTGGTTTATGGTGTGCTCGTCGGGGTGCTCGCTAATTGGAAGTTTAATATTGGTTTACTGTACTCCAGTCCGGAGCTGGCTTTGGTGATTGCTAATCTCTGGTCTTTTGTGATTGGCTACAAACACAAGCTCTATCTGATTTTGGAAGAGAAACGTTTGGTGGCAGCGAATACTTATGAATTTGTCTTTGCGATGAATCAAAAATTGCGCTGGCTCGCTGGGCAATATTTGGAAATTACTTTACCACATAGCCAAGTTGATCAGCGGGGTGTGCGGCGATCATTTACGATTGCTTCGTCGGATCAAGAGGGCAAAGTCAAGCTCGGCGTGAAGTTTCCAAATGAGCCAAGTAGCTTCAAAAAGAAGTTGCTCGCGCTCGCTATCGGTGAGCGAGTGACTGCTGGCAAACCAGAAGGTGATTTTATTTTACCGAGAGACAAGACAGTGCCGATCTTGTGTTTGGCTGGTGGGATCGGTGTGACGCCGTTTCGTGCTATGATCAGCGAGCTGATTGCTCGTGGCGAAAGACGAGATTTGATTTTGCTCTATGCCAATCGTAGTAGTGCTGATGTGGCTTATCGAGAATTGTTTAGAGAGGCGGTAGAGAAGCTAGGTATCAAAGTTTATTATCTACTAACTCATCCTTGTGAGGGCGAAGAGTGTGATGGGCAAATGATTGATCGGGAGACGATCGCACGACTAGTGCCACAGCTAGCTGATAGTATTGCCTATATCTCTGGGCCAAGTGCGATGGTGACGAGTTTGAAAAAAATGCTCAAAGAGATGGGTATGAGTGGTTTTAGAATTAAGACTGATTATTTCTCAGGCTTTTAAAAAATATGGTTGAACGCAAAACAGAGTTTGAAGCGATGGGTTGTAAATGGGGGATTAGTATCTGGGATGAGCTGTCTGATGAGCGGTGGAGTGAGTTGGTAAAAATTATCAAAGAAACAACGATCGACTTTGATGAGACTTATTCACGTTTTAAAAAAACTTCGCTCATTTGGCAATTAGCTAACAAGACTGGCGTCTTTGAAGTGCCAACGGCGATGGTGGAGATGCTCAAGTACTACTGGCAATTTTATGATCTGTCCGAGCGTAAATTTAACCCTCTGATCGGTCAGACGATCAGTGATATGGGTTATGATTGGCAATATAGTTTGGTGCCAAAAGAGCAGATCGCTGTGACACCGGAGTTGACTGCTTCGCTGAGAATAGTAGATGAAAGTCACATTGAATTGATTGCGCCCTGTCTGATTGATCTAGGCGGTGTGGGCAAGGGGTATTGGGTTGATAGGCTAGCCGCTTATTTGCGAGAACAGAAGATTAAGCATTTTTTGGTTAATGGTAGTGGCGATGTAGCTTATGAAAGCGAGGGTGAAAAATTGAAAGTCGGCTTAGAAGATCCAGCTGATGCGACTAAGGTGCTCGGGGTAGTGGAGTTAGCTCCTGGTCAAGCGATGGCTAGCTCAGGTAGTAATCGTCGCCGTTGGAATAAGTATCATCATATCATCGATCCGCTGACGCAGAGCTCACCGGAGTTAGTGGTGGCGTCCTGGGTAATCGCCGACAATGCGGCGATTGCTGATGCACTTGCTAGCTGTTTCTTTTTGGTGGCGCCTGATAATTTTGCTAGTCGATTTGAGTTTGAATATTGTCTGATTAATAGTGAGCGGCGAATGAAGAAGTCGGGTCAATTTAATTTGCAATAAAAAAACAAGCGAGCATAGCTCGCTTGTTTTTTTTGTAGAGAAAAAGATTTAGCTCTGGATGGCGGCTTGAGCCTTGATCTTGGTTAGAGCATCGTTGAAGCCGGCAGGGGTGAGAGAGGAACCGTTGACGATGTTGAGGGAAAGGCCATCGATGGATTTGCCAACTACTTCGGCAGTGAAGCCTTCGGCAAAAGTGCCTTGCCACTTTTTGCTAGCTGGGTTAGTGGCTAGGATTTCGGTCTTGGCTTCTTGGATAATGCCGTTTTGATCGATACTGAGAGTAACGCCGAGTTCTTCAGCGCCAGCTGGGGACTGGTAGGAGCCGACGACAGCGTAGCTGCCGGCTTTGTAGCTGGAGCTGGCTGGAGTTTCTGGCATAACTTCGCTTGGAGCTGGGGTGTTTTGTTCGCCAGTATTGGTATCTGGAGTAGCTTCAGCTGGAGCTTCGGCAGTTGGTTTGTTATTCATCCACATGGCAACGCCGGCGATAATAAGGACGGCAATAGCAGGAGTGATGAGTTTAATTGCAGTGTTTTGACTGCAGGAACTTGAATTTTGATTGTCAGTGGCCATAGCTGTTTAATTAGTTATTTAGCTAGGTGATTTTATCACTTGCTAGGTCTCTTGGCAAGATTACTTGATAAAAAGGCTAATAATAAAGGCTATAAATTAGAAATATTGACTTTTTGTGGTATTTATGCTATAATTATAGCAATAATTTATAGTGTTTTTTGAAAATTTAAGGGGGTCGTGATGATAAAACTTGTAGTAGTTTGTCTGCTTGGCGCTTTGATCTTTGGTGGGCAATTAAGTTTTGCTCAGGAAAAATTAAAAGCTCTAAGGTCCTGGACGCCGCTTGCCACCAAAGAGCCGATTGATTTTCCGATTTTAAAGATTGGAAAAAAATCTAAATGGACTATTCAAGTCCGTGCTAGCTCTGAAGAAAGAATTGTGACTGTCTATAAGACTGACACGGTGCTGGTAAATGGTGTTAGAGAGATTCGTCGCAGTGCTTCTAGTTATGATGTTAATGGTGGCGCTTTACCATTTCGTAAAGTCTTACAAAAAATAGGCTTGAGTCGCTTTCCGCCGCTTGACAGTGGTCGAGTGGTAGTTGAGGAAGCGGTCAACGATAGTGGTTTGGTAACTCACTGGATCTTTATTGATGGGGCTAGTCATTTGGTATGGCTTGGTCCGATTGTGAAGATTGGTAAATATATTAGTTGCGAAATTGTCTTGACTAGCTTGAATCAAAATCTGGATTTGAAAGCTGCCGCCATTCAGACTATGGGTGCTGGTGTGCTTTTTATGAAAGATTCTGAGTTGAAAATCTTATCAGCGAGCGGTACGCAACTAGCCGTTGATAAAATTGGTCAAGTGATCCAAAACTTTAATCGTCAAATGTTGCCGATTGTAATTGGTAGAGATACTAATTGGATAGTGTGGCTCGACAGAGTTCCTAATAATTTTGGTCATTTTGTCAGAGATTTAAAAGTTCCTGACTCAAGTTCAAGTGTTGATAGTGTATTGGCGGCCAAGATTTATTTTGATGGTCGTCATCTGAGAGCCTTATGGCCTGATAGTAATTATCTGAGCTATGATATGGGTAGTGGTAAGCATCAACTAGATCTGATTAAGAAAAAAATTGGTAAGGCTAGTGTGATGACAATTTCTGATTTTGGTAATCAGAAAGCGGTGTTGTGGTTTGATCAAAAAAATCAAATTATCACAGCTCCGTCTGACAGCATTTATAACTTTAAGCTCAGTGATGCTTATTTGTATAGTGCACGGCGTCAGCCTTTACTCGGCTTGATAGATACTAACGGTGCTTTTCATGAGTTGCCGATAAGTGGTTATGGGGAGCTGAGAGATGCTCGCATGACGGATCTGAAGTCAATTGCTGATGAAGCTGATGATGAATTAACTGAGCTCGAGATAGAACGCTCAGAAGATTTGGCGATACTAGAGTATGAAAGAGAAGACGGCAGAACTGATTCGGCGTTTGTGTGGCCTGACAAAAAAAAGATGACGCCGTATTGGGGTCGTCCAGTTTATGCCATGGACTCAACTTATCTATTTAGGACTATCGTTGGTACGGCTGAGGTTTTGAGGCCGGCTGAGGATTTTGATCGGATAGTTACTCGATATCATGTCATTGATGACCCGAGAGTTGATAGTAACATTAAACAGTTTAAACCAATTGTGATTGGTAATCAGTCGGTGGTTAAACTGGGTTTTAAGAATAAGGACACGGTGAGCGGTGCTGCAAATGGAGCTGATTGGCTCTGGGTGCAATCAGGTCGTATCACTGTTGATCTCGGTACTTTTGTTGGATATGCTGAAATGTCAGGTTATCCTGATAGCAGTGTATTGGTGTTTATTGATAATGGTATGATTACAATACTTTCAACTGCTAGAGATAAATGGTGGAGGAAGTCATTTTATGTGGATGATATGCCTCTCAAGAGATCAGAATTGATCGTGACTGTTTGGAACAGATTTATGGCTGGTGAAGAGCGTGTTTATGCTCGCATCGTGCTCGATACAAAGAAGCCAGATGGTAGCAATGCCTATGATCAGACTAGGATACTACCAATGGTTACTAGGTAGAGATAAAAGAGTAAAGGAGTTTCATAATGAAACTCCTTTTTTAATACTCTCTGTGTTATGATGAGTGAATATGAATCAATTAACACCAGAGGAAAAAAGAGTGATTATAGACAAGGGGACAGAGGCGCCCTTTGTTGGTGAGTATGTTAATACGATGTCAGCTGGAGTTTATCTGTGTCGTCAGTGTGATGCAAGGCTCTATGAATCAAAAGATAAGTTTCGGTCAGACTGTGGTTGGCCGAGTTTTGATGAGGCGGTGCCTGCTGCGGTCAAAGAGACTCTCGACGCTGATGGTCGTCGCATGGAGATAAGTTGCGCTCAGTGTGGTGCTCATCTCGGTCATGTCTTTGTCGGTGAAAATTATACTGATAAAAATGTGCGACACTGTGTTAATTCAATTTCGATGAAATTTGTCGCTGGTCAATAGTATGATTAAAAAAGCAGTTTTAGCGGGTGGGTGTTTTTGGGGCTTAGAAGATTTGATTCGTCGTCAGTCGGGGGTGCTCTCGACGAGAGTTGGTTATGCTGGTGGTCAGGTAGAGCGACCGACTTATGATCATCATAGTGGCCACGCTGAAGCAGTCGAGATTAGTTATGATGATGAGAAAATCGACTACAAGCATTTGTTAGATTTCTTCTTTCGTGTTCATAATCCAACCACGCTTAATCAACAAGGTAATGATATCGGTACTTCATATCGCTCGGTGATTTTTTTTGCTGATGAAGCAGAAAGACAGATGGCAAGTGACTTTATAGAGCTCGTCAATAGATCTGGCCGCTGGCCAGATCCAGTGGTGACGAGTCTAGAGTTACTTACTAAGTTTTGGCCAGCTGAAGACTATCATCAAAAGTATCTCCAGAAAAATCCCGGTGGCTATACTTGTCATTTTGTCAGGTCAGGGAGCTATCTCTCATAAATAAAAAGAAATCTCTAGCTAGAGATTTCTTTTTTATAGTGTGCCTCGGGGGAGAATCGAACTCCCACTCCGTTTCCAGAACACGATTTTGAGTCCTGCCTGCCGGCAGGCAGGCGTGCGCTCAGCTAATTATTTTATCAAACTTTTTAAAAACTCTTTGCCACAGCCAGATTTTAAATATTTCTCTCTTTTTCTAGCGCTGAGTCTATCTGGGTGACTCTCTGTAAATAAAATTGTGTAAGGTCTATAGTGTCTCGTTGTTTTTTCTTTGCCGGCAAAATGTTCTTTTAATCGTCTGTCGAGGTTATTTGTTAAGCCGACATAAATATAATTATTATTTATGCTTTTGATAGCATAGACAAAAAACATATTTTTTGAGAGATTCTTGTGTGCCTCGGGGGAGAATCGAACTCCCACTCCGTTTCCAGAACACGATTTTGAGTCGTGCGCGTCTACCAGTTCCGCCACCAAGGCATTTGAAAGAAATATTTTTTAAGGTTGCTATTTTGCCTATCAGTCCTGCCTACCGGCAGGCAGGTCCGCCACCAAGGCATTTTTGCTGATTTAATATAGCCAATATAAGTTAATTTGTCAAAATTGTCAAAGCTGGGACTATGCTTTATAATGAACTAACTATTAGAAAATATGGCAAAAGTAATAGCGGTGGTAAATCAAAAAGGTGGTGTCGGTAAGACGACGACTTCGGTTAATCTGGCCGCTTATTTGGCGCACCTAGGCCGAGAGGTCTTGTTGGTTGACCTTGACCCGCAGGCTAATGCTAGTTCGGGAGCTGGTATTGAACCAGCTAAGTTGCCGCATGGTATCTATGAGGCGCTACTTGGTGATAAAAACATTTTAGATATTATTAAAAGGACCAAAGAGGCGAGATTTCGAGTAGCACCGGCAACTGAGGCTTTGGCTGGAGCTGGCGTAGAGTTGGTCTCAATGCCAGATCGAGAGTATCGACTGCATGATATTTTGGAGCCAGCTAAGGCAGAATATGACTATATAATAGTAGATAGTCCGCCGTCTTTGGGCCTGCTTACTATCAATAGCTTGGTGGCAGCTGATGAGATTTTGATACCGGTGCAGAGTGAATACTATGCTCTCGAGGGTTTGGGTCAATTAATTAACTCGATTGGCTTGGTGCAAGCTAATCTCAAGCCTAGTCTGACTATATTGGGGGCGGTTATTACGATGTATGATAAGCGTAATAGTCTGTCAACTCAGGTAATGAATGAGCTCTATAAATATTTCCCTAATCGGATCTTTCGTAGTATAATACCGCGTAGCGTGAGGTTAGCTGAGGCTCCTAGTTATGGTCGGTCAATTTTGCATTATGATCCACGCTCGAGGGGTGGTAAGGCTTAT
The DNA here is from genome assembly GCA_002293855.1 of Candidatus Falkowbacteria bacterium UBA917. Lineage (GTDB taxonomy): Bacteria > Patescibacteriota > Patescibacteriia > Patescibacteriales > Patescibacteriaceae > UBA917. Next base: position 12,545 of record DBEB01000046.1, read on the forward strand.
GAGAAGCTGGCTCGGGAGATTTTGGCGTTAGAGGCGGTGGCAGAAGAAAGTGATTTAAATTAGCTAAATTTTTAAAATATGGCTGGATTAGGCAGAGGACTGAGTTCGCTAATTCCTTCAAAAACTAATGTTAACGAGCCAGTTAGCTCCACTATTAGCACTGAAAGATCAGCTTCAGTGGCTTTTGCTAATTCTGAACAGGTGTTGAAGGTCAGTCCTAATGACATCAAGCCGAATCCTAAACAGCCACGTAAGAGTTTTGTAGAATCTGGTTTGGATGAGCTGGTAGAGTCTATCAAAGAGCATGGTATTATTCAGCCCTTGATAGTAACCAAAAAAGACGATGGCTATGAGTTGATTGCTGGCGAAAGACGGCTAAGATCAGCCAAAAAACTGGGTTTGGCTGAGGTGCCGGTGATTGTTCGCCGAGCCGATGAGCAGAAGAAGCTGGAGTGGGCGATTATTGAAAATATTCAACGCTCTAATCTAAATCCGCTAGAATTAGCCCAATCCTATAAACAATTAGCTGATGAGTTTAATCTGACTCAGGAAGCCCTTGCTAAGCGTCTAGGTAAGCCTAGGTCATCAGTAGCCAATACCTTGCGTATTATGAGCTTGCCACAGGAGATCCAGACGGCAATCTCTGAAGGTGTGATTACTGAGGGGCATGCCAAGGTGCTCTTGGGTCTTGATTCGGAGGTTAAGCAACAGCAGCTCTTCAAAAAGATTCTAGCCAATCAGATGTCCGTCAATGAGGCAATGCAAGAAACCAGACGTAGTGGCGGTACCAAGCAGGCTCGGGTACTGGCAGCTCCTAGTGACAAGGACAAGGAGCTGGCTCTGTCTAGATGGTTTAGCTCTAAAGTTAGCATAAAAAGGTCTAGGAGAGGTGGTTCGATTGTAGTTGGCTTTGGTGACGAGGAGGAGCTATCTGAGATTATGAGGAGGATTAGTTAGTTCAAAAGTCTCAAGATCAAAAGGGTTTTTTGACGATATTGAGTAGAGGGTAATGATTAAATGGTTTATTTGAATTGTTGATTGTATATTTTTGTGTATAACTTGTGGATTAGTATAAAATATTGTTGAAGTAGCTCTCGTTTTTAATAATAAAAATTGTTTAATTTTAGCTAAAATAATTGATTGCTTGA
>DBEB01000046.1:13862-14191 GCA_002293855.1 Candidatus Falkowbacteria bacterium UBA917
CTTGACGAAAAGCAAATTATTGTTATTGGTCTTGACTTTATTATCCTTGCTTGTTATGATAATTATGGTTTAAAAAAATGATTTGGAAGCCGAATGCCTAAGAATCCCTGTCCAAAATTGAGCGACCGTTCTTGCGACGCATTGTTTAGCGTCTTAACCAAGCAGAATTGGCCGTTTTTTTGTTTTGCCGATATTTTTAAATTAACAGGATCCACAATTTAATATTAGTAATTAACCTAAGCTTTGATGAGCTTGGGATTTTTATTTTACTGTCCAATAAATTAAAGCTCGTTATGTTTTGGCTCAATGCATAAATAGCTGTGTTATCT
>DBEB01000041.1 GCA_002293855.1 Candidatus Falkowbacteria bacterium UBA917
CTTATTTTAATGTGCAGGTGTTTTGTACGGTGCCTGTTGTGGTGACGATTTATGTTTTGATTTTGACCAAATCCCCGACAGTACGAGCGAGTACTCTGGGTCCGGTCTTGTATTATTTAAAAAATCAGGCTTATAGACTAGTGATTTGGCGAGCGATCAAGCGGGCTCGACAGATTATTACGGTGTCCGAGTTTACCAAGCAAGATATTGTCGATTATTTTAAAATTAGTCCCGAAAAAATCACTGTGACTTATGAAGGTGTGGCTGAACTATCAACGCAGTCGCTGTCTGAGACGAGTTTAGTGCGTGAGAAGCAGGCTCTAAAAATCACTAAGCCTTATCTACTCTATGTTGGTAATGCCTATCCACACAAAAATCTTGAATGGTTGCTGAGAGTGTTAAAGTCGGCCCTTGGGCGCTATGATTTACAGTTGGTGTTGGTGGGTAAAATGGATTATTTTTATCAACGACTCTCTACTATGACAGCTAAGTGGAGCAAGGCTGATCGGGAGCGAGTTATTTTTGCTGGTTTTGTGCCAGATGCTCTCCTCAATGAATTATATGCTGAGGCCAAGGCTTATGTTTTTCCTTCACTTTACGAAGGTTTCGGTTTGCCGCCACTAGAAGCAATGGCACAAGCTTGTCCGGTGCTTGCTAGTAATAGTTCTAGTATGCCGGAGATCTTGGGTCAGGCGGCTTTGTATTTTGATCCAAGTAAAGATGAAGAGCTATTGCTTCAATTGAAGCGTTTGATGAATGATCAGAAATTAGCGCAGAAGCTTGGTGTTTTGGGTGTGAAGAGAGCTAAGCTGTATAGCTGGAAGAATTGCGGTCAAGCAACTTTGAAGATTTACAAACAATATGTGGTTTAGATCTAAATCTGACAGAGTTCAAGAAAGCTTAATGGTGCGTCTAGTGGCGATGCTCATTAGTCTTGGTCGCTTGGAATATCGACTGTTCAAAGCTTTACTAGCTGTTGTAGTTTGGCCAGTGTTATTGATCTGGCGCATCTTGAAGCTGATTACTACTCTGAAAACTAGTTTCAGAACTGTTAAGGCCTATGGCCAAGCCATTCAGAGTCAATTGCCTAGACCCAAGAAGCTTAGTTACTCAGATCGATGGCGCGCTTATCTAGCTAGTATTGCTCGTAGTTTTAAAAACCGTGTCTACCGGCAGCCAAGCTTTAGGATCAAGCCCTTAGTTGCTTTTGCGGTGCTCGCCTTAGTTGTAGTAGCGCCTTTGAAATTTTATGATACGCTGAGGTTTTTTCAGAGTTTAGAAGGCCGATTGACGAGGCTAGCTGAGGCGGCAGTCGGTCAGATTGGTGAGGCCAAGACGGCGGCAATGGCTAAGGATCTAGAAGCGGCTCATTTGAATTTTAGTCAGGCTAGTCAGGATTTTGTGTCAGCTGGGCAGGAGCTCGCTGTCATTGATGGAGCATTGATGAAGTTGCTTAAAATGGCTCCAAATGAGAAGTTAAAAATGGCCGGCAGTAGTCAGAAATTGGTTTTGGCTGGTCAACTCGCTACTGGTCTGGCAGCTGACTTGTCCGCGGCGGCAGCGGCTTTGATGATTGAACAGTCGGGTAGGAGTTTAACTCAAGCGTTAACAGCCTTCAGTCTGCCTGGAGAGCGAGCTCTATATAAGCTAGAAGAGCTAACACCGGTCCTCTCTGAGATCGACTCAGAGGCTTTGCCAGTCGAGTATCGAGAAACTTTTGAGGCCTTGCGTGACAAGTCAGTGCTAGTTTCTGCTAGTTTGAAGAATTTGCTAGCTAGCACTGAGCAATTGCAGATTTTCTTGGGTCGAGATATGGACAAGAGGTATTTACTAGTTTTTCAAAATAATACTGAGGTACGAGCGACGGGTGGGTTTATGGGTAGCTTTGCGGTGATTGATTTTAAACAGGGTGAGATTAAGAATATTGAATCACCTGGTGGTGGTACTTATGATACTGAGGGTGGTTTGCGTCGCTTGGTAACAGCACCTCGTCCGATGTGGTTAGTTAATCCTTTGTGGCATCTGTGGGATGCTAACTGGTGGCCAGATTGGCGCAAGAGTGCTCAGAAAATCATGTGGTTTTATGAGAAGAGTGATGGTTCAACAGTTGATGGAGTGATTAGCTTGACTCCTGATGTGGTTATGAAGTTGCTTGCTGTGATTGGTCCGATTGATTTGACAGCCAAGCATGGTGTGATTATTACACCAGATAATTTTATGGATACGGTGCAGGCGATTGCTGAACAAAAACAGCATATTACTTTGGAGCCAAAGCAAATTATTGGTGATATGATGACGGTGATTATGGAGCGACTGCCTACTCTAAATCAAGAACAGTATTTGCAAATAGTGAAGGTGTTAGAAGAGAGTTTGTCAGAAAAAGATATTTTGCTTTATTTGACCGATGCTGATCTGCAACAGCGCGTGGAGGCGATGGGTTGGGATGGTCGAATCAAGTCAGTTACTGGTGATTATTTGGCAGTGATTAATACCAATATTGCTGGAGCCAAGAGTGATAAGCGTATTAGCCAGACTGTTACTCATGAAGCCAAGATTAGCGCTGATGGTTCAATCTTTGATACGGTCACGATCGTCAGAGAGCACAAAGGTCAGAAAGGCGAGCTCTTTAGCGGAGTGCGCAATGTTAATTGGTTGAGGGTTTATGTGCCGCTTGGTTCGAGATTAATTAGTAGTAGTGGCTGGCGAGTGCCGGAGATTGCTTTGGAGCAGCCCAAAGCGGATTGGGAGCTTGATCCAGCCTTAGCTAATGAAACAGAGGCTGAGACCGAGCCTGGGACTGGGACTTTGAGCTATCGTGAGCAGGACAAAACCGTCTTTGCTAATTGGTCAATGATCGATCCGGGTGAGATGGCGGTGATTAAACTGGTTTATAAATTGCCATTTAGACTGGAAACTAGTGGTAATGATAAAGAGCTTTTTTATAAGTATAATTTGCTCATTCAGAAACAGGCTGGAACACATAACAGTGAAATTAGCGCTAGTGTGGCTTGGCCGGATAATTTAAAGGCTGTGTGGCAGTATCCTGAGCAAAACACTACTAGTTTTTATGAGCAGGATCTTGATCGATCTTGGGCTTATTTGTTTCAAGCTAAATAAATATTATGAAGAATCAAGTCGTCGAAAAAATTGGTGAGCGAGTAGCTAAAGCCAAGAAAGATCAGGTGATTATGGATGGTTTGGCCGAAATATATCATGATCAGGATGGTAGATTGGTCGATGTCAAAAATGTAGAGATTAAAAAAAATCGTGGTTTATTGTTTTGGATTGCTGTGCTAGTTACTGTACTTAGTTTAGCTGGGCTAGCTTATTTTCTTTTTGGTCAGTTTTTGAAACAAGGTATCTCAACTGATGCAGTCGCTCTAACAGTCAGTGCCGATCATCAGCCAGTAGCTGGCGAAGAATTTGCTCTAGTGATTGATTATCAAAATAATAATCAATTAGAGATGACTGATGTGCAAATTCATTTGACTTATCCTGATGAATTGATTTATGTCAGTAGTTTACCGACGCCAACTGAGAGTAATAACACTTGGTCTGTTAGTAATATTCCGGCCGGTGGCAGGGGTCAGATTAGGATTAAGGCTAGGCTGATTAGCCACTTGAACCAAAATAATCTAGTGATGGCTCAATTGCGTTATGGCTTACAAGGTTTTAGTACGGAGTATAAAAAGACAGCTGATTTAAACTTAGCTCTGGGTGATTTGGGTCTTGATATAGAAATTATTAGTCCGGATAGTGTTTTGGTCGGCGAACAGCAAAAGATGGTTGTGAAGTATCGGGCTCGCAAAAATTACTTAGATAATTTTCGTTTAGTCATTGAGCCGGATAATGCCAATAATATTGAGTTTATTGCTGATGCTCAAAAAAACACTGACATCACTTTGATTAAGCCTTGGGTCTGGCAAGTAGCCGGACTCGGAGACAAGGAGCAGGAGATGATTATTTACTATCGAGTCATTGATAAAATTAGTCCTAAACAATCTTTTAACTTCAAATTTAGTTATTTACGAACGAGCTCTCCTGAGCTGACAGAGTCTAGCTCCGTAACATCTAGCGCCGATATTCAGATTAGTCATCCGACGGAGATTTTTTATAGCTTTAGAGAAGATAGTTTGGAGCTCGAGCTAGTTAAAAATAGTTTGAATCTGCTGACTTTGATTAATGGTTCGGATAAGGATCAGGGTGTGGATTTTGGTCAGAGCTTGAATTATGCTTTGTCTTATGATAACAAGGGTGAAACGCCTTTGGCTAATTTGAGCATAACAGTAGTGATTGAAGGTGATTTGGTTGATTGGTCGACGCTCAAAGACAAAAATCACGGCATAGTAAAGGCTAATACGATTACTTGGTCAGCTGATCAGATTAAGTCTCTAGCAAGCATTGATAAGGGGGCTAGTGGGGCAATTGACTTTAGCATCAAGCTCAAAGAGGCTGGTAGCGGCGCTAAGTCTGAGCAAATTAAGAGCTATGCTCAATTTCAGGTAGGTTCTGGTACAGACTTGGCTAGCTTGGTCAAATTAATCAGGGAGCGAGAAGAGAGTACTCAGTCGGGACCTGATAAAACTAAAAATGCTGAGTCAGCTCTGGTCGGTCTAGCTGATAATAATCGTAGCAATATAGTTGTCAGTCTGGTTAATAGTGATTTTCGAGTTAGCCAAAAGATTTTGTATTTTAATGAAGATAATATACCAGTTGGGTCTGGATCCTTGCCGCTAGAGGTCGACAAAGACACGAGTTTGCGAGTTTACTGGACAGTTAATAACAGTTTTCATGATTTAGAAAATGTCAAAGTAGCGGTCAAATTACCGGATTATGCCCAGTGGCAAGAGAAGTCAGTGGCTAGTTTGGGGGCTCTGGGCTATGATCAGGCTAGTCGCCAAGTGATTTGGGAAATTCCTAAGCTATCAAGAACCGCTACTGAGCTTAAAGCGGAGTTTAGTATTAATTTTAAACCTCTAACGGCTCAGCGCAATAAAATTATTATTTTGTTACCAGCGGTGGAGGCGACAGCGACTGATGCTCTAACCAAGGCGGCAATTCGTCGCAATGGTCTGCTCAAAAGCTCCAAATTAGAGGATGACCTAGTAGTACAAAGTGTTAATCTGGATGTGGCTAGTGGTTTAATTAAGTAAATTGAATATTGAAATGTTTAAAGTCAAAAAAAGATTAAAAGCAGCTCGCTTGGGTTTGCTGAAAACGGCTCATGGTAATTTGCAGACTCCGTTTTTTATGCCAGTTGCAACTAGAGGGGCGGTGAAACTGCTCTCGACTGAGGATATCAGGAAACTGCCTTTTCAAATTATTTTGTCCAATACCTACCATCTATTACTTAGACCTGGTCCAAAACAAGTCAAGAAACTTGGGGGCTTACATACGCTAGCGGATTGGTCGGGAGCGATTTTGACTGATAGTGGCGGTTATCAGGTCTTTTCTTTGGCTCGCGGTCGTAACAAAAATGGTGAAAATCTGGTGAAGTTATCCGAACAAGGCGTGGAGTTCAAATCTTATCTGGATGGTTCTAAGCAGAGTTTGACGCCGGAGAAGGTGATCGATATTCAGTGTGATCTGGGTGTTGATATTGCCGTTTGTTTGGATGAATGTGTGGCCTTGCCCGCTTCTTATGAATATTTGCGTCAGTCGATAGAGTTAACGACGCGTTGGGCGAAACGAGCCAAGGACTATCATGCTAAATTGCGCGGTCAGAAGCCGCTACTCTTTGCGGTGGTACAAGGGGGCCTCGATCAAGATCTGCGCATGAAGAGTCTGGCTGATTTAGCGGCGCTTGATTTTGATGGTTATAATATTGGTGGTTTGTCGGTCGGCGAGTCGCCAGAGGAGATGTACAGTGTGCTTGATTATTTGGCACCAGCTATGCCTGACAAAAAACCTCGTTATCTAATGGGCGTAGGTTATCCTGAAAATATTGTAGCAGCGGTGGCGAGAGGTGTTGATATGTTTGACTGTGTGATACCGACTCGCGAGGGTAGGCATGGGCGTTTATTTGTAAGATCTGCTAACTATCAAAAGAAATTAACCAAGGCCTTGCTAACCGGTCGTGGTCAAGCAGATTTTTATGAGTTTTATAATCTAAATAACCAGCAGTTTGCAAATAGTAAAGAGCCGATTAATAAAGATTCTAAATTTGCGGAATTGAGAAATTATAGCTTGGCTTATCTCCACTATCTTTTTAAAATTGACGAAGCTCTGGCTCAGCGCCTCGCCACTATGAATAATTTAGAGTTTTATGCTGAGCTGATGAAGTCCGTGCGAGCCATAATCAAAGCTGGTTAAAGCCAGAAATTAGCTTTTTTGTCAAAAATGACCAATAAATTGCCATCTTGATAATTATAATAGCTGAGCTATGATGATTTGGCAGTTAGATTGTTCCACTTGGGGTTTTGGCTATGAGTAGTGTAGTGTTGGTCTTGTTCTTTGTAATGACTTGGCACGGTGTTATCAGTGCTCAAGTATTGAAGTCAGTGACTGATAGTGTAAATTTTGAGCAAGAATTTATTGCTCATGAGGCGTTGTTGGTATTGGTTGAGGATAGTTCTAGGTTTCTAGTCTATCAGAATGGTATTTTGGTTTATACTGGTAAGCTGGATTATATCAGCGGTTCAATTAAGCTTCGGAGTTATATTGATTTGCGTCATAAATGGCCAATCGAATATAAGTCGGATAGCTCGATCTGCCAACTACGTTTGTCTTTTGCTCGTAATCTGGTGATTAAATTATCCAAAGAGGATGCCAAATGGTTATCTGCTTGGATTAATCCCGCTATTGCGACTTTGAAGATTTTACCGACAATGTCTTTGGCGACAATCAAATAAGTGATAAATTAGTAGAGCGAGGTTTTTAACCTCGCTTTTTTTTGCCACTCAGTCCTGACGGACAGCTCTGCTTCGCCAAGCTCAGTACAAGCTCTCAAAATTAAGACCCCTCAGGGCTAAAGCCCAGCCCCCCCCCTTATAAAGGGGAGCAAAATAACTGCGATCATTTTTATTTGTTCCCATCCTTAACAAGGAGGGGTGAGCGGAGTTCGGGGTGGTCTTGGAGTATGGCGGTAGTATAAAATTGAAATTATCTAGTGGCCGTGTTACTTTGCTAGATATGTGTCAGGGATTGCGTTTTGAAGTTAGATTTATTGGCGAGCGAGAGCTTGAGTCTTTTTGTGATGTCAGTCAGATCCGAGCGATTAAGCAAAAAAATGTGGTTGAGCAACAGTTTTGGCAGCCGCAAGCCTATTTGCCGATTTATACCAAGACCGGTCCGCAGCTCAAGCTGTGGGGTAATAAGAGTAAGTATTTGGAGCTACCGCAGACTAGTTGGGCTAAATTAGAATCGATCAAGGCTGGTAACTGGGAGATTTTTAATCCGAAGCCAGTGCTGATTATGGCCAGTGCTTGTCTGGATAGCAAAGTCTGGCTGGAGCTGGCAGATGGTTTGACCGGTTTGATGGTCAGAGCTGATGGTCAGGATATGGTATATGTAGTAACTAGGCCGGCTGATGAAGCCTATACAAAAGTGACTGGTCAAGCTCGTCAGCCACTGGGAAACTTCATTTATCCTAAGTAAAAATAGAAATATTGACAAAAATAGCTTTTATACTTATGATAATTAGTGATTAACTGGTGTGTTAATCATTTTTGTTTTTTTAAAATTTTTTGGGGGTTATATGGGTTTGGGAAGTCGTTTTAATCCAGTTGGTTCTGGTTTGTGTGTTGCTGGTAAAGGCAAAATCTTGCATAGCAGGACAAAGGCTAATGCTAAGGTGATTGGTGAGAGAAAGGTTTATTACTGCGCCATTAATCATGTAACTGTGCCGATTCATTTGTTGATTATTGTTGATCAAAAAACTTATGATATCGATAACCTTAAGTCGGCGTTGGCAAGATCTGACAACAAAGGCAAGGAGCTACGTCAAGAGTTTTTCAAAAGATATACTTGTTTACAACAACTTGAAGAAGCACAAAGAACCGCAGAAGAGTCCATCGAGTTGACTAAACTGCAAAAATTAACTGATTATTTCTTACCCAAAAATGCAAGCTAATGTAGTTTGCGCAGAGCCGAATAATTCGGCTCTTTATTTTTTTGTAACATAGTTATTTAACAATGAGGAGTGAGTGATGAATACATCATTAAGATTTCTGGGTTGGCTGATTATTATTTCAGTCGCTTGGTTATTGATTAAGTTTATTGGTTGGTTCTTTAGTGGTAGCGAGGAAACTGATAATTTTGCACGACAAATCAAAGCACTTCAAGATAGTGGCTACACTGTCTATGCTCGAGCTGAAATCAATCTTGATAAGCCTTGTGTGATTAGGTTGCGCAATGATGCTTGGTACTATCTGATGACTGATCGAGAAGTGACGGTTGATTACTACTGGCAGGATGATTTGACTAGTCAGGAGCGTCTGGTCAGTGGTAGTCCTATCAGAGTTGATGGTATGGATAAGATGGCGGTCTATGGCCTTGATTCTCAAATCACTAGGCTCGTTTATCTAAAAAAATGGCCTAAGTAACCAGAGGAAGCTTTGCAAGAAGCTTCCTTTTTTGTTACAATCAAGGTATGAAAAAGTTTATTTGGCCTGCCTTAGTTGCTATGATTTTGCTTGCCCAGCCACTGGTGGCTAGTGCGGCTTGTTGTCGGACTATTAGGTATAGTGAGATTGATTTGCCGGTTTTAATAGATACGCCTTATAACACTGTCGAGCAGGCTAGCACTCCTGAGGAGTGTCTGGATAATTGTAGCGGCCTGACTTTGGAAGCTGCTTTGACGACTTGGTTGGCGTTAAATAATCCTACTTTGGCTCCAGCGATCATTGCGGCTAGTATCCTGAACTATAAGTGTCAGAATTTTTATTATCCTGGTTTGACAGCTCGAAGTGCTGATGAGAGCTGTATAGGTGCTAGTATGGGCTGTTGTCAGGTGACTATTGTTGATAAAGAGAATAAAAAAATTGATTTAAATTATGCGGCCAATAGTCGGACTGGTGAGGATTATGTTAATTCAGAATGTGCACTGTATTGTAAGGGTCGAGATGTGAAGAGCTGCGATTCTCTGTTTATAGCTAATGCCAAGCCTAATCTAAGTACTGGTAAGTGTGAAACTGTGCCACTGGATACGCCTTTGCCAGTAGCGCCTAGTACTTCAGGAATTGGCGGAACTGGTGCCGTCTCTCTGACTAATCCTCTCAACAGCGGTAGCATTCCTAGTTTGATTAGTAATGTGATTAACTGGTTACTGAGTATCATGGGGGCGATTGCTCTCGCTATCTTTGTCTACGGTGGCTTTATGTGGCTTACTTCTGCTGGTAATGACAAGAAAGTGGCAGCTGGTAAGGACGCTCTCAAATGGGCGGCGATTGGCCTTGGCTGTGTGTTTTTCTCCTATATCGCGGTGGGTTTTATTCTCGAGCTCTTCGGAGTGATTTAGCTTATGAAAAAGTTCATATTACCACTTTTGATTGCTGCGGTGATTTTGGCTCAGCCACTGGCTGCGAGTGCTGGCTGTTGTAAAATTATTAATTACAGTAGTGTTGACTTACCTTTGTTAGATGATGAACCCTACAGTAGAGTGGAGGACCTAAAAAATGCACAAGAGTGCCTAGATACTTGTAGCGGTTGGCGTTGGCAGAATCTTTTGGAAGTTTATTTGGTATCTAGATTGGGAGCGCCTGCTGCGGCAGTTAGACTCGCTAACTATCATTGTCAGAATTTTTATTATCCCGACGCAAAGCCTCGGAGCTTTGATGGGGCCTGTGTAGAAGAAAAAACTCAGGGTTGTTGTCAGGTGACGATTAAAGATGTCGGTTATTATAGTTATGCCTCTAATTATCAAGGCGAGGCTTATAATAAATCGGAATGTGCTTTGTATTGTATGGCTAGGCCTGATTGTAGTTCCGAATTTAAGGCGAATCACGATCCTAATCGAGAGACGGGGATGTGTCAGCCTATAAACAAAGATGAATCTGGCGCTATCACCGATCCTACTGAGCCGAGTTTTCAGATAGAGGATTATAATTTTACTATTCCAACTGACCCTTTGAAGTATGCAGCTTATAGTCCGGCGCGGGTGCTAGCCAAGGTTATTAATGGCCTGCTCTTGATCCTCGGTACCATTGCCTTGATAATGTTTATTTATGCCGGTGTACTTTGGATGACTGATCGGGGTGGCGGGTCTAATATCAAGAAAGCTAGAAGTATCTTGGTTTGGTCGACCGCGGGTCTCGTTTTGATCTTTGTGTCCTATATCGCGGTTGGCTATTTGCTTGAAACCTTTAGTGCGATATAGCTTATATTTAGCTTATTTTTGGCCTTTTTAGACTCACTGACTTGCAAATTTGGAAATAAAGTGTTATGCTCGCAAGGCGTAAATCTAGCTAAATTAGCTGTTTTGTTGTTTAAATAATGTTATAAGCGCTGTTAGCTCAGTGGTAGAGCAAATGCCTTTTAAGCATAAGGTCGCTGGTTCGAGTCCAGCACGGCGCACAGTAAGTCGGTTTGTGGAGAATTGCCGAAATAGCTCAATGGTAGAGCAACGGTTTTGTAAACCGTAGGTTGGGGGTTCGAGTCCTCTTTTCGGCTCAGATAATAAGACTAACAAAAAACTACCCTAGGGTAGTTTTTTAAAATTGAATGGCAAATTTGGATTGAGGATTATCGTTGATAATGATGTAGCCTAGTCCTGGTGATGGAGCTTGGAACTCTATCTGGGCCTCAAAGTTGAAATGGCCACTGGCTTGTTCTTCGCCACGAGGACTTTGGCCTTCGGCGATGACTTGGTTATTAGCGTCGATGAGCTTGAAACTGATTTTATCGTCAGGGAAATTGTCAGTAGAGGCTGAGCCTTTGATGAGTAAAGGGCTAGTGATGACGGCTTTGTAATTAGGGTCGGTGATGAGGATGCCGAGTGGTGTGCCTGATGTCGGTGCTAGGCTAGTCTCAGTGGAGCTTGGAGTATTGGTTGAGCTAGACTGCTGATTGCGCCAGAAGATAAAAGAGGCGGTGCCGAGTAGTAGTAAAACGAGGAGGCTGATGCTGAGTTTTTGAAGATTTTGGCTATTCATAATGATTTTATTATAAAATAAAAAGAATTTTTTGACAAATTGCTCATTTGTAAGCAGTTTGTTAGAATGAAACGGTATAATTTAGTATTTTATGTCTGATTTAAGCCTGTATAACACTCTGAGTCGTAGTAAAGAAATTTTTAAGCCGATCAATGATGATCAAGTTGGTCTCTATACCTGTGGTCCGACTGTCTATAATTACGCTCACTTGGGCAATCTGAGGACTTATGTCTTTGAAGATTTACTCAAGCGGGTGCTCGCTTATAATGGTTACAAGGTCAAGCATGTCATGAATATCACTGATGTTGGTCATTTGACTGGTGATATGGATATGGGTGAAGACAAGTTAGAGTTGAGTGCTCGTCGTGAGGCTAAGAGTGCTTGGGAAATTGCTGAGTTCTATACCGAGGCGTTTAAGAGAGATTTGATGGCTCTCAATATCACTGAGCCAAGTGTCTGGTGTAAGGCAACTGACCATATCAGTGAGCAGGTGGCTCTGATCAGTGCGCTAGAAGAAAAAGGCTTTACTTATCTGACTAGTGACGGGGTGTATTTTGATACTAGTAAGGTGACGGATTATAATAAGTTGTCGCATTTGCCATTGGCTGAATTAAAAGAAGGGGCGCGAGTGGAAAAAAATGCTGAGAAGAAAAATGCGACTGACTTTGCGCTCTGGAAGTTTAGTGGGGTGAGTCTTGATAAAAGTGAAAATAGTCAACGTCAGATGGAGTGGGATAGTCCCTGGGGTGTGGGTTTCCCTGGTTGGCACCTAGAGTGTTCGGCGATGAGTTTGAAATATTTAACTGGTAGTTTGGATATTCACTGTGGTGGTATAGATCATATCAATATCCATCATACTAATGAAATCGCTCAATCAGAGTCAGCGACTGGGCTGAAGTTTTTTAATTATTGGCTCCACGGTGCCTTTCTAAATATTGCTGGTGGTAAAAAGATGGCCAAAAGTGAGGATAATTTTTTGACTCTCGACAAAGCAATCATTGCTCGTAATATTAAGCCGTTGGTTTATCGTTATGCTTGTCTTGCTGTACATTACCGTAAGCCGATGGAGTACAGTGAGGAAATGATGACTGGTGCGAGCAATAGCCTCGAGCATCTCTATCACCAAGTGTCTGATCTAGGCTTAGATAAGTCGGAGATTAATGCTCTGTTTCGAGAGAAATTTGTAGTTTGTATTAATGATGATTTGAATTTGCCGCAGGCACTGGCTATCGTGCAGGAGTTACTCAAGTCTGATTTGTCGCCCTCGGAGAAACTGGCGACAGTGCTCGACTTTGATCAGGTTTTGGGCTTAGGCCTTGATCAGCTAGTCAATGTGCCGCAAGAGGTGGTGGATCTAGCGAATAGTCGTAGGCAGGCTAAGATTGATAAGGATTGGGCTCGAGCTGATGAGCTCCGAGGCTATATCGAGGCCAAGGGTTATCAGATTAAGGATTTACCGAGTGATAACTTCAGTTTGATTGCTAAAGATAAATAATAAAAAAACGGAGCTTCGAGCTCCGTTTTGGTTTAACTATTGTATTTGGCGCTAATGCTAAGTGTATAATGTTTTACTTGGTTGAATTCAAAGTTGTCAGCGTCATAGCCGGACAACTCGATGAGTTCTAAAACTTTATCCTGACTTAGTTTTGGCTTGCAGTTAGTGATATCATGTAGCTCTGAACAAGTAAAAGCTCGCAGATTAGCTAAATAGCTTATATGCTGCACAAATAACTCCATGGCTGTAATGGAAATATCGACTATATCTTGCATATCTACTTCAAAAAATTGATATTTCCCTTGAAGTGTTTGATAAAAGATATTGTGATAAACTTTTGCTTGGCCAGATGGCTGATGTTTGAGTTTTTTGTGACTTGAGATTATCTCAATGACATCAATTTTTAGACCAGCGTAGAAGCTGTCTACTAATTCACGATCGTTTTCCCATTTTTCGGGAATAGAGCTTGGTAAATTGATTAAATTACCATTTGTTTGGATAGAATCATCTAAGGCTAGCATTTTAAGCTCCTTTGTGTAGTTTGAAAAAAGAACAATTTAATGGTCTTTATTCTTACAATATTTTATATATTTGTCAAGTTATTTAAAATTAGCCTATTTGAGCCAGTTTTTGCGATAGAAGAAGATGAGCATAAAAAAGCTCAGGAGCGTCATGAGAGAGATGATGATATAGAAGCCATAAGGCCCTTCAACAAAAGGCATGTGGCGGGCATTCATACCAAAGATAGCGGCGAGGAGGGTGAGAGGGAAAGTGATGACCGAGATGACAGTGAGGGTCTTCATGATGTAGTTGAGTTGGCGGTTGATCAGAGATTCGTTGGTGGCGTTTAAGACCTCAGTCATTTCACGCTGATTTTCTAGAGTTTCCCAGATGCGGATAGAGTGTTCAATTAGGTCAGCATAGCGATCTTTGACTTCTTTGTCGGGGACGATGGAGCTTTCGACTTCTTTGAGCTTCTTTAAGATGTTTTTGTGATTTTGCATGATCTTACGAATGTTGATCAGGTTGTGACGAAGTTGCAAGATGTCGCCGATAGCGCTGTTGCGATCATCGCTAAAAATGAGTTCTTCGACACTATCAATGGCTTTGCCGTTTTGATCGAGGATCTCATAAGTAGATTGAATTAGTCGATCAAGAATCTCGGAGAGTAAAATAGCCGAAGAATCCAAGTGATAGGAGTAGAGGGATTCGGGATTTTTCTTGGCTAAGCTAAAGAGGTTATTGAGTGAAGGGAGATTGTTATTATGAATAGTGACCATGTAACCATGGCCGATAAAAAATTCAATTTCATTGATATGAATGGCGCCGTTGTTGAGAGTAGGGAAATGTAAGATTAAAAAAATGTAGTCGCCGGCATTGCTGAGTAGTGGACGCTGTGAAGAGCTGAGCGCAGAAGAGGCTTTGAGGTGTTGAAAGTCAAAGTTAAATTTTTTGCGTAGGAACTCGATCTCATTTTTACCGGCACTCACAACATTGAACCACTCAAGGATATTGGGTGTGCCTGGATTATTGATAGTGACGAGTTCGATTTTGCTGGAGATTTTTTGTGAGCTTGGCATAGGAGTATAGTATAGCATATTTGTGAGTAGACGAAAATTAATTTGTCTAGCGCTAGAAAAAAGACTATAATAGGCTAGTATGAATGAACAAAAATTTGAACAAAAGATTGAGCGAGTAGCTAGTCCAGAAGCGGCTTTGGATAATAGAGCTTGGGAGTCTGTGTCAGTAGCTCAAGAATTGCCGCAAGTAGCAGGACCAGTCTCTCCAAATCTAGTTACCGAAGCTCTACCAAATAATGTTATGAGCTCGGACTTGTACAAAGATGCTCAGTTGCTAGCTATTGAAAAGGTGCTCGAACAGGATTTGGAGCAGATTTATTTTGATTTACCAGAAGAATCTAAGAGTGTTTTTAAAAAAGAAGGTGAGTTAACGGCACGTAAGATTAATGCGCTGCTATCTGAGACCAAAGTCGCAGCTCAAAAGATTGTCGATCTGGTACTGGCCTGGTTGTCACTCGTGCCGGGAGTTAATAGATTTTTTGCGGAGCAAGAAGCCAAAATCAAAGCGGATAAGATTTTGGCGATGAAAAATTATGCAGGATAATTGGCTGGAATATCAAGTTAGCCCGACGGAGCCGAGTTTGGATGCTGGTATTTGGATTAGCTGGGCGCTGCTCGTTGCCTTGTTAGTGGCGGGAGCGATTTTTTTGATTTATTGGTTGCGGAGGCGTCTGGCTGCTAAGCAATTTTTACATCATGAAGTCTGGCGAGTGCGGGTGGTGAGAGATTTGGAAGAGTCCCTCAAAAGCCAATCGCAGAATCAGTATTTACGTGAGAATATCAGCAAGATGGAGGCGATTATTGCTTATCTAGGTTCGCTCAAAGCCCAAAAAGGAATCCGCGCTTGGCTACTTGGACGAGTAGACATCTTTAGTTTAGAAATTGTGGCTCATGAGGGTCTTGTAGATTTTTTTGTAGTTAGTCCTTTGGGGCAAGGAGTTTATTTGCAAAAACAAATTCATGCTCTGTACCCTGATGCAGAGATAATCTTGGTTAAGGATTATAATATCTTTGGCCGGACTAATCATATTGCGGCGGGTTATGTAGTGACAAGACAAAGTTTTCTATTGCCAATTAAGACCTATGTAAAGCAAGAATCTGATCCAATGAACTCAGTTCTCAATGTCATGACCAAGCTCGCTGCTGGTGAGTCAATGGCTATCCAATATACAGTACGTAGTGCACGACGAGCTTGGCATAAACGGGTCAAGAAGGTGGTCAAGATGGCTAATAACAAGCAGTCACTGGAAGTAGCCTTGAAAACTAGCAAAGTAATGAGCGTGCTCGATCGAGCCACCGACTTTGCCAATCATAAACAAGACCACAAGCGTCAGAGACCGCAGCTGTCAGCTATGGAGTTGGAGATTTTGCGTGGCATGGAGGAGAAGAATGCTAAGGCTGGTTTGGATGTAAATTTGCGAATAGTGGTCAGTGCTCCTAGTCGGGTCTTGTCTGAGCAATATTTGCGAGAGGCAGTTAGTGCTTATGGTCAGTATAATTTTTATTCTTATGGTAATAGCTTTGTTGAGTCGCCGCTCACAACCAATGAGCATAGTATTATCCAAGCTTTTATCTACCGACGTTTTGATGAGCGTTATAGTCGACTTTTTAACGCTGAGGAGCTGGCTAGCTTGTATCATTTCCCGCTTGCTACTGCTGAGATGCCAAATCTACACTGGTTAGAGTCGAGGCAGGGGGCGGCGCCAGTGGAATTACCGACTAGCGGTATTTTGCTTGGGTTTAATAATTATCGAGGAGTGCGACGAGAGGTGCGAATGAAAGAAGATGATCGTCTGCGTCATACCTATATGGTCGGTAAGTCTGGTGTTGGTAAGTCCTTTTTGCTTGCTAACATGGCGATTGCTGATGTCCTCGCTGGCGATGGTATCTGTGTAATTGATCCGCACGGTGATTTGATTGAAGATATTTTGTTACGAGTACCGCCGGAGCGCGCAGCGGATGTAGTTGTGTTTGCACCAGCGGATACGGAGCGACCATTGTCACTTAACCTACTAGAATTTGATCCTCGCTATCCGGAGCAGAAGACTTTTGTGATTAACGAGATGATTGGTATCTTTGATAAGCTCTATGATCTGCGAGCGACTGGTGGTCCGATCTTTGAGCAGTATATGCGCAATGCCATGTTGCTGATCATGTCACATCCCGAGTCAGGAGCGACCTTGATGGAGATTCCTAAGGTGCTGTCTGATCCGGAGTTTAGACAATTAAAATTGCGGCATTGTAGTGATCCGACGGTGGTGGACTTCTGGGTCAAAGAAGCTGAAAAAGCCGGTGGTGATGCGGCGCTTGCCAATGTCGTACCTTATATTACTTCCAAGCTGACAGCCTTTATCTCCAACGATATGATGCGACCAATTATTGGTCAGCAAAAGAGCTCCTTTGAGTTGCGAGATTTGATGGATAATAATAAAATATTATTGGTTAGCTTGCCCAAGGGTTTGGTGGGGGAGATGAATGCTTATCTGCTGGGTATGATTTTGGTCGGTAAGATTTTGATGGCAGCGCTCAGCCGAGCGGATCAAGCACGACAGGATCGTAAGAACTTCTATCTCTATATTGATGAATTTCAAAACTTTACGACTTCGTCGATTGCGCAAGTCTTGTCCGAGGCTCGTAAGTATGGCTTGGGTCTCACTCTCGCTCATCAGTACATTGGACAGTTAAGCAAGGGCGCTGATACGACCATTAAGAATGCGATTTTTGGTAACGTCGGGACGACGATTAGTTTTAAGGTCGGTCCGGAGGATGCGGAGTTTCTGTCTAAGCTCTATGAGCCGGATTTCAGTCAGTCGGATCTAGTCAATGTTGATAAATATTCGGCTTTGACTCGGTTGCTGGTAGATAATGTCAATCTCAGGCCATTTACGATGCAGACGCCTTTTCCTCTGCTTGGTCAGAGTAATGCCTCTAACGCTATGAAGATCAAAGAATATAGTCGTTTGAAATACGGTCGTGATCGGCAAGCGGTAGAGGCAGAGATTATAAATAGAATGATAAAAATCAAAAAGTAACTATGGGTAATTTGGATCTAGCTTCGCTCAATAGTTCGATTGCAGCGATCGAAGAAGCGAATGAGCTTAAAATCATCGAAAGAAATAACGAAATTCGTCTGAAGTTTCAAGCCGAGGCGCGCAGGCGTATTGTTTTTGTGTGGTTGCCATTGATTGGTTTATTCTTGATTATTTTGGGTTGGTTTATTATTAATGCGCCTAATTATCAGGGTTGTGTGCAGGATTGTATCGGTAGTGGTGACTATGTGGGAGCTAGGGCTAATGAAAGTTGTGAGCTCTATTGCAATCTCAAGTATGATTGAGTAAGCTAGAGCAAGTATTATCAAAAAAATAAAGACAAAAATATGCAAGACAATCAAGACGAGACAAAGGATTTGCAAACTGCGGCTAATGAATGGCTAGAGTTTGGGGCGGGTGAGCGAGATCTGGATCTCAGTCATGAATTAGAGCCCGCTGAACCTGTGTCTAATGAAGTTCAGTCAGTAATTTCTGAACCGGTAGAAACGCCAACTGAACAGCCAGTTTCAGAGCCAGTGAGTAATGCTGTCAGTCAGCAACAGCTAGCGCTGATTAGAAGTCTAGTAGAAAATATCGAAGCTCAGACCAGACAGATCAAAAATATCTTGGAGCCTTATGGCGTGATGCCGGAGATTAAATTAAAATTGCAGACAGGCTCTAGTGCTGCTGATAAGGATAGCGACGCACAAGTCATAGAAGGCGTTTTTGATGGTCAAGTGATGATTGGTCCAGATGGTCATGAGTATGCGGTGCCAGCTAACTATGCTTCGAAATCGAGATTGATTGAGGGGGATATTTTGAAATTGGTGATTAATCATAATGGTGCTTTTATCTTTAAACAAATTCAGCCAATGGACAGACGGCGAGTGACCGGTATCTTGGAGGAGGCGGAGAATGGTGATTTCTTTGTGATGGCCGAAGATCGTCGTTGGCGAGTTTTGTCAGCGAGTGTGACTTATTACAAGGGCGAAGCAGGTGATCAAACAGTAGTGGTAGTGCCTCGCCAAGGGATGTCCAAGTGGGCAGCGGTAGAAAATATTGTGAAGCGCTAGTTTGACGAGTGAGCTTTTGACAAGTTATGGGTCAGCAGTTATGATGGCCTTACTATTATGGCAACTTTGTATCGTAAATATCGGCCTCAGACTTTTGAAGAAGTCGTTGGTCAGAACCACATTAAATTAACACTGGAGCATGAGCTAGGGTCCGGACGACTAGCTCATTCTTATTTGTTTTGTGGTCCACGAGCAGTCGGTAAAACGACTTTGGCTCGTGTTTTTACGAAGGCTCTGAACTGCTTGAATCGTTCGGAGGCTAGTGCTGAGCCTTGCAATACTTGTCAGGCCTGTATGGATATTACTATTGGCCGAGCCCTAGATATCATGGAGATTGATGCCGCTAGCCATACTGGCGTGGACAATGTCCGTGAAAATATTATTGCCAATGCTCGTTTAGCGCCGACAGCTCTCAAATACAAAGTTTTTATCATTGACGAAGTCCATATGCTCTCAGTGCAGGCCTTTAATGCCTTGCTCAAAATCATGGAAGAGCCACCGGCCTATATTGTCTTTATTTTGTGTACGACTGAAGTGCACAAGATTCCGGCGACAATTATCTCTCGTTGTCAACGCTTTGATTTCAAAAAAATCAGCATTGCTGATGTGGTCCGTAAATTGTCCTATATTGTACGGGAGGAGAAGATCGAAGTAGACAAGCAAGTTTTGGAGGCGGTGGCGAGGTTTTCTGGCGGTCATATGCGTGATGCTGAGAGTATCATGGGCCAGATTATGTCGGTAGCTGACTCTAGTGTCATCAGTCAAGAAACAGCCGAGCTAGTCATACCACGCAATAACTTGGTGGAGGTTTTGAGATTGATGGAGTTACTTGCTATCAAGGACTCGGCGGGGGCGATTGCGCTCGTTAATAATCTGCTCGATGACGGTTTTGATATGAAGATTTTTGGGGGCGATTTGATTGAGACTTTGCGTAAGTCCCTACTGATCAAGATGAATCCGGATTTGATTGCAGCGATCGGCGTGGAGCTGGGTGAAGATTTGTCGGCTCGTCTCGCTAGCTTTACTAAGCAGATGTCTCTAGCGCAGATCCTGAAGTATCTGGAGAGATTTATGAAAGCGCAGGCCGAAATCAAAGATAGCGTGATCGTGCAATTGCCGCTCGAGATGGCGATTGCTGAGCTGGGTTTAGAATCAGTGCCAGTGACCAAAGTATCGGTAGCTAGCATCGCACAAGCAGTGGCTACGCCTCTAGCAGAAACAGAGATTAAGCGTGAAGTGGTGACTGCCTCGGATTTGAGTCTAGATGGTATTAAAGAGCGTTGGCATGAGTTTTTGCTTACTATTAAAAAAATTAATCATTCTTTGTCCTTTGTGCTTAAGGTCTGTCAGCCGACAGCTGTGACCGGTAAAGAGTTGCAACTCAGCTTCCGTCATAAGATTCATAAGGATAGGATTAGCGATATAGAGATTAAAAGGACAGTTGAGAATGCTCTCCAAGAAATCTATGGTCATGACTTGCTGATCAAAGCGGTTTTGGACGAAACTTTGGTTTTGCCCGATGCCATTGATAATCTTGACAAGAGCGCCTC
This sequence comes from Candidatus Falkowbacteria bacterium UBA917, assembly GCA_002293855.1. Classification (GTDB taxonomy): domain Bacteria; phylum Patescibacteriota; class Patescibacteriia; order Patescibacteriales; family Patescibacteriaceae; genus UBA917. Next base: position 19,818 of record DBEB01000041.1, read on the forward strand.
TTTGTCTAATAATACAGCAAATGAAGCTCTGTCACCTGAGGATCAGGAGATTAACAAGCTCTTGCAGAATTTTGGTGGCAAAGTTGATGCTTAGCAATTTACAATTAGCAATGTGCAATTGACAATTAGCTCTTAACTTTATCGTCATTCCTGCGAACGCAGGAATCTTGTGATAACAGCTGAGACTGTGAGATCCCAACTTTCTTTGGGATGACCGTAGTTATTGAAAAGTTATATTCGGGGATCGTCTAACGGTAGGACAACAGGTTCTGGTCCTGTTTATTGGGGTTCGAATCCCTATCCCCGAGCAATATTTAAAAAAGCAGTGTTTGACACTGCTTTTTTAAATATTAATCTAGGTGGAAGGGGTTCGAACGGGTGGAAGCGAGAGCGGAATTTGAGCGGAAGCGAAAATGACAGCTCGAGAGATCGTTAAGTTTCCAGTGGAAGCTTAACGCCACACAGGACAAAGAAGCTGTCCGCAGTGCTGGCAGACAGCTGATGCGACAAAATCCCTATCCCCGAGCACTAAAATAAAAACCAGCGAGTAACACTCGCTGGTTTTTATTAAGCACATTTTGATTATTTTCTGTTATTGTGTTAATTTCAAAGGGATATAAATATTCTTAGCTAAAAATCATATGACAAACAAAGAATTTTTCCTCGCTACGCTAGCAGAAGAAGCGCCAAAGTTCCGGGCTGTTATTGAAGCCTTGCCAGCAGATAATCACAGCTACAAAGTCCATGACCGCGCTCGTGAAGCGGGCAATCTCGTGGCTCAATTAGCCCTACAATGGAAAGCGATCTCCGGTATCGTCTTAAATGGTGTGCCTAGCTTTAATCCTCACGAGATCGTTTGGGATTCTACTGCTAGCGTGCTCGCTAAGTTTGAAGACGGCATTGCTCAATTAGAAAAAGATCTAGCTAGCATCTCTGATGCGGACTGGGAGACTGGTCAATCGGGCTGGGGAGCCGAGCCGACTGACACTAAGCACCACATGGCCTGGATGTTCTTATTTGATGCTATTCACCACCGCGGCCAAGTCGCTACTTATCTGCGAGCCATGGGAGCAGTGGTACCAGCTATCTACGGTCCTTCTGCTGATAGTCAAAAGTAAGTCCAAAAGTACCAAGATTCTGTTGTAAAATCATGGTATGGTTGCTTTTTTGGACTCTTAACTTGACTTAAGCTAGCTCTACTGTTATGATTATTTTTGTAAAAAGAGCTTAATTTTAAATATTATGGCAAAAAGAGTCACCGCAATTGGTCGCAGCCAACACGCTAATTCTCACAAGACCGCCAAGAGACTGGCTGTCAAAAAGACTATGCTCGAAGCTAAAGCCGCCAAAAGCAAGCATAAAAACCAACCAAAGAAGAAGCGATCCAAGTAAATGATCTAAAAGCAACTCTCAAGCACGAGAGTTGTTTTGTTATTGACAAAAGATAACTTATATACTATAATACAAGGATAATTAGTTCTTTGTTTAATTATTTGGGGGTGTGCGATGTTTATTGTTGAAGGTGAGCGGATTACTAGGCCTATCGTGGTTCATGACCGTGATTTGTTGGAATGTTTAAATAAACAGTTGCTTGCTGGTGAGAGCTTGGATATGGATGACTTTAGCGAGCATCCTGAAGACGAGATTAGATTTGTTTTTTTGCGAGTGGATGGTTTTGAGATTGGTAGCTTTTCCATAACAAAATGTAGTCTATTTGAAAGTAGTGTGAGAGATATTTTTATAACTCTATCGCCATCACTATGATGATCGTTTAGGTTCTGTATAATGCAGAACCTTTTTTATTTGGCGACTGTTTTGTTTTGTGCTACACTAGAGGAGTTAATAATTTTTTAAGAAACTTATGTTATTTATTTTTTTGGCAGTCTTTCTCATGCTCTGCTTAGTCTTCGGCGGTATTATGCTGATGGAAGTAGCGCGCATTCGTGAATTGCTAGAAATGAGCAAGCCAAAATCGGAGGGAAAGAAAGCATCAAGTAAGAAGTAATTAAGGACGGATAGATACTAGCGCGAAGCTAGTATCTTGGTTTTAACTATATGAAGACTAGATTACTAATGGCGCTGATGATAATAATAGCTTTAGCATCAGCTGTTTATCTGGGTTCGCAAATAGAAACTCAGCCGGTGACAGCAGATAACCTCAGTGCTGAGGATCAGGAATTGACTATTAGAGCGATAGCCAAAACTATGCCGGCGGTAGTTAGTATCGTGATCTACGAGCAGTATGAGCGACCAGTAGTTAATGCTCAAGGTGTTCGGTCTAGTGTCAGTGCCAAGGCAGTACGTGGTAACGGTACTGGTTTTTTGGTGTCGGCTGACGGTTATATTTTGACTAATAAGCATGTGGCGATGGTGGCCAATACCAAAAATGCCGAGTATAAAATCAAGATGGCGAGTGGCAAGGAATACTATGGTCAATTTATCGGTGCTGATCCGGTTAATGACCTAGCGATTTTAAAAATATTTGATAAGAATCTGCCCTTTGTCAGTCTAGGGACTAGCTCAGGTGTGCCGATTGGCACAACAGTGATGGCGATTGGCAATGTCCTTGGTAAATACAGTAATTCGGTGACCAAGGGTATTGTAGCCGGACGAGGTAGGAGTCTGCAGGCCTTTGATAGCAATGGTGCAGTCGAGAGTTTAGAAAACATGATTCAGACTGATGCTCAGATCAACGAGGGTAACTCCGGTGGGCCTTTGATTAATTTGCGTGGCGAGGTGATCGGTATCAATGTGGCGATGGATAACGCTGGTCAGAGTATTGGTTTTGCTATTCCAGTTGATGATGCGCGGCCGGTGATCGAAAGCGTCAAAAAGTCAGGTCGGATTATAAGGGCACGACTGGGTTTGCGTTATATAATGATTACGCCCGCCTTGGTGATTGAAAAAAATCTCAAGCAAGAAAATGGTGCTTTGGTTAGTGCTACTAAAGATAGCGGTCCGGCGGTGAGCTTTGGTACGCCGGCGAGGAAGGCTGGTATTATGGAGGGGGATATCATCACTGAAATAAACGGTAAGAAAGTCGATCTCGATAATTCTCTGATGACTCTAGTACAGAGATTTAGTCCTGGTGACAAGATTAAAATTAAGTTGTGGCGAGCTGGTAAAATCATTGAAAAAGAGGCAACTTTAGATGAGTTTAAGTCTTGAACTTAGCTTGACCGCCAAAATTGTTTTTTGTTATAATTGACGCCAAATGAATTGGTTTTGTTAAATATGATTGAAATTAAAGGAGTTACTAAAAAATTTGGAGAAATTACAGCGGTCAAGGGCATTAGTTTTGCGGTTAAAAAAGGCGAGGTCTTAGGTTTTTTGGGTCCTAATGGGGCTGGTAAAACGACGACTATGAAATTGATTACCGGTTTTTGGCAGGCTGATCAGGGTCAGGTGCTGATTGATGGTCTTGATAATGTTACTCATAGCAAAGAAAGTCGAGCCAAGATTGGTTATTTGCCGGAAACTGTGCCTCTCTATGATGAGATGAAGGTGTATGAATATTTGCGATTTATTGCCAGTATCAGAGATATTACTCCAGAAATGATTTTGCCTCGTATTAAGGAGGTGGTGGAGATTTGTAATCTACATAGCGTCATCGGCAAGTCGCTCGATGAATTATCCAAAGGTTATCGTCAGCGAGTGGGTCTCGCCCAAGCGATTATGCACAATCCTGATATTTTGATTTTGGATGAGCCGACAACAGGCCTTGATCCTAATCAAATCGCTGAGATTAGAGAACTGATTAAAAAGATCGGTAAAGAAAAAACAGTGATTTTTTCGACGCATATCTTGGCCGAAGCACAAGCTACTTGTGATAGGGTGGTGATTATTAATAAAGGTCAGATTGTGGCTGAAGGCAGGCCAGAGGAATTGGCTCAGGCTCTCAAGTCTCAAGAATTAGTGACTTTGAAGCTTCGTGCTAAGGGGTCTGAAGTGACAACAGCGCTTGCAACTCTCGCTGATTTGAAAAATATTAAAATAGTCTCCGAAGAAGCTGGACTAACGACAGTGACGATGGAGAGTTCTGCCCGAGATGAGGGTGTGGCTTTGGGCGAGCTATTGGTTAAGCGAGCGTGGCCGGTTTGCGAGCTAGTACGTGGTGGAGTGAGCTTGGAAGAAGTCTTTAGAGAATTAACTAAATAAATCTATGCAAGGCGAGCAACATTTTTTGCGGAGTATCTATGTGCTGTTTAAAAAAGAATTGATGAGTTATTTTAATTCGCCGATTGCTTATATTTATCTAGCGGTCTTTTTGGTTTTGGGTAACTGGTTATTTGTGAAGCCGTTTTTTTTGAACGGTGAGTTATCGATGCGAGCCTACTTTACTTTGCTGCCTTGGATTTTGTTGTTTATGGCGCCGGCTATTACGATGCGTTCTTGGTCGGAGGAAAAAAAATCTGGGACAATTGAGTTTTTACTTACTCTGCCACTATCTAGCTGGCAGTTGGTACTGGCTAAATTTGCCGGCGCTTTGAGTTTTTTGTTGATTGGTTTGCTACTGAGTCTGACTCTGCCTTTTTCTTTGAATCGCTTGGGTGATTTGGATTTAGGACCGGTCATTGGTGGTTATCTAGGAGCTTTATGCTTGGGGTCAGCTTATCTCGCGATTGGTTTACTTGCTTCGGTGATGACCAAGAATCAAATCATTGCGCTGATTACGAGTCTGGCTATTTGTTTTGTGTTGTTTATCATTGGTCAGCAATTTATCTTGGTGACAGTGCCGGTAGTGATTGCGAAGTTTTTTGGTTTTATTAGTTTAGGGGCGCGTTTTGACAATATTACTCGGGGTCTAGTTGATAGTCGTGATCTGATTTATTATCTGAGTTTTAGTTATTTTTGTTTGTGGCTAAATGTTAAATTATTAGAAGCTCGTAAGTGGCAGTAAAGATATGAAATTGAGTAACAAATTTAAAAATAATCAAAATCTAATTATCAGTGTCTTGCTGGTCTTGGGAATTGTGGCAGCTGTCAATATACTAGCTGATCAGCTATGGTGGCGAGCCGATTTAACAGCTGACAAGATTTATTCGACAGCACCAGTGACCAAGGAGGCGATCAAGTCTTTGCCCGATCCGGTCAATGTGAGGATTTATTTTAGTTCTGATTTGCCAAATCAGTTTAATTTGACCAAGCGACAATTAGACGACTTGTTATCTGATTATAGTATTTATGGTAATAAGCTCAGCTACCAATTTGTTGATCCTGGTGATGGTAAGGAGGCTGAAGCTTTGGGTATTCCAAAGTTACAATTTAACGATATACGTCATGACAAGCTAGAGGTGGTAACTGGTTATATGGGCATGGTCATTAATTATCGTGATAAACAAGAAGTTATCCCGGTTATCCAAGATCTAGCTGGCTTTGAATACAGCTTTGTGTCTTTGCTCAAAAAAATGAGCGCTGACAAACAGCTCACAGTTGGTTTTTTGGCAAATTATAGCACAGTCAATCTAGATAAGGATTTGCAGATCTTGAGACGAGAATTAGCTAAGCTGTATGATATTGAGAGCGTTGATTTGACTAAGCCGGTAGCTGATAATATTCAGACATTGGTGATTGCTGGTGTAAAGACTGATCTAAAAGAAGAAGAATTAAAAAATATTGATAAATTTTTGATGAGCAATCGTTCTTTGATTGTGCTCCATGATGGTGCTAGTACTATTACCACGCCGGTTAATTTTAATGTTGAGAATAAGAGCAATCTAGCTGCTTTGCTCGCTAAATACGGCTTGGTGGTCAAAAATAATTTGGTGGCCGATGTTTATAGTGGAGTAGCGAGCTTTAGTCAGGGGGTTACTAATTATAATGTTAGTTATCCGCTCTGGCCAAAGCTACTCAAAGACAACTTTGATCAAAGTAATGCTAGTGTAGCCAATCTAGAGGGCGTGATTTTGCCTTGGGCAAGCTCGATTGTGATTGATAAGTCTAAAGTGGCTGAGGGTGTGAGCTTGATTGAGTTAGCCAAGAGTTCTGATCAAGCTTGGTTAGTCCCAGCAAACACTAATATTAATCCAGCCGAGAAATTGCGACCGACCGAGGAGCGGGGAGCGGTGCTGATGGCGGCTAGTTTGTCAGGTAGGCTAAAGAGCGCTTATGCTCAGGGTGAGAGTCAAGCTAGTCAATTGGTAGTGGTTGGTGATAGTGATTTTATTCGTGATGATTTTGTGCGTGGGGCAGTTAGTAATTTGGTCTTTATGCAAAATATAATTGATGGAGCGACGCTCGATGCTGATTTGGCTCAGATTAAGTCCAAGGAGTTGGTCTTGCGACCGATTAAAAATCTGGATGAGCGAGCTAAGCAATGGTTTAGCTGGTTCAATATCCTAGGCATGACGGTATTGGTAGTGATCGCTGGTTTAGTTCGTTATTACTTACGTAAGAAGTCTCGGACTTTGGAACTCAAATGTTATGAATAAAAAAAATTGGATTCTGCTCGGTGTCTTGGCGGTGCTAGCACTAGCTGCCTATGCTTATAAGCTGATTGATAAAAAAATAGCGGATGAGCGAACTAGAGTTGGCAATTTTGCTAGTGTGATTGATGTAGCTAAGTTGGATCGGATTAGTTGGGAGGCTGGTGCGAAGAAGATGGTTTTAAATAGAGAAAATAAGTCTTGGCGGATAGAAACTGATGGTCAATTTTATGTTCAACCGGATTTGATGGATCAAGTGCTTGGAGGACTGGCGCAGCTCGCTAGCTCTAGTTTAGCGATAGTTAGTTTGCAGCCTGATAATAAGGTTTTGTTTGGTTTGGACGGCGAAGCTAAGCTGATTAAGTTGTCGGCCGATGGTCAAGATGTCTTGGAGTTTCAGTTGGGTCGGAGTGATGGGGTGAGAAGTTATCTAAGCCAAGTCGGTGATGATAAGAGCTATGCTAGTTTAGCTGATTTAAGCGCTTGGCAAGTGGAAGATTGGTTTGATAAAAAGATTTTTGATAATAATAGTGAGCTCTGGACTAGTTTGACAGTTGATAACAAACTGAAGCCCAAGCAGAGTTGGTCAGTTAAGAAAGTTAATCAAGAGTGGTTAGCGGCAAGTGCTGAGAAATTGGCGATTGAAAAACTCAAGCCAGTCTTAAATGCGATGTCACAACTTGAGGCTAGCGCTTTGCCCAAGCAAAGTTTAGTGGGGACGGGACTTGATAAGCCAAGCTTGGTGATCAAGGTGGCTAGTGATAATTTGTCCAATGCAATGCTGGTTGGTAGGGCGGAGGGTAATAATTATTATGTCAAAAATGCCGCTTCAGAGAATATTTATTTGGTTGATAAAGGGGTGATTGCCTTATTTGATCAGAGTCTGCGGGATTTTGTGAAATAAGAGTCAAAGCGCTTGATTAAACTTGCCTAAGAGCTGATTTTTTTGGTATAATTGGCTTATGAAATATCAAGTTATTACAGTGGGTGGCGCGACTGAAGATATTAATTTTCATGTCAGTGACTATCATTTGATTGATAATACCAAGAGTGCAGCTGGCAATAAATTATTTGCTTTTGATTACGGTACTAAAGTTAGTGTAGAAAATGTATCAATGAGTTTTGGTGGTGGTGCTGCTAATGCAGCAGTGTCTTTTGCTTCGCTTGGTCTTACTACTGCTTGTTTGACTGCTTGCGGTGATGATGATCGTGGTAAGAAAATTATTGCTAATTTTAAAGCGCGCAAGGTTAGTACAAAGCTGATTCAGTCGATCAAGCGAGAGTTGTCGGGTTTTTCTTTTATTGTGATCGGTGCAAACAATGAGCACGTGGCTTTTTCGCACCGTGCAGCCAATGCTCGCCTGGTAATCAGTGATCGTACTCTCAGTAAACTAACTAAGACTGATTGGTTGTTTGTGACTAGTTTTTCTGGTGCTTGGAAGAGTGATTTTGATAAATTATTTAGCTTGGCTGAGCGAGTTAAGATTGCTTGGAATCCTGGTGAAGAGCAACTGGCGGTTGGTTATAAGGGGCTAGCTCGCTATTTGAAAAAAACTAAGGTGCTGACTTGCAACAAAGACGAAGCGGTGCGTTTGGTGGTGAGTCATAAAAATTATCGTTACAAGTCTTATGATTGGCTGGTTGATTCTAAGAACTTACTCAAAGTGATCAAGGGCTGGGGCCCGGAAATCGTAGTAGTTACTAATGGTGAGAAGGGAGCTGATGCCTATGACGGTCAGAACTTTTATTTTCAACCAATTATCAAGCCAAAACTAAAGGTGGATACGACTGGCTTGGGCGATGCCTTTGGCTCGGCCTTTGTCGCAGCTCTCCATCTGCTCAATGGCAATGTGCCTAAGTCGCTATTTATTGCTGCTAATAACTCAGCGGGAGTGATAGCCGAGCAAGGAGCACAAAATGGCGTTTTGACTCGAGCGCAATTTGAAAAATTAAGTCAATAATATGCCAGAACTACCGGAAGTGGAGACGATTGTCCGAGATCTGAATGATTATCTGGTTAATAAAAAGATTAAAACAGTTGAGGTGCTAAACCTTGGTTCGATTAATCAAAAGCCGGCAGTTTTTAAGAAAAATCTAGAAGGTCAGAAAATAACTAAGCTTTATCGGCGGGCCAAAAATATTGTCGCTCAAGTTAATCAGGATTATTTGGTGATTCACTTAAAGATGACTGGGCAGCTAGTCTGGCGAACTGGTCAGACGACCCTAGCTGGTGGTCATCCAATTGTGAATGTTGGTCAGGAATTGCCTAATAAGTTTACTAGAGCGGTCTTAAAGTTTAGTGGCGGGACTTTGTATTTTAATGATGTGCGTAAATTTGGTTGGTTGCGGATTATGACGCCTGAGGAGCTCGCTACTTATTTAGGACGTTTTGGTGTGGAGCCCTTAGAAGATACTTTTAGCTTGGAATATCTAAAATCAGCTCTAGCCAAAAGAAAGATTAATATCAAGGCGGCACTGCTTGATCAAAGTCAGATTGCGGGGCTGGGTAATATTTATGTTGACGAGGCTTTGTGGGCGAGTGGTATTGCGCCGACTCGAGCAGCGAATAGTTTGAAGCTAGTAGAGTTAAAAAAGCTCCACAAAGCGATTATTGATGTTTTGTCATTATCAATCAGTAAGCGTGGTACTTCTTTTAATAATTATCGTGATGCCAATGGTGAGCGGGGTCAGAATATGAAGTTTTTGCAAGTCTATGGTCGGGCCGGTGAGAGTTGTCAGAAATGTAAACGACCAATTAAAAAAATGCGTTTAGCTGGTCGTGGCACACATTGGTGTGACCACTGTCAAAAATAATTATGTCTAATCTGACTCTAATTAAAAAGTTGAGATGGGCGGTGCTAGTCGAGTTAAGCTTGGTGCTAGTTTTGAGCTTGGGTATTTGGACTGTCAGAGCTCAGGCAGCCGACGAGGAGTTGGTAGCTGATCAATCAGCTGATGCGATCGGTATCAAGGTTTTACCTAATCCTGATCATAATTCACCCTATGCTTGGTATATGCGCAATGCTCCTAATCAAGCGACACCTAGTACGCTCATAGTGGATGGTTATGAAGCGGTGCGAGATGGTCGGACGGTCTATGTCAGCGCTGCTAATATCTCACCCAGTGACGCGGTTGATAATGGTAAATTGTACACCAATATCTATGCGATTTCTTATAATCAAGAGCCTGATCTGGGGACGACAGATATCTTTGGTCAATTGCTGAACTTTTGGAAGTTTAATGTGACTCTAGTAGAGCGTAGTGGTAATGGTGTGTGTTTGCCGGAAACTTTGACAAGTTGCACTGACAACAGTAGTTGCGCAGCGGGAGCGGTTTGTGATGAGGGTCAGTGTAAGCGTTACTGTTTGCTCTCGTCAGATTGTCTGGCTAATCAGTATTGTGATAGCGCTAAAGCCAAGTTGGTCAGAGATGTGAAGCGCATGGCGGATTTGCATGAAATAAATTTGGCGCTACAAAAATATCAACGAGAAAAAAAGACTTATCCAGTGCTTGCCGCTGGTACCTATTTGCCAGGTCGCAGTGTGTCAGTGTGGCCAAGTTGGAAAGAGGCTTTGTCCAAGGAGTTAGCTATTAAAGTGCCGGTTGATCCGGTCAATCGGCTCGGGGCTTGTCCGGGTTATGATCCGGTTACTTGTTGGAATGAGCAGAACAAGCGTTTTGCTGCTGACTTTAGCGCTAATGATGTTTTGCCGGCTGGGAGCCTGGCCTATGCTTATCAGTGGCTCAAATCAGAAAAAGCTATGCAACTGTGCACGGTTTATGAAACAAATTACGAAGGCCTAGTAGAGGATAATCGCTGTGGTGTAGTTAAGCTTTCTGAAGATGATAAAGTGCCACAAATTGTTTTTAAAGAAGCTCTTAGTCAGACTGAGGGTCCCTTTACTGGTTATTTCCGAATCAATGCTTTTTATGATGTAAAGAATGAGGGGATTGTGATTGAGCCGGTTAGTCCTAGTGACTGGAGTGATTGGCAGGGATGGAATTTTGGTAGTCGTGGTGCTTTGAC
>DBEB01000028.1 GCA_002293855.1 Candidatus Falkowbacteria bacterium UBA917
ATTCTTTGTAGTGTCTAGACGGATTACTTGGCCAGTCAGGATGATTATTCTGTTCATTGTTGTATTCTTCCTGAGAATGAACCCCTGCTTCTTGTACTAGTTTCTGCAATTCGCTATAACTGAGAAACTCTGTTTTCTCCTTGGTAAATAATCGTTTGGACATGTTGCTTTCTTTCTTGAATTGTCGATGAACAATAATTTATTGACTATTTTATAATATAAAATTGCTAAAATGTCAATCCTTAGGAAGCTATGGCTTTGCAAGGCAAGATATGCTAAAAAGCTTTATATTAGCCTAGTTTACCGACTATTGACATTTTGCTTAATATTATCTATATTTAGCTCATAAAACAGTCGCAGACAGTGAGCAATCAATAAGACTCACCGAGATTGATTAGTCTTTATCGACTATTTCTCTCGCGGCCTGTAAGCCGTTTTTTTAATTAATAAACACATTATGGCCAAAACAAAAGTACAAAAACAGGTCATATTGCGCGATCTTGAAGCGAAGCTCGCTAAGTCTAAGGCGGTCGTCTTTGCTCGGTTCAATGGTTTTGGTGTAGCTCAAAATGAAGAGCTACGTAACAAACTTCGCAGTGAAAATAGTGAATACTATGTCGCTAAGAAGACTTTGCTTACCAAGGCTTTGAGTGGAGCTGGTTTGACTGACTTCAACACCAAGTCCAGTGATGGTCAGATGGCCGTTATCTTTGGCTACGGTGATGAAATCGCTCCGGCTAAGACTTTAGCGGAATTCGTGAAGAGTTCTGAAGGCAAGATTGATTTTGCTGGTGGTGTCTTGGAAGGCAAGATTATCGGCAAATCAGAAGTAGCAGCTCTTGCTACTTTGCCAAGTCGCGAAGAATTATACGCCAAGATCCTTGGTTCTATCAATGCTCCAGTGTCTGGCTTCGTCAATGCTCTCGCTGGCAATTTGCGCAATATCGTCTATGTCCTCAAAGCAATTGAGGAGAAGAAATAATTTAAATTAATAAATTGCCCAACCGAAAAACGGAGGCTAATATACATATATATGGAAGACAAGAAAGATGTAATCGTGCCTGAGAAGTTTGCTTCTTTGGTTAGCTCGATTGAAAAAATGTCCGTTTTGGACTTGGCTGAATTGGTCAAAATCCTTGAAGAAAAGTTTGGTGTTTCTGCTGCTGCTCCTGCTATGATGATGGCTGGTCCAGCTGCCGCCGCTGCTCCTGCTGAAGAAAAGGACAGCTTTGATGTTGAGCTCACTGATGGTGGTGCTAACAAAATCAACGTTATTAAGGCTATCCGCACTGTGACCGAACTCGGTCTCAAAGAAGCTAAGGACTTGGTGGACGGTGCTCCAACTATGGTCAAGGCTGGTGTCTCTAAGGACGAAGCCAACAAGATCAAGGCTACTTTGGAAGAAGCTGGTGCTAAGATCACCCTCAAGTAAATTATTTTTTACTAACAAAAAGCCTCTCTTAATTGAGGGGCTTTTTTGTAGTTAGTACTTTTACTTTTTCTATATTTCACTATTTTAGATTTGTTTTGACATTGAGGCTAGCAAGCTTTAAAATTAGTCTATTATTTATTTAAGTCAGATCTAATTTATGCCTAGGATATGGTATGAGAATATTTTGAAATTTGGTGTGATTATCAGCTTGGTGAGTTTTTTTATTCTTAATAGGTCTTTATATTTTCCTTATATAACTGGCAAACAGATATATTTTAATATTTTGGTGGAGTTGATGATGGTTCTGTGGGTGGCAATGGTTGTGAAATACCCAGAGCTAAGACCAAAGAAATCTTGGATCACTTGGTCTTTGGTGTCTTTTTTTGGAGCTCTGTTAGTCTCCAGTTTCTTTAGTATTGATTTTAATTTGAGTTTTTGGGGTGATGCAGAGCGCATGCTTGGTTGGTTCCCGACTGTGCATCTGTTTGGTTTGTACTTGGTGCTGATCAGTGTTTTTAGAAGTCGTGAGGATTGGACTTGGTTGTTTGTAGCGTCGCTCGCTGCAGCTAGCGGCTTGTCGCTATATGCTATTTTTACAGCGACTGGTAACAAGGCGATTGGTAATGTCAACATGACTTCTAATATCTCAACACTCGGTAATGCGACTTATGTGGCTGGGGTAATGATTTTTAATTTCTTTTTTGGTTGGTATTTGTTTTTTCAAACTCGTTCTAGAGCTTTGAAATTTGTGGTGCTGACGGCGATATTGTTAGCTTTGATTGCTTTTGTTTATGCTGATGTGTCTGGGTCGCAGGCGGGTTTGGCAATTGGCTTGCTAACAACTTTGGTGCTTGCTGGTGCTTTGCACAAAGATAGCCAGCGTCGAAAATTAACTTGGATAGCGGTGGGTGCTTTGGTTTTAACATTGATTTTGTTATTTAGTTTTAGGTCAGCAAGCGTCTTTGACGGGACGAGATTGGGTAAAATACTAAGAGACTTTAACAGTAATAATGCGACTTTGAGAACGAGAACTTATGCTTGGCGAGCGGCTTATCTAGGTTTTAAAGAGTATCCGATTTTGGGTAATGGTTATGGTAATTTTGCTGCTCACTTTGATAAATATTTTATCGCTTCTTATTATCAATGGTCGATCGGTGAAGAATATTTTGACCGAGCTCATAATAATCTACTAGATATTTTGTCGACCGCTGGTTTGCTGAGCCTACTAAGCTATTTATCAATTTTTGTGGCTTTGTTTTATTATCTGATTAAGGGTTATAGAGAGGGTAAGATTAGTATCTTGGAAATTTCGACGATGAGTGGTGTTCTAGTTGGTTATTTTATTCATAACTTAGCAGTCTTTGATGCTCTAGCTAATTATATTTTGCTATTCTTTAGTATTGGATTTGTTTATTATCTATACAATCGTGAAGAACTAGAGGCTGTTAAGGCTGACAGTAAAGTTGATTGGACAAATCAGGAACTGCAAGCCTTGGTGATTTGTGGGCTAGTGGCCTGTGGACTGATTTATAATTACAGTTGGCAGCCAGCGCAAGTTTTTGCTCAATCAGTGAGGGCAGCAAGCTACTGGCAGATGACCAATGATCCACAAAAGGTTTTTGATATGTACGTGGAGGCCTTTAAGACTGACACTCCCTACAACCGAGATTCTAAAATGTTAGTGGCAAGTGGTATTAATTCTAATCCAGATAAACTTAATTATTTGTCGCCAGCCAAGCGTAAAGAGATGCTTGATTACGCTATCGAGTTACTACGAGAGAATCTAGTGCTAAATCCTAAAGACAGTTTGACTTTGTTGGTTTTGTCGAGGCTCGAAACAATTGCCTTTAATATCACTCGAGATGTGACTTATTTACAGGCTGCTTTGCGAGATATTGATCTAGCGATTGCTGAGGGCGGTGAGCATATTCCGCCGTATATTTTGAAAGCCAATTTATTGTTGATGATTGGTGATAAGAAGAATGCGACTTTGGCTCTGGAAAAAGCCAAGAGTTTATATCCAGCCTATCCTAATCTGAATTGTCATTTGGCTAAAATCGGTTTATCGGAGTCTAAGCCAAGTGCGACTACTTATGAGCTGGCTGATAGTTGCTTGCGAGAGACTGGCGGTCAAGAATCATTAGGGGCCGGAGCTTTTGTAGAGTCATTGATCAAGCGTTATCGAGAGGCTAGTGATTGGGAGTTGTTGGTCAAGGTGTATGAATTAAAAGTTTCTCAAGATCTAAAAAACAAAGCTTTGTGGCTAGAGATTGCCGAATTGTATAAAAAATTAGGTGATCTAGAGCGCTCAGAGGCGGTGCTAGAAGCGATGAATCAAATCTTGAATAGCTCAAAGAAATAAAATTTTTATTGTTGTCTCTAGTGTGGTATAATATTGCTACTAAGATTTGCTTTGAGTTCAAGCTATGATTTGTCCTGATTGCGGACGTGAAATCGCTGATAATTCTATCACTTGCCAATATTGCGGTAAGCTTTTTGTCAGTCAACGAGCGCGGGCTGAGCAGATGCCGGCTCAGGATCAAATCAATCATCTGTCTGGACAGCTCGCTAGTCAAGAGATGGCGACTAGTAAAGCGATTGGTTTTCGTCGTAAACAGCGTTGGTTTTTTTATGGAGTCTTGGTGCTGATGTTTGTTGGGGCGCTAGTTTTGGTTATCAATATCTATAATAGTAATAGCAAGGCAATGGCGGATCTGGCCAATGTGCAGGTACGCTATGCTAGTAAAGAAAAACAATTAGAAGAATTACAAAAGCAATTAGATGATCTAGGCGCTAGTCTAAATGACAAGAGTTTGAGTGTGACTGATTATCAAGATAAGTTACTCAAGGCGACTAAGTCACTAACTGAAGTGACTGAGAAGAATAAAAAATTAGAAGATGATTTGACTGCGGCTAAGGCTAGGATTGGTAATTTAGACTCGGAGTTTGCTGGTATGAAGTCTTTGGCTAGCAATCTGTTGAACAGATTGTCTTTGTCAGTAACTGAGTCAGAATTAATCAAAGTTCCGATTGCTCTGTCTAACGCTGATGTGCCGGACACTGATAAGGATACTTTGCCTGATGAACTGGAACAAGTGATCGGTACGGATAGCTTAAAAATGGATACCGACGCTGATGGTTTTGATGATCGAGCAGAGCTTGAGAGTGGCTTTAATCCAAAAGGTGAAGGCAAATGGGCGACGACGCCCATGATGAATTATAAGAATCGTTTGCTTGCGACCAAGAATGGTGCAGTATCTTATGTCTGGTACGTAGCTGAGAATGGTAAACGTTATTATCTAGGAGCGAGTGATAATGATTTTGAATATCTGCGTAAGAGTGCTTATTGGACGGGTTTATAAATCAAGTCGCTAGAGTGACTTGAACGATATGACGAAGAAATGGTTAGCTGTCGTGGCTTTGATACTAGTGATAGTATCCTTTTTGCTTTGGTCAAATGCAGTTTGGCGTGCTCAGATGTTTTTTTTGACACGGCAGTTTGCTTACCGAGCACAGGCTTGGTTTGCCGCGCCAGTTAAGAGTCCAGAAGAAGCTTATCGTGGTTTTAGACGAGCTTTGAAATCTGATGGTCAGGAGTTTATGAGGTACTTGTCACCACAAGCTCAAGAAATCTATGAACCAATCTTTGCTAAACCAGAAAAGCGTCAGCTAGTTTTGTCTTGGCCAGAAGAAATGACCAAAAACTACCAAATGGAGTGCGAGTTATTTGAGGCTTGTGTGGAAACGGCGGTCTATAATCTGCAGTATTATCAACCAGATTGGGAAACTGCAGATGGTAAAAAAATTAGGGGTTCCGAACAGAAGCGGGAAATAGTTTTTATTAAGCGAGCTGATGGTGGTTGGTGGATTAAGAAATTATAGTTATGTGGCTATTTGTGAAATTGTCTGTCAGCGCTGTGGTGCTATTTTTACTTAGTTCAGTGCCGGCTCTGGCTTATGATAGCCATCTAGCTCATCGCCAATTAGCAGCTCAGTCACTTGTCTTGTGGCAAGAGAATAGGCAGGCCCTAGTTAGTGCCGAAGAAGCTCGTTGGTTAGCAGATGGTGCTGAAGAAGAGGATTATCCAGCTCTGCGCTGTCTGAATCATTTTTATCAGCCAAGTACGGAGCGCCCTTTGGTGATTAGGGGTTTGTGGCTAGGCCACAGTGCCTTACAGTGGTCAGCGGAGTCAAAATGGCAGGCGAGTGGTTGGGGTGGTGATTTTGCTTGGCCGAGCGGAGTAGAAGCTTTGCGGAGAGATGATAGACGGTTGGCGTGGTTGACGCTGGGTCATAATCTACATCTACTAGCTGATTTAGCAAGTCCTGCTCATGTGCATAACGATGATCATGCCGAAGGTGATGGTTATGAGAATTATGTTAAACAGCAGCTTAAAAAGGGTCGATTGAAAGTGGCTGATTTGCCGATCAAGACTGGGGTGAATTGTAAAACAGCCTCAGAGTGTCTAGCGGCTATGGCTGAATATACAGAAAGATATGCCCTGAGCAAAGATTGGTCGGCGATTAGAGATTTGCCGTTTGGTGCTCGGGAAGATCAGTCTGGTAAGTTTTATTTAGAAGGTCGTTTGCTCGGTAAGCGTGAAGCGGTATCTGAGTATCTGACATTAGATGAAGAGGTCTATGAGGCTTATTGGCAGGATTTGGCGCCACTTGTTGTAGCTTATGGTCAGAGAATGATTGATTTGTATTGGCAAGAAGCTGGTCGAGAGCCGGAGAAGCTAAAAATAAGTCAAAGCAAGGATGAAATCAAGATACAGGAAAAACCAGCGCCACTGCGAATCAGAATACCAAATGTAGTGATTTTGGAAATTAAAAAGCCAGATTTATTGCTGACTAAAAAAGTGATTGAAAAAGAGCAAGAGAACCCCGATTCGAATGAAAATCCAGAGTGGCCGATTGTTGATGAAAGCGTCGGTGTGCCTCTGGAGTATTTGCGTAAGGATTGGTGGCCGATGGTTATAAATGGTGGAGCTTTGCCTGCTAGCGCTTCTAGTCTAGCAGATGCTGATGATCAAATAATTAAAGATCAAGAGCCAGAAGCACCAGCGCCAGTCGAGACTCCTGCTCAATCACCAATTATTGAAGAAGAGGCTGAAGTGGAAGTGCCAGTGCAGCCTGGTTCTGGGGGTGCTGGAAATAGTCCGACGCCAACGGAAACACCAATACCAGTCGAAGAAAAGCCTCAGCCAGCACCGGCAAAGATTAATTTTTTTAATCTACCAGTCGAGTACAGTGGTCCAATTAATATAGTTTGGATGGCTAGTCCGAGTGCCCAGTGGCGCTATGATTTGATGATTGCTTATGATGATGAGCCAGCGCAGAAAGTAATTGATCGTCAAGTAGTGACTTTTTACGCTTTTGAGCCAACTCAGAATCATCAGATTTTGAAATTGTCCGTCAGCGCTGTTAATTTAGAAGGGATAAAGGTTAGTACTAGTACACAATTGTATTATGTGTCAGCTGATTAATTACAACCCCAAGCATGATCCATGAGCAGGTCGTAATTGGCTTTGACACGACCGACATAAACACGGGTTTGATGATAGGCATCGTAGTCTAGGCATTCCCAAGCAGCCAGATGAGAACAGCGACCAAGTCCATGGTCGTTGGCACCGCTACCGCCATTGTAGGCGGCGATGAGATATTTGTAGTCATCGGCAATGTCGCAGACAGCGTTAGAGCTTCGTTCGTTACAGCCGGTTTGCGTCAAGTGCTTGATGTAGCGAGCGCCAGCTTGGATGGAATTACGAGGATTATAGAGATTGCCATAAACACCCATGGAGCGAGCGGTACTAGGGATGACTTGCATGAGGCCAAGGGCGCCGCTTTTGGAGGTGGCATTGGGGTTGGCATGCGATTCGGCGAGCATGACGGCTTTGAGGAGTGTACAGTCAACCTGTTCGTTGACGGAGATTTCTTGAAGTAGGCTATCGTACTTACTGTAGTTTTTGCGGATATTAGCTTTGCCTTGATAGTCGCCCATGTTGAGGCGAGGCTTGCGGCCACGGCTTTCACGGATATCAACTAAGGTTTTGGCGACTTCGTCAGGCGTCATGCCGACTATGCCATACCAATCATAACGACTGTAGTACCAAACCGTAGAGATGGCTAACAGAGAGCTGATTAAGATAATTAATGAGCCAGTTAGAGTGCTGCAGTTGTGACTAAGTGGCAAACTTTTTGATCCAGATCGCTTATCAAAGGAAAGTGAGATTGATTGATGTAATCTGGATTTGTGTTTGGTGATGCTTTTGACTAGAGATGATTTAGTCTTAGAGTGATGAGTTTTGCGAAGTTTTTTAGTCATATTTTAACAGCCCCAACCATTAGTGATAATTAGATTGTAGTTAGCTTGAACCTTGCCGACATAATTATAAGTTTGTAGATAGCTGTTGGAGCGGGATCGATCCCAATTAGCTGGACATTCCCAAGCGGTTTTGCCGGAGCAACCAGAGCGTTTAGAGGCGCCATTAGCCCCTGGTCCGCCATTGTAAGCAGCGGCAATGTATTTGGTTTGAGTGGAGATGCAACCAACTGAATTGCTAGTGCCGCCGTTGCAGGCGGTTCTTTTGAGTTGTGAGAGGTATTTGACCCCAGCATTGATCGAGGTTTGGGGATCAAAGGGGTCTGAACCAACGTTCATGCGAGTAAAAGTGCTATTAATAGTTTGCATGAGACCTTTGGCTAGAACTTGGCCCTTGCTATCTTTGCTGGCGGCTTTGGGGTTGCCAGCTGACTCCGTCATCATAATAGCTTTGGCGAGACTACAATCAACCCCGTATTGATTGGCGGCTTGTCTCAGCATGCTGTCGTAAGTGCTATTATTATTTGAGAAGCTGGGCTTGCCGGTATAGTCGCCAGTCAGGACGCCGCCAGCAGAGGAGAAGTCTGGCTTTTCGATTAAGCCGATATTAAGTGGTCGGAAATTTACTAAATCGGTATTGATAAGAGACAGTAGCATATAGGAGCCAAGAGCCAGAGCGACACCGCTAAGCGCGCCAGTGATCTGTCCTTTGGCTTCACCGACTTTGCCGGGATTACCTTGAGAAATGACCCAGCGCACACCGCCAACAGCGATCATGATCATGGCGAGTAGACCAATAATGCCAATACCATAGCGATAGATGGCGACGATGTATTCAGCTATCCAACTACTGGCTATATTGCCATTGCTAGAATTAACATCAGAAAAAGGCGCCATGCCTGGGATAGGTATTTTGAGCTTGGGAGCCGGTACTTGGTTTTCAATAGCAAAAGCTGGCTGGATGATAAAGAAGCTTGCAAGAGCAAGTGCAATGACTAAGCAGATTGTTAGTTTGCTGTGCTTCATTTAATTGAGTAGATTTTTTAAATAATCTTCAAAGGCAGCCTGATCAAGAGTGCCACTAGGGTATTCTAGACCATTGATATACCAGCTAGGTGTGCCACTGAGAGCTAGTCGCTCGCTATCGACCATATTTTTTTTGATGGTATTGAGGTATTTGCGAGTATCTAGACAGTTCTGAAATTGTTTTTGATCGAGAGTTAGCTTCTGGGCTAGGGCGATTATACTAGATTCGTCTTGACCGAGCTCTTCGCTTTGGTATTGATAGAGTAGATCGTGCATAGGCCAAAATTGAGATTGTTCACCAGCACAGTGGGCGGCGAGGGCGAGGCCGACGGATTTTTCGGTGGGTGTGCGGTCACGAAAGATGACTTGGATTTGATCGGGGTGCTTGAGAGCTAGCTCACGTAGAATGGGTGCCGAGGCTCGACAATAGGGACAAGTGAAGTCGCCAAACTCAACGATAGTGACTTTGGCTTTGGGATTGCCCATGGCATTGTAACTGTTGTCAGTGCCGTAAATGGTATTGAGACGTTTGACTAGATCGGCGTTGTTTGCTTGTGGGGTACTATCAGGACTGAGAGTGCTGATATCGCTGACGGGACGATTGGTGTAGAGGTACAGAGAAACCAAAAAAATCAAACTAACACCAATCAAAATCAGCCAAGATAATTTGTTTTGTAGATCCTTGTCCATTGCTTAAAGTGATTTATTTTTCTATACTGAAATTATATCATATTAACGAATAGCTGTTAATGATTGGTGATGGAGTGATTGTTAAAATAAATATAATCAAGATGAAAATTGTATCATGGAATATTAATGGTATTAGGGCGGCGCTTAAAAATGGTTTTGTAGAGTCGCTAGCCAAGCTCAATCCGGATCTCATAGGCTTACAAGAAGTAAAGATTGATGATGGACGGCGAGCAGCTGAAGCTTTTGAATTTAAAGGCTATGAGGATTATTGGCACAGTGCTAAAAAACCCGGTTACTCAGGGACGGCGATTTTGACTAAGTCTAAGCCACTGCAGATTATCAATGGTATTGAGCGAGCTCATTTTGATGATGAAGGTCGGACGATTACAGCTGAGTATGAGCAATTTTTCTTTATTAATAATTATTTCCCTAACGCTCAGCCAGAACTCAAAAGAATTGATTATAAAGAAGATTATAATCGGGAGTTGCTCGCCTATGCTAAGCAGTTAGAAAAAAAGAAGCCGGTAATTATTTGCGGTGATTTGAATGTGGCAACAGAAGAGATTGACTTAGCTCGACCCAAAGAAAATGTCGGCAATCCTGGTTTTAGTGATCAAGAACGCTACTGGGGTCGTGAATATCTGAAGGCTGGTTTTGTAGATAGTTTTCGACATCTGCATCCAACTGAGCAAAAGTATTCGTGGTGGAGTTATCGCATGGGGGCGAGAGCCAAAAATGTCGGCTGGCGGATTGATTATATTTTGTTGTCGCCAGCTTTGGTAAGTAAATTAAAGGTTGCCGAGATTAGAAATGATATTATGGGTAGTGATCATTGCCCAGTGGAGATTGAGATTGATTTATAATTAAGAGATTTTTTTATGTCAGAGTTTAAGGTCCATGGTAAATTTTATCGCGAGTTAGTTTTTTACGTAGGCGTGCTCGCTACTATCTGTTACCGGATTATTATTTTTTTGAACTATCTACCTAATAAGATTTGGACGGATCTGGCTTGGTATATCGGGACAATTGGTTTTGCTTGGTATTTTGCTCATCGTTACCGTGTAGAGAAGCAAAGAACGCAGACGATTGTGGAGAGTAAGCTCGTCGATAAAATTAGTGCTGGTAAAAAATTATCAGTTGCTGACCAAGGGGTTTTGGTGTCGACTTTGCATAGCTTGCAATCATCTAAGTCACAATGGAATTATATCGTGATTTTTGTGGCTTCTGGCTTGGCGCT
Organism: Candidatus Falkowbacteria bacterium UBA917; assembly: GCA_002293855.1. GTDB lineage: Bacteria > Patescibacteriota > Patescibacteriia > Patescibacteriales > Patescibacteriaceae > UBA917. Next base: position 10,711 of record DBEB01000028.1, read on the forward strand.
ACTTGCCGATATTATCATTCGTTTGCTGAGATAATTGGCTAATTTTATAGAAAAATAGTCATATTGTAATTAGTTAATTTTGCTGTTAATTTGTTAATCTAAATAGAGAGTGTTTTTTTTGAGCCTAAAGTTAACCAAATACAAGCTTTAGGAGTGTGACTTTTGTATGCCTAAATATAATCATCAAGAATTAGAAAAAAAATGGCAGGCCGCTTGGCTAGCTACTGAACTCGACAAGACTGAGGAGACGAGTGATAAGCCCAAGTATTATTGCTTGGATATGTTTCCTTATCCGTCTGGAGCGGGTCTGCATGTTGGCCATCCGAAGGGTTATATTGCCACCGATATCATCAGTCGCTATAAGAGGCTCAATGGCTACTCAGTTTTGCATCCGATGGGTTGGGATGCTTTTGGCTTGCCGGCTGAAAATTATGCTCTAGCTAACAAAGTCCATCCACGAGTGGCGACCGAAGCTAATATTGCTACTTATAAGCGACAACTATCAATGATTGGTTTGTCTTATGATTGGTCGCGTGAGATTAACACTACAGATCCTGAGTATTATAAATGGACACAGTGGATTTTTGCTGAGATGTTTAAAAAGGGTTTGGTTTTTGAATCTTACGAGCCAATTAACTGGTGTCCGACTTGTTTGACCGGTCTTGCTAATGAGGATTTGGATAATGGTAAATGTGAGCGTTGTGGCAGTGAGGTAGAAAAAAAGCCGATGAGACAATGGGTGATTAGGATTACTGATTATGCCGAGCGTTTGCTCGCCGACATTGATCAGTTGACCGATTGGGAGGAGTCGATTAAGGAAATGCAGCGGAATTGGCTGGGTAAGTCGGAGGGCGCGACACTTAAATTTGCAATTATCAATTCACAATTGACAGTGGAGGTTTTTACAACGAGACCGGATACGATTTTTGGGGCGACTTATTTAGTCTTGGCGCCGGAGCATGAATTGGTTGCTGCGAGTAAAGAGTTGATTAGCAATTGGTTGGAAGTGCAAGAATATATTAATAAGGTTAAGAATAAGTCGGATTTGGAGCGTACTGACTTGAATAAAGATAAGAGCGGAGTGCAATTAAAGGGGTTAATGGCTATTAATCCAGTTAATCAGCAGGAAATCCCGGTTTTTGTGGCTGATTATGTGCTTGCAGGTTATGGAACTGGAGCGATTATGGCGGTGCCAGCTCATGATGAGCGGGATTGGGACTTTGCTAAGAAATATAATTTGCCGATTAAACAGGTGGTGGAGTCAGGTGTTGAGCTTGGCGACAGGGTTATGACAGATGCTGGTGTAGCTATTAATTCCGATTTCCTGGATGGTCTTGCTACTCCTGAAGCGAAGACGAAGATGATTGAGCATCTGGAGAAAAATAGCCTAGGTGCCAAGAAAATCAATTGGAAGTTAAAAGACTGGGTTTTTAGCCGTCAGCGTTATTGGGGAGAGCCGATGCCTTTGGTTTTTTGTCAAGCCTGTAAAGATAGAGCTAGCTTTGATAATGATGGAGAACGATTGAATCCTGGCTGGTTTGTCGATGCAAATTTGCCAGTAAGATTGCCTGAGGTAGAGAGTTATCAGCCATCAGGGACCGGAGAATCACCACTAGCCAATATCAGTGAATGGGTCAATATCAAGTGTCCACGTTGTGGTGGTGAGGCTAGACGTGAGACTAACACTATGCCGCAGTGGGCAGGGTCGTCTTGGTACTATATCGCATATGCTATGCGATCAATTAACAATGATCAATTAACAATGATCAATTATCGAGAGGTTTTAGATAAGTGGTTGCCGGTAGATATGTATGTGGGCGGAGCTGAGCATGCGACTCGTCATTTGATCTATGCTCGTTTTTGGCACAAGTTCCTCTTTGATATTGGAGTGGTTAATTGTTCTGAGCCTTTTACAGCTCTCAGACAAGTAGGTTTGATACTGGCTGAAGATGGTCGTAAGATGAGTAAGCGTTGGGCTAATGTCATCAATCCTGATCAAATTATCCAGTCGCATGGTGCCGATGCGCTAAGAGTCTATGAGATGTTTATGGGCCCTTTTAATCAGTCGGTGGCTTGGAGTACCAATGGTTTGACGGGAGCCAGGAAGTTTTTGGATAAAGTTTGGAATTTGTCGGAAAAGCTTAGTGATGAAGCTGATAGTCGTGAGATAGAGCGACTGCTGCACAAAACAATTAGAAAGATTGGTGCTGATATTGAAAGTCTAGCTTTTAATACTGTTGTTAGTGCGCTAATGATTTTGGTTAATGCTTGGACGGCGGAGGCAAAAGTTAATAGGGTTAATTTTCGTCAATTGGTGATTTTGTTGTCGCCACTAGCACCACACCTAGCTGAAGAGCTGTGGCAATTGAGCGGAGCGGATAGCTCTGTCTTTAAACAGACTTGGCCGATGTGTAATGAAGAGCTAGCTCGTGATGACAAGGTTAATCTGACAGTCCAGATCAATGGTAAGCTGCGTGATACTCTGGAGCTTGATTTTGACTCTGAAGAATCAGTTGTCCGAGAACTGATTGCTAGCAATGATAAGGTGCAGAAGTGGCTCGCTGGTCAGGAGATTGTTAAAGTGGTATTTGTGAAGAATAAATTGATTAACTTTGTCCTTAAATAAATGGATTTGCTAAAAGAAACAAAAGAACTGTGTAAGCTCTATAATATTAAGCCCAGTGCTAGTAAGGGTCAGAATTTTTTGCTTAATTCTTTTGTTTATCAGGCAATTGTAGAGACAGCTCGGATTAAGAGCGATGAGACGGTCTTGGAAGTTGGTCCTGGGCTAGGGTTTTTGACCATGGCTTTGGCTCAGCAGGCTAAAGAAGTAGTGAGCGTGGAGCTTGATGATAAATTAGCTAGCTTACTACCTAGTCGTTTGAAAGCAGCTGGTTACACAAATATCCGATTGATCCATGATAATGTTTTGAACTGGCCGAGACTCAATAAAATGCCGGTTTTGAATAGTTTTAAGATTGTGGCTAATTTGCCTTATAATATTACGGCGGTTTTTTTGCGTAAATTTTTAACTGGTGCGCCTGACTTAGTGTCGATGACACTGATGCTTCAGGACGAAGTAGCGAGACGTATTACGGCTCGTCCCGGTGATATGAGCTTGCTTGCCTTGTCAGTGCAGTATTATGCTCGGGCAGAGTATAAGTTTAAGGTTGCGGCGCAAGATTTTTATCCCGCTCCAAAAGTCAGCAGTGCAGTAGTGCATATTGAGATTAAAAAAGAAAAATTACTTGATCAAGAAGATGAAAAGCTCTTATTTCGCTTGGCGAAAATTGGTTTTGCAGCGAGACGTAAGATGCTCAAGGGTAATCTACTAAATGTTATTAAAATTAAGCCGGAGCTGATACTGGCAGCGATGGTGGAAAACAAGATTGAGGAGAAGGCGAGAGCGCAAGATTTGTCAGTTGAGCAGTGGTTGGGATTGCTTGGCTCTTTGCGCGGCTATATGATATAATATCAGAGCTAGTCTGATCTAATTATTTTTTTAATTTTTCTCCCTAGCTATTACTCTTAGTTAGCAATTTGGATTTACAAGATCGCAGTCTATTACAGCTGGTCTTGTGGATTAGTGAATTGACCAGCAAGCTATGGACAGTCAATTGGTTGATGGTCCAATTAATCCTACTATTAATCAAATTCCAGTTGAGCCGGCTTTAACTCCCAAGCAACGTCGAGGTATTTATGTTTTGATTGTAATCGTGGTTGCGGTTTTGCTTGGCTGGTATTGGCAAATTAGTCGTTATGTAGCCTTGGGGCTCTATGGCGGTATTGACCCAGCGACTTTGCAACAGGAAGCAGAGTTAAATAATCAAAAATTGCAAGAAAATCAGGCTCGTCTCGATGAGGTTTATAACAAGGACACTGACGGTGATCAATTGCCTGACTGGGAGGAGACTAATATTTATAAGAGTTCACCGTTTTTACCGGATACTGACGGAGATGGATTTAATGACAAGCTAGAAGTTGACAACAAGACTAATCCAGTTTGTCCAGAAGGCAAAGAGTGTATTGATAATATGACGACTGAACAGCAGTCGAGTGATGGGGTTCAGACAGCGCCAAGTGCTCCAAGTGTTGGCCAAGATCAGCTGGAGTTGCTCAAGCAGGCCTTTGGTGATAATCCGGATACTAATTTTTTACGTAGTCAGTTACTCAGTGCCGCTAGTAATGAAGAGCAAAAAACGGTGATTAATGGTCTGAGTGATCAGCAGTTGATGGATTTTTACAAAGAAATGATTCAGGGTCCGAGTGCAAGCAGTAGTCCGAGTCTTTAGACTAAGTACTTATGTTTAAAAACCCAATTATTAACTACTTAAAAATCATTACTTTGGTGTTGATGGTTTTTGTAGTTTTGACGGCTTCGCCAGTGCAAGCTCAGATTGCGCCTATACCAACTCCAACGGTAGTGATAGCTGATACGCCTTCGATGTTAGAGAAGATTGGTATGCGTCTCGGTTCGATTTTTTTTCAAAATATTGGTCGTAAAGTTATCAATGACTTTGCCTATGATGCTGCTACTTATATCGGCAGTGGTGGCAAGGGTCAGCAGGCGCTGTTTGTTAAGGAGAAATGGGGTAATTTTTGGAAGAATGTTGGTGATAAGGCGGCTGGTGACTTCATTGAAACTTTAGCCAAGACTGTGATCTCGGATGTAGCTAGCAATAGTGCTGAGCGTAAAGTAGCTAGTCGTTGTCAGGCAGCCTATGATACTTGTGCGGAGACTGCTGGTACGGATGAGACAGCGCTAGCGCTTTGTGTTGACAAGCGAGATAAGTGTTTGGGTTCGGTAAAGAGTGAGGAGCAACAAGAAACCGAATGTGATCAACAGGTCAATGTTTGTAAAGATTCTTGCACCGGTACTTACGGTAGTGATGAAGCTGCCAGTGATTGTGTAAAAAATTGTGAGATAACTTATAACTACTGCTGGTCTAAAGTCGCGGCTGATCGCAAGGCCCCGACCTTTAATGCTGATAATAGTCCACTTGCTAATGTAAACATTTGTAGTCCTCGTCTCGATGTCTTGATTAAGATTCAGTTTGGACTAGCCTCGATCAGTAGTAACCGTACACCATATCAGCCAAATTGTTCCTTTAGTCAGATGATGAATAACTGGAAGAATGAGTATGATCGCCAAAAGGCGGCGATAACTAATAAGAATTATTTGAATGATTTGGTGGTTTACTTCCGCCCTGGTTATAACGACATCGGGGCTGCTTTGGAACTCCAAACCAGCTTGGGTAATTATCGGACTGAAGCCTCTCTCAACAGTAAGGCGGAGACGACAGCGACTGGCGGTTGGCTAGATATCAGAAACTTTGCTGGTGATTTGGTGGGTACTCCAGATGAGGCAGCTTCTCGCAAGAAATTAACTGATGAAAAACTCTTTCAAAACTTAGACAAGGTAACTGGTGATATTTTGGTTGATGCGGCCAATATCTTTATTAACCAGTTACTGGTAACCGGTTGGCAAAACTTGATTGGTGGACTTGCTGATAATACCAACGGCTCTAGTCCGGTTAGTTATTGGTCAGCGGTGTCCCCAGGGCGCAAGGCGATTGAGAATAAAATTAGCCAGATTAAGGATCCGGTCTATGCTGATGGTAAGCGTCTAAATATCTTAGCTGATTTATCGAGTTGTCAGAAGCCAGAGAATCCAGGTCCGACTAATTGTGTCATTGATACTAATTTCTCCAATGCCATTACCAATAAAATGACGGTAGCGCAGGCGATGGAAGGTGGTAGTCTCCAGAAAAATTGGCCTTTTGGCTTTGATAAGAATGGTCAAGAAAACATCCAGTATAATCAGGGATATTCTTATCGCTCAATGTTGATTTTGCGTAAATACCGTATCGTGCCGGTCGGTTGGGAGCTCGCTGCGCAGAAGATTCAGCAGTCTTATCTACTACGTGATGGTCGCGCGCTTAATCCAAATAATGCCAATGCGCTAGTAGCTAGTGTTGAAAATGACTTTGTAAATGGCAAGCTCAAGGACGGCGTCAGTCTAGAGGATATGGTGTCCTGCTTTGTAGAAGGCGATAAATATAATACTTATTATGCTGATTGGTGTAAGGGCCTAGTTGATCCAAATTGGGTTTTGAAGCTACCAGACTATTACTGTGTTCGTCAGGGTTATGGACCAGCTCTAGTTCAGGATTTTGATATTCAGGACGGGGTGCAGAAGAGCTGTGGTCAAGTTGATGCCTCAACTGGTGATGTATCCAAAGTCTTTGTGGATGGCGGTTATCGTAACTGTACTGTGGACGCTGATTGCTGTACGAGATCAGAAAACGCCTCTAAACTCAAAGATCCTAGCTCTGATTGTAGCGCGACTTGTGCTTATAAGGAGGCCAAATTAACTTTTGCTCGTAGTAATGATTATTGTGCTGATGAGCAGTCTTGTATCAAAGAAGATGAGTCAGGTAAGTGTCTCTCCTATGGTTATTGTACTGAAGAAAGTCGTCAGTGGACCTTTGATCAAAAGGGTCAGGATAAGCGTTGTGAACCATACGCCAACACTTGTAAGTCATACACGGGTAATGGCAAGAATATTAGTTACTTAGAAAATACTCTGGATTTCAATAACTGTACGGCTGATAATGCTGGTTGCCGAGAGTATTTGATGCCTGATGGCTATGATCAGGCTAGTGCCAAGGCGCTGTGGAGCGATAAGGCACAAGCGATTTATTTTGACGCTGAGGCAGAGAACTGTGCTAAAGGTAATGAGGGTTGTCGTCAACTCATCAGAACGAGGATTGATGGCGGTGCTAACTTAATCGCTGATGCTAGTTTTGAAGCTGGTGATCAGGCGCGTTGGAAGGATTTTGGAACGATTTTTGACAAGACTAATCCAAGTTATGATCAGCAATTGGTAGCAAGTGGTGCGAGTAGTTTGTGGGTTAGCGGTAATAATACTGGTATTTATTTTACTCCTAGTGACAGGCGATTAATGCCTAAGGGTTTTGAATTTGAAAGTAATCAAACATATAGTCTAAGTGCTAAGATTTATGTGGTGAGTGGCATAGTGGAGATGGGTATTGGCGATCTGGCTCGTGATAACTTTAATAGTGTCGAAGCAAGTGGTTCTGGCTGGCAGAAATATACTGTGACAGTTGATAATGACTTTAGTTTGCAGGCGAACAGCCTCAAGATCGCTGGCCGAGGTGTGGCGGAGTTTTATGTTGATGATTTGAAATTAGAAGTGGGTGGTCCGACTGAGTATACTGATTATGGGGCGGCGGACATTGCTTATCAGAAGTTACTGCCAAATTATCTAGAGCGGACTTGTTATGTTAATCCGCCGGTTGATTATAGCCTCAAGTCTGATGCGCCAGCGATTTGTTCGACTTTTGTGAGACGTTGTAACAAGGATGAAGTGGGTTGTAATTTGTTTGTGGACATCCTTACCAAAGATCAGATTGCGGCCAAGGTCAAGCCAAAGGATTATTGTCCAAATGAGTGTGTCGGTTATGATAAGTTTATTCAACAAGAAAATAGTTTCTACTCAGCGCGCTTAACTCATTTTATCCCTCGTACGGCCAAGAGCTGTGCAGCTAGCCAAGAAGGCTGTAGCTTATTTGTGAACTTGGACAAAGTACCTGAGGGAGGTGAAGAAAACGAAGCTTTTAGTAGTTTCCGTCGTTGTATCAAGCCGGATAATTCTTGTGCTGACTTTATAACTTGGGAAGGGTCTGATGTCAGTGGTTATCAGATTACTTCGTTTAAGTTGCAAGCCAACAGTGATAACAAGACTATTAGTCAGCCTCGAAGCGTCGTAGATGATAATGTCAGTGATAATATTGATACTGATGAAAATGGTGAGGAGCTGTGTAGTGAAGCGATCTTTAAGTTACCAGCCGATCACCCACGAGCTAATCTAGACTGTAGGCAATTCTTTGGTGCGGATGGTAATATCTCTTATCATCTGTATTCCAAGACAGTGATTTGTGTTGATGATTGTTATTTCTATCGTCAAGTTGAGCCAAACATTGACGAGACGATTTTAACTGAAGCTGACTGTGAAGCAGTGGTATCTGAGGGACTGGCTGATGCTCGTGGTAAATGGCTAGCTGATCAAGAGTCTTGTGTAGTTTGTCGTGAGGGTGGAGTTTGGGATGAGACTCATCAGTCCTGTGTCTTCCGTGCTTGGCCAAATGAGTCAACGACTTGTGCCAAGACGGCGGTAGGCTGTTCCAAGTACAGTGGTGATACTGGTCATGATCTGAGGATTATCTTTAATGATAGTTTTGAAGGTAATAATAACGGCAACTGGTCTGGTAATAATGGTGAGGCACAGATTAGCAATGATGCGCTGTCTGTTGGTGGTCATTCCATTCAGATTAATAACTCTAGTGTCCTTGCCAAAAATCTAAGCACGACCGTGAAGGCTGGTAAGAAATATACTTTGAGCTTTATGGCTCGTCGTCGTGATCAAGCGGCCAAGATTGATAGCATTGTGATGAAAGTAGCTGATAAGGAGCTGGTATTTACTAGCGGTGCTCTGGGCCTAGAGCTATCTAATCGCTGGAAGCCATATAAGTTTGTGATTGATAATGTGGATATGGTTGGCGCCTTGAGTAAACTAGAGTTTAGAGGTCTAGAGAATAGTGCAGAATTGCGTCTTGATGATATTAAATTGATGGAGGCGGAAGATGTCTACTATTTGGTTAAGAATTCTTGGCAGACACCGGAGTCTTGTGATCAGGATCATCGTGGCCGACCATTCCCTGCCTATATGAGTGGTTGTCGCGCTTATACTGATATGAATAGCGAGCGTCATACTTTGCGTAGTTTTGATGAACTGTGTCAAAACAGTGCCGCGGGTTGTGAATTGATGGTTGATACCTTTAACTCGAGCGTCTATGGCCAGATGACTAGTGGCGCTGTGACAGTGCCGGCTGATGAGATGGCCTATGTAGTTTATGATGCCAAGAAGAGTTGTGCTGCGAACCAGAAGGGTTGTCAGTATCTCGGTCGTACTAATCGTATCGGTGCTCTCACCAATATCTATTTGATCAATAATCCGGATGCTTACAATGAAATACTATGTGCCAAAAATGCTCTCTACTGTGAAGCGTGGAATCAAGCTGGTAACAATGTCTATTTCAAGGATCCAGGTGAGCGAGTCTGTGAATACTTGTCCTTAGAGGCTGGAGTTGAGGGTTGGTATGTCAAAAAACAGCAGTATTGTTTTGCTAATCAGACTTGTAGTAGTAATGCTGACTGTGGTGATGGTATGGCCTGTCTTGCCGATGATAAGGGAGCTAAGTATTGTAGTAATATGAATGTCTGTGGTGGTCAGAGTGATTGTGAAACTGGTCAAGTCTGTAAGTTTAGTACTGATAATAATCCTTGTCCGACCAATGCTCATAAGACTATTGGAACTGGTGTGGAGTTAGCTAAATTACAGCCTTATGGCATGGCAGAAGTCTTTAGAAATGCTGCTGGTCAAGAAGAAATTGGTTATGCCGGTATCTGTCAGACTAGTGCGGCTGGTTGTACCGAGTACGTCGATCCAGAGTCAAAGTTTAACTACAATCTGCTACTCGATGGTGCGACTAGAGTGAGCTTGAAGGCGGATACTTTGTATATTATCAAGAGTGGTTTGGCTGGTGAAGCTAGTTTGAGCTGTGACGGAGCTGAGCTCTATCAGATTGATCATGCTAGCAATGAGCTAGTTAAGGTGTCAGAGGTTAAGGCGGCTTCTAATGCTGGCAAGATCTTTGGTCAAGAGTTTTATGCCCATCGAACTGATACTGGCTCAGAGAAGATTAATTGTAGTGTCAGTGGCGGAGCAACTGCGGTTCGTGAAGCAGTAGTGGCTTATCGTATCAAGGATAGTATTGCTAGAGAAACACCGACGGTGATGAAGTTTGACGAGGGTAAAATCTTGTTTAATGAACGATCACAAAATGGTAAGACCAAGAAGTCTTTGGTCTATAGCAGTGATCTGACTGAGGATGGTGCTGCTCCAAATCAACAAGCTGTTAATCCACCAGGTAATAATGCTAATACACTGCTCGCTGTTGATCCTGATAGAACTTGTAGTCAGTGGCTGGCTTGTAAGACCTATATCTTTAACCCATCCAAGCCAAATGAAAGAATTTGTATTGAGAGGAAGCTCTGTGATCGTCTTAATGATGCTAATGAATGTAGTCATTTTGTCGGCTTTGAACCGGTGGTGGCGAAGGACTCTAGTGCTCCGCTTAATCAGCTGTATAACAGCTCAGAGACAGCAGCTTTGAAGCTCGCTGATCTCAATAATATGTCCGGTTATAGTTTGGCTGGTTATGAAAATACCGACTGGAATACTGATTATTATAATCTAGCTGGTATGCAAGAAGTCGGTGGCGCTAAACTAAAAATGGATAATGGTGGTAGCTTTGAGGGGCGTTCGACAAGTGGCTTTAAGACTGCGACTGGTACAGATGTGCCAGTGATTAATGACCCCAAGGTCATCGAGAGAGAATTGGGACTAGAGGCTTATCGTGAAGTGCCAGATGGTCAGGCGGTCGCTAAGCTCAATGCCAGTCAGGCGGTCTTGGAAATCGCTAATCCCGGTACGATAGAGTCAGTAGTATCGATGAAGGTGTTTCTCCGGACTGGAGCTAAAGCTAGTTTGAGAATTGGCGCTGCTGAGGATAGTTCTTGTCCACTCGAGGAGTCCTGTAGCGCTGCTGGTCAAGCGATTGATAGTTATGGTCCGAGTGCTGGCGTAGCTGAGACTGGAGTAGTGGGTAAGTGGGTGCCGCTAGTTGGTAGATTTGTCATCAATGATAACTACGGTATTGATAAGAAATTGAAGTTGTGGCTAGTCAGTGACGGCGTGACTTATTTTGATGATCTCAAGATCGAGCCAGCGCTTAGCTATCGTAGTCAGTCTGGTAAGGAGCAGTTTATGCAGAGTGTTTGTCGACTGTTCCCACGTGGTGATTCGCTGTCTTGTGATTATTTTGATAATTCTGGTTTACGTCGCAAGGGCTGGTCAGGTTATTGTCTACAGTATGATCCGCGTAATGCTCAGCAGTGTTTGCTCTGGTATCCGATTGACAAGGTATCTGGTGATGAGTTTGAGGAGGGAGCGAGCTTAAGTATTGATAAGGATCTCTACTACTGTGTGGAGGCGGAAGATCGCTGCGGGTCAGTGGCTAGTGGTGGTTCACCGATTGCTCCAGAGTTTGCTTGTAAGACTTTTGTAAAAGTGGACAAGGAGAAATACTGGCATGGTCGTATTGGCGAAGGTAGTAGCTACTTATTATCGCCGGATATCTTTAGTCCAGTAGGTGGTAAACTGATGGTGGATTTCGGTGTGGATAATGGCAAGACGAAGCCGGGTGGTGTGGTGCAAGACAGTCTGAAGGCGGGTGTGGATTGGCGACAAGGCAGTGGCTTCTATGGTGCTTATCCACTGCGAGAGTCGATTGATTCACCGGATATTCGTTACCCAATCTTTGCTGGTGTAACTGGCACTGGTAATGCCAAGAAGCTCTTACCATTTGTGCCATATTTTGGTACTAGTCGAGCTGGAGCTGGTGGCAAGGATGATGCTTATCTCTGTCGAGCGACGCTTGATAAGGATGGTCATGATCAGCCGATTGAAGTTTCGGTGTCTGTGACTGATAGGGAAGGAGAACAGGAATATTACAATGAAGAGGAGTTAGGGGTTCATGATGCTTGTTATGTTAGGTCGGCTTATGAAATGGATTGTGATAAAAGTGGTAAAAATCAATGCTGTAAGTGGAAGTATCAAAATGGTGGTAGCTGTGATTCGCAGAGAATATGGGATGGTGATGATTTAGATTTTAATGACAATGTATTTTGTGATAAAACTGGTGGCTTTGCTTGCAAAACCAATGCCTGTATAAATGAAAGTGGTAATACTGCTTGTACTTGGCAAGCCGCTTTGTTCCCTCCTGATTTCCGTCAAGCTATATATCCTAGAATTAATGTTCGTAACCCCTACTTTGTTATTGATAATGATAACCCAAATGCTGCTTGCTTTATGACCAAGGGTGATAAAGGCGCTATTAATGGCGTAGTTTACGATACTACTCCAAATAGTGGCTTGACTGGTAATGGTGATGTTGGTTGTATGTTTGACTGTTTCAACCATACCAAGGCTTATAATGTCGGTCGAAGTATTGATCAAGCTTATTATGCGGTGCAGAGGCTCTTTACTAGTCGGCTCGCTAGTTATACTTGGAATGAAGCTGAATCTAAGTACCAAGAATCCGATTCAGCTCAAGAGTTACAAGCTATGACCGAGTGTTCTGACTCTGGTAGACCAGCTTTCTCCAAGGATAATCCTCTAGCGGACTATTGCTACATCAAGCCAGTGGTTAATAATGTCAAAGTGTCACCAGCTCGAGTGGTTAACCAAGGTTATGTAACCTTGACCTTTACCAGTAAAGTTGATGCTGAGCAGTTGCCCCTTAGACGAGTAGTGGTTCATTATCTAGGCAAGAATGGTGCCAAGACCAGATCATTTAACCTCAGCATCTTTGATCATCGTGATCCGGCTAATCCTCATAAGTTCTTGCTCAGCTATGATGCTGAGGATCTCGGTCTAGCTCCAGGTGAGAGTCGGACGATCACTCCGTGTGTAGAGGTCTATGATAACTGGTATGACGCTCAGTCGGTGCTAGCTGATAATAGCCTGAACTCAGATTATATGAAGTCCGATATTGATGCTGCTGGATCTTGTGTACCGCTGGCGGAATCATTGGTCATTGAACGCTCTAATTAACATGTAACACAAGGTAAAAAACATGAAACATGAAACAAGTCGGATTATTCCGGCTTGTTTTGTGTAAATTATTAAAACAAAATGACCACCCCGAGCTTCACTCACCCCTCCTTATTAAGGACGGGAACGAGTAAAAATGCCACTAGTTGTTTGCTCCCCTTACTAAGGGGAGCTGTCCGTCAGGACTGAGGGGTTTTGAATAACTCGGCTGTTGATAACAAATTTTAACTGGGAGCTTTTGTTCGGTTTTGGTGATATGAGCTAGTAAATACTTGCTTTTGACTTTCGGTTTTTGTTCGGTTATAATGAGTGTAGATAATAAATTAATTCTTAATCATATGGGAGACCAAAAATTGACTAGGCGACAGAGGCAAATTTTGGACTTTGTTACTAATTATCAGAGACGAATGGGCTATTCACCTAGCTATCGAGAGATTGCTGATAGTTTTGATCTCAGTAGTTCGGCGACGATTCATGAGCATATTAAGTCGCTAGAAGATAAAGGATTTTTGAAAACCGGTCGCAATGAGGCTCGCTCCATTGAGCTGGTTGATGCTGAGCCAAATTGGAGTCAGTCTTTCGAACTGTCACTAGCTGGTCTTATAACAGCTGGCGTGCCGATTGAGGCGGTGGAGGAGAGAGAGACTATCTCTATCCCAGCTAGCATGGTCAGAGATCCGCTACTGAGCTTTGCTCTACGGGTTAAGGGTGAGTCAATGATTGAAGACGGGATTTTGGATGGCGACTATGTGGTAGTGGAAAAGAAAGATAGTCCAGCTAACGGTGATACGGTTGTGGCTTTGATTGATAATCAGTATGCAACTTTAAAGAGGTTTTATAGAGAAAAGGACCGGATTCGTTTGCAACCAGCTAATAAAACCATGAAACCGATTTTTGTGACCAAAGTACAGATTCAAGGGGTGGTGAGAGGGGTACTAAGAAAGTACGCTTAAAATAATATATTTAATTTTAGCCAAAATATGCTTATTTAGCTTGATTTTTTGTAAGAAGGCTAGTATGCTTAGCTTTATAATTCAAACTAATGGAGAAAGATTATGTCCCTAATGACTCTGATTTTTGGAGATGCGAATAAGAAAACTATCAAGGAATTACAACCTATTTTGGCTAAAATTAATGACTTTGAAGTAGCTTTGAAAGATTTAAGTGCTGAAGCCTTGGCTGCTAAGACTACTGCTTTTCGTGAAAGTTTGGGACTAGCTAAGTCTGATGCTGGTCTCTGGGAGCATAAGCGTCAAAAAACTGAAGAAGCCAAATTACTTGATGAAATAATGCCAGAGGCTTTTGCGGTGATGCGAGAGGCTTCCAGGAGAGTTTTGGGTCAGCGTCACTATGACTCGCAGCTGATTGGTGGTATTATCCTCCATCGTGGTCAGATTGCGGAAATGAAAACTGGTGAAGGTAAGACTTTGGTGGCTACTCTACCGCTGTATCTCAATGCGCTAACAGCTCGAGGTGTGCAATTGATCACGGTCAATGATTATCTGTCGCGAGTGGGTGCTGGCTGGATGGCGCCGGTTTATCATGCTCTAGGGCTATCAACGAGCGTGATAGTTCATGATCAGTCTTTTATTTATGATCCTGAGTATAGTGATGATAGTCAGTTTGATGAACGTCTCAAGCGTTTTCGTTTGATTAGTCGCAAGGAGGCCTATGCTTGTGACATTATCTATGGAACTAACAACGAGTTTGGCTTTGATTATTTGCGTGACAATATGGTCATGCGTTATGACGAGCGAGTGCAGAGAGAGTTGCATTATGCCATTGTCGACGAAGTGGACTCGATTTTGATTGATGAAGCGAGAACGCCCTTGATTATTAGTGGTGCGGTGGAAGAATCAACTAGTAAATATTTTAAATTTGCTGAGCTAGTGTCTCGTTTGACTGAGAATGAGGATTATAATGTCGATGAAAAATTACGTAGCGTTTCGTTAACAGAAGCTGGTATCGCCAAGATGGAGAAGTGGCTGGGTGTAGATAATATCTATGTAGCTGGTGGTATTCGCGAAGTTCATCATATTGAACAAGCTCTCAAAGCGCGAGTGCTGTTTCATCTGGACAAAGACTATGTAGTTAAGGATGGTGAAGTGATCATTGTTGATGAATTTACTGGTCGTATGATGGAGGGTCGTCGTTATAGTGAGGGACTTCATCAAGCTATCGAGGCCAAAGAAAATGTCGTAGTGCAAAAAGAAAGTCAGACCATGGCGACCGTGACCTTTCAAAACTATTTCCGCATGTACTACAAACTAGCTGGTATGACTGGTACAGCGATGACTGAGGCGGAAGAGTTTTATAAGATTTATAAGCTCGATACTATTGCTATCCCAACTCATAAGCCGGTACAGAGACAGGATCTCAATGATTTGGTTTACTCGACTGAAGCTGGTAAGTTCAAGGCGATTGTCGATGAGATTCGTGTGCGTCATGAAAAGGGTCAGCCAGTCTTGGTGGGTACTATTTCTATTGAGCGCAATGAATACCTAAGTCGATTACTGGAGCTAGCTGGTATCCCGCACCAGATTTTGAATGCTAAACAGCATGAAAAAGAAGCAATGACGATTGCTCAGGCTGGTAAAGTAGGGGCGGTAACGATTGCGACGAACATGGCTGGTCGCGGTGTTGATATTATCTTGGGTGGTACACCTTTTGACAGGGCTGAATACGAAAAAGTAATTGTGCTAGGAGGGCTTCATGTGATTGGTACTGAGCGTCATGAGTCACGTCGTATTGATAATCAGCTCCGTGGTCGTGCTGGACGACAGGGAGATGCTGGTTCTAGTCAGTTCTATGTTTCCATGGAGGATAGTTTAATGAGGATTTTTGGCGGTGATCGCATGAAGTCGCTCATGAAAACTATGCAGTTACCTGAAGATACGCCGATTGATAATGGTATTATCTCTAAATCAATTGAATCAGCTCAAAAGAAAGTAGAAGGTAACAACTTTGATATTCGTAAGCACTTGGTAGAGTATGATGACGTGATTAATAAGCATCGTGAAGCCATTTATGAACGTCGTTTGCGGATTTTGAAATTGTCGGATAATCAAAATCAAGCGGAAACTGAAGATAGCTTGGCTAAGGTGATTTTGGAGATGGTAGAAGATGAGATTAATGATGTAGTAACGGCGCATACGGCAGCTGATGATCCGGCGGCTTGGAACTTTAAAGAAATTGCTGAAACAATGGCGACTATTTATCCTGGCGCTGAGAAGATTAAATTGGAAATGGAGCAATTTAGTCAAAGTGAGAATTTGAAATTGGATCGAGTAATGATTAGGACCAAGTTAATTGATCAGTTGATGGTCTTGGCTGAGGATTACTATCAGTCAATGGTAGCTGCTACTAAGCAGTTCGGTGTGGCTTGGTCGGAGATTGAGAAGAGTGTCTTGCTACACTCCATTGATACCTTGTGGATTGAACATTTGGAGACGATTGATCAACTACGTAGAGGGATTGGTTTGCGTGGCTATGGTCAACGTGATCCGCTGGTAGAATACAAAAAAGAAGCCTTTAAAATGTATAGTGAACTCAATGCTTTGATTCAGAAGCAGGTGGTGTATTCGATCTATAAAGTTGGCGCTGTGACGCAGAGCTTTGTCGACAATACTGAGCAGACTAATCTGCAGTACAGTGCTCCAGCTAAAGAAATGTCTGATGAGTCGATCTTTGCCGAAGCTGGTGCTGTGGTAACAGGCGCTTTTGGTGAGCCAAAGATTAAGGACAAAAATGATGAAGGTGAAAAAATTGGTCGCAATGATCTATGTCATTGTGGCAGCGGTAAGAAGTACAAGAAGTGTCACGGAGCCTAAATTATTTGGAAATGTCAAAAAAAATTAAAGTCGTAGTGACTGGGGGAGCTGGTTTTATTGGTTCTAATTTGGTGAACTTGTTGGTCGCCAAAGGCTTTGAGGTGGCGGTGATTGATAATCTATCAGCCGGTAGAGCTGAACGATTGCCTCAGGGGGTAATTTTGCATGTGGCGGATATTTGTGATGCCGAGGCGATAGAACCGCTGTTTGATGGTGCTACTTATGTGTTTCATTTGGCGGCAATACCGGCGGTGCAGTATTCGATCGAGGAGCCGGTGATGACTAATGAGGTTAATGTCAAAGGTCTTATCAATGTGCTAGTAGCTGCTCAGAAGGCAGGTGTAAAGAGATTGGTTTACTCAGCATCAAGTGCTGCTTATGGTGATCAAGAACAAATGCCCTTGGTGGAGTCGATGATGGCTATGCCCAAGAGCCCTTATGCTCTTCAGAAATATATTGGTGAACTGTATTGTCGTCTGTGGAGTCAGTTACATGGTTTAGAAACGGTATCTCTGCGCTATTTTAATGTCTACGGGCCTGGTCAGAGTAGTGAAGGTGATTACGCCTTGGTGATTGCTAAGTTCCTGAAACAAAGAGCTCTAGATCTACCAATGACTGTCACTGGCGACGGTGAGCAGACTAGAGACTTTGTGCATGTCCGAGACATAGCTCGAGCTAATCTGCTAGCTATGACGAGTGACAAAGTCGGTAAGGGTGAAGTGATTAATATTGGTGCTGGTCAGAATTATAGCGTCAATTATATTGCGAAGTTAATCGGTGGTCCGATTAGCTATATCCCTGCTCGTTTTGAACCCCAAAACTCACAAGCTGACAACAGTTTGGCGCGGGACTTGTTAAACTGGTCACCAGAACTATCAATTGAACAAGGGATTGAAGAGTTAAAAATGGGCTCG
>DBEB01000021.1:0-1284 GCA_002293855.1 Candidatus Falkowbacteria bacterium UBA917
CGGATATATAGCACTGTGAGATGGTCTCATAGTTCTCCAATTCGTCGACCAACAAAAATATATGTTACAAGTAGAAAAAACATTTAGCTGTGATTGGTTGGGTCGAAAGCTAACTATTAAAACCGGCGGACTTGCTTGGCAAGCTGACGCTGTTTGCACGGTGCAATACGGTGATACGATGGTAATGGCGACGGTCTGTGAAGACAAAGAGTCGAGTGAGGGCTTGGGTTATTTCCCTTTGGGCGTCTCGATGGAAGAGCGTCTCTATGCGGCTGGTATCATCAAGGGTTCGCAGTGGGTCAAGCGTGAAGGTAGGCCGTCGGATGAGACGGTGCTGGCTGGTCGTATGATTGATCGCTCGATTCGTCCGCTCTTTGATCAAAATTCTACTAGAGCGGTGCAAGTAGTTTTGACAGTTCTGTCAGTAGACAAAGAAAATGATCACGACATTGTGTCTTTGGTAGCAGCGAGTGCGGTGCTGGCTATTTCGCCAGTTAATTGGAATGGCCCGATTGCCGGTGTGCGTGTGGCTAAGATTGATGGCCAAATGGTCTTTAATCCGACTTATGAACAAAGAGAACAGTCTGGTATGGATGTGACAGTAGTTGGTACAGAGCAGAAGATCTTGATGCTCGAAGCTGGTTGTGCTGAGAGTACTGAAGCAGAGATCGAAGAAGCGGTGCGAGAAGGCATGCGTCAGTATGCACCAGTTCTAGACTTGATCAAGCAGATGCAAAAGGAACTTGGCATTAATAAAGTCTTTAAGCTTGGTGACGGTAAATTTAAATTGTCCGAAGCTGAGCAAGTGACTTATGATCTAGCTCGTAATTGGCTCTCAGAAAACATTACTAAGATTTTGTTTGATAAAGAATATTATACCAAGCGGGAGAGAAAATTATCGGTGCGGGCGATCAAAGAAGCTTTGAAAAATTATTTAGCTGAACAAAATGTAGTGGCAGCACTGCCTGGTTATGTCAAAGAGCGTTTGGTAGAGACGATGATAGAGGCGGAAGTAACCAAGGCGATTGTCAATGACAAGCGTCGTGTTGATGGTCGAGCACTGACTGAGACTAGGCAACTGCTATCCCAAGTGGCATTTATCCCACGTGTGCATGGTAGCGGACTCTTTAGTCGTGGTGAAACTCAGGTGATGTCGATTGTGACACTTGGTCCATCTGGTGATAAACAGTCACTCGAAGGTGTGGAGGGTCGCAGCGAAAAGAACTACATGCATCATTATTATTTCCCTGGTTTTTCTGTTGGCGAAGCCAAAGGTAGCCGTGG
>DBEB01000021.1:1655-11267 GCA_002293855.1 Candidatus Falkowbacteria bacterium UBA917
GGTGCTGGTGGTATGGATTTTAAAATTGCTGGTACGGCTGATGGTATCACAGCTATACAGCTCGATACCAAGACTGAGGGTTTGACTATGGAGATTGTGCAAAAAACTTTGTCTCAGGGTAAAGAGGCGAGGATGCAGATCTTGGGAGTAATGGCGAGTGCCATTAGCGAGCCAAGAGCAGAGCTGTCAGCCTATGCTCCAAGAATCACCAGTTTCTATATCGCTGTTGATCGGATCCGTGAAGTGATTGGTACTGGTGGTAAAGTGATTAATGAAATCATTGCCGCTTGTGAAGTGTCGATTGATATTGAAGATGACGGCTTGGTCATGGTCTGCGGTGTGGACGCTGAAAAAACTAAAAAGGCAGTGGACTGGATCAAGAGTATTGTGCATGAATTTAAGGCTGGTGAGGTCTTTGTTGGTAAGGTGGTAAGGATGCTTGACTTCGGGGCTTTTGTATCGCTAGTCGGTGGTAAGGATGGTATGGTGCATGTCAGTGAAATGGCGCCATATCGTATTGGTAAACCAGATCAGTTCCTCGCTATCGGTGATACTGTGACAGTGCGTGTTAAAGAAGTTGATGATCAGGGTCGTATCAATCTAACTATGAAGGGTCAAGTTGAAAATGAAGCTTTGTGGAAAGATGAAAAAGGCAAGGATAGTCGCCCGCCGATGAATCGCTTTGCTGATAAAGCTGATGGTGATAAGCCTCGCTTTAATAAGTTTGCTAAGCGATAAGAATTGATAGAAATTAAAAGGCCCGGACATTGTGTCTCGGGCTTTTTTGGGTTGGGGATTTTAGTTTAGGAGGCCTTTCTTATTAAAGGCATAGCTGTTTTTAGGTCTGACCTTAATTCTGTAGAATAAAGGTGCCATTCCTCATCAATTTTTGCAAGAATTAACTTGACAACTTGTTTGAGTATGGTTGGAGTTGGTTTGTCACTGACTAATGATGGATTTTCTAAGGCTATTTCTTGAATTATTTCTAATAATTTAGAGATAGCTGTTTGAGGGACATCTTCATCATCACTGATGATTAAATTTAAATTGATTGGTTGAGTAGCGAGATCTTTTAAATGTTCGCCAATCAAACCGATCTTTGTTGCGAGAATTCTTACGCTATTGTTCTCTGGTAGTTCTAAGACTTCTTCGGATATGCATTGACGAAGAATTTCATAGGACTCCTTGCTGAGTTTGTACTCATCAGGCCAAGAATGTACTTGGTCTATTTTTTTAATTAATCTGATCAGATTTGAGCTAATGCCCTTATTTGATGAACAGATTTTGTAAGATCTGTGGAACTGAACTATTAATGAGTTCAGTTTGCTGTTTTGATCACTTTCAGTGATCTCAGTACCCAAAATCATGGGAACCCCCGTAAAAAATTAAAAATATTGTTAAAGTGCAACACACACTTTTACCTATACTGCATAGGTAATTGAATAATATCATTATTTAGCCCTTTTGTCAAGATGAAAAATAGGCTATAATAAAACAAAATATGGCTGTTAAAATCTACAGCGCGGCGGTTTTGGGTTTAGAAGCCGAAATAGTGGAAGTAGAGGCAGATTTGGGTGGTGGGCAAATGGGATCCTTTGCCACAGTTGGTTTACCGGATTTGGCGGTTAATGAGGCTAGAGAACGGGTCAGAAGCGCGATTAAAAACTCACAAGTTGACTTTCCGCATGTTAAAGTGACGGTTAATTTGGCGCCGGCCAATCTCAAAAAACAGGGCTCTGGTTATGATTTGCCCATTGCTATTAGTATTATTGCGGTGCTTGGTAAATTGAAGGGTTCGGAGCTGGACTTTAGTAAAATGATTTTTGTGGGGGAGCTCGCTCTAGATGGTCGTTTGCGGCCGGTCAATGGTATTTTATCAATAGCTATGTCGGCTGTTCGTAATGGCTTTGAGAGATTGATAGTGCCGACTGCCAATGCCAGTGAGGCGGCTCTGGTCGCTGGAGTGGAGGTTTTGGCAATAGATAATTTACGACAGTTACTGGATTATCTGCTCGGTAAGGAGGTTGTTATGCCGATTAACAGGACGAAACCAGATCTGGTTAATGTTGAGCAGTTAATGGATATGGCTCATGTGGCTGGGCAAGAGCAGGCTAAGCGAGCGCTCGAGATTGCCGCTAGTGGCGGTCATAATATACTGCTGTTTGGTTCGCCTGGTTCGGGTAAGACGATGCTGGCTCGAACTTTGCCTTCGATACTGCCCAATCTGACGCTGGAAGAGGCCTTGGAAATAACCAAGATTTATAGCATTGCAGGATATTTGCCGAGTGGTGAGGCATTAATCAAGACAAGGCCATTTCGATCACCACACCATAGTGCTTCGGGTGTGGCTTTGGTGGGTGGTGGGACTTGGCCAAGACCTGGTGAGATATCGCTCGCTCATCGGGGAGTATTGTTCCTCGATGAGTTTCCAGAGTTTTCACGAGCGGTGCTCGAAAGTTTGCGACAGCCACTAGAGGATGGCTCGGTGATGATTGCTCGAGCGGCTGGTAATCTAGTTTTTCCAGCTAAGTTTGTGTTGGTAGCAGCGATGAATCCTTGTCCGTGTGGCTTTGCTGGCGATAGTGAAAAGGCTTGTAATTGTTCGGTACGGCAGGTTATAGCTTATCAACAGCGGATTTCTGGGCCGATTTTGGATAGATTTGACTTGTCGGTAACGGTACCGAGATTGGAGTTTAAAAAATTAACTAGTGAAAATAACGGAGAAGATTCGGTGACTATTAAAAAACGGGTGGAGTTGGCTCGAGAACGACAAAGAAGTAGATTTGATGGTCTGGATTGTTTGACTAATGCAGAAATGAACTCGATGTTGGTCAGGAACTTTTGTCAGCTGGATGAGTCGTCAAAAAAATTATTAGAGCAGGCGGTTGCCAGACTGTCGCTGTCGCCGAGGGCTTATTTCCGAGTGATTAAGCTAGCTAGAACCATTGCTGATCTTGCGGGGAGTGACGAGATAAGCCAAGCTCATGTTGCCGAGGCTTTGCAATATCGACAGAGAGTGTAGGCTTTGATATGCGACAAGTTGTAATTTGTATTTGTAGCCAGTTTTAAGCTATAATAGGGTCAGAAAATATGCGTTATAAAATTATTAGTTTAGTGATCCTTGCTAGCGTAATGATTACTAGTGGTTGGACTTGTACTAAAGGGACTTCAGCACCGGTGGCGCAAAAAATGCAGCCGGTGACTTTGAATTATTGGCGAGTTTGGGACGGTCCAGATGATTTCAAAGAGATTATCAGTAAGTATAAGGCGCTACATCCTAATATTAATATTGTTTATCGTAAACTAAGAATTGAAGAATATGAATCAGAACTACTGAACGCGCTAGCTGAAGATCGTGGCCCGGATATTTTTTCGATTAATGTTAATCAGCTTAGACAGTACAAAAGTAAATTAGTGCCTCTGCCGCCACAGATTAATATGGTGTATATGGTGGAGCAAGGAACGATTAAAAAGGAATTGGTGCCGGAGTTGCGAACGACGCCAAGTATTCGCAATAATCAAGTGCGAGATTTGTTTGTTGATACTGTCGGCAAGGATGTGATCTTGGAGTATGAGGACGCGGCCAAAAAGACCAAGGAGCAGAGGGTCTGGGGTCTGCCAATGTATATGGATACGATGGCGACTTTTTATAACAAGGATTTGATGAATAATGCTGGCATCGCTGAATTATCGGATTATTGGGGAAGTGATAAGTTTAAAAAAGATTTGAAAAAAATGACTAAGCAGGATGAGCAAGGTAATATTTTGCAGTCCGGCATGGCGATGGGTACTGGTGCTAATATTGACCGTGCTCATGATATTTTGGCGGCTTTGATGATGCAAAATGGGGCGACGATTATCGATGACCAAGGTCGAGTAGCGTTTAGAAATATTATCCGTGGCAAGGATTATAATCCTGGTATTGATGCTGTTCGTTTCTATGCCGATTTTGCTGATCCAACCAAAGATGTTTATAGCTGGAATGCGCAAATAACCAATTCACTGGAAATGTTTATGCAGGGACGACTGGCTGTGCTCTATGGCTATTCTTATCTCTTGCCGATTTTGAAGGCTCAAGCTCCGTCGCTAAATTACAGTGTTAAAAAGTTGCCTCAGATTGAAGGGTCGTCCGAGACTGCTAATGTGGCGGATTATTATGTGGAGGTAGTGTCGAAGAAAAGTAAATACAAGGATGAGGCTTGGGATTTTGTGCAATTTGCGACGACTAAGCCAGATAATGTGCGGTCTTATTTGAATTCAACCAAGAAGCTGTCGGCTATTAGGGCTCTTATTGATGAGCAGAAAGAAGATGATGAATTAGGTGTCTTTGCTGAACAGGCCTTTAATGCTCGGACTTGGTATCGAGGTATGAATTATGCAGAGGCGGTGAAGAGTTTTAACTCGATGCTAGAAGCGATTAATAAAAACTCAGAAACTTTTGAACAAGAATTAAAAATATTGGAGGGCCGTTTGAAACAAACGCTCTAATATGTCTTGGTTTAACAGTAGTAAAATTTCTTTGGGTTCAGCTAGTGTAGCTGAGCAATTGAGAGTGACGAGGGAGCGACTGGGCTTGTCGATTGCGCAAGTGGCCGATAAGATTAAGGTCAGTCCAAAATACTTACAGGCACTCGAAGATGGTGATTATTATAAGGTGCCAGATGGTATTTATACTTTGAGTTTTTTGCGTCAGTACGCTCAGTATTTGGGTCTTGATTATAAAAAAATTATTAGCGGTTTTCAGTCGGAAAAATCGGTGTTTAGCTCTGATCAAAATGAAAACATTTTTTCTCGACAAGTGGTGGGGGCGGACAAAATGTTGGTAGTTCCTAATCTGGTTAAAAATATTATTTGGAGTTTGTTATTGCTTGGGTGCTTAGTTTATTTGATTTGGTTGATGAATAATGTTTTTAAAGCGCCGATGCTCAAGGTCTTAACACCGATTGATGATTTGGCGACTGTGGATAGTAATTTGTTGGTGTCTGGCTATAGTGAGCCGGAGGCGGAAGTGACGATTAATGAAAGATCGGTGACTGTGAGCGCTGAGGGTGAGTTTAATTTGGGGGTGGAGTTGCAACCCGGTATTAATACAATTGTAGTGCAAGCCAAGAAAGGTAGTAAGAAGCCGAGTACAGTGGTAAAGGAAGTTTTGCTTAATCTTGGTCAATAGTTATAAAGGTTTGAGTTTTATGGCTAACTAGTCTATCATTAAGAAACTAGTTAAATATCAAATATATGGCAGAAAATAAGGGATCAAAAAAATCAGGAGGGGCAGAAATGGAAGCGAAATTAAATGCAGCGCATGCTGCCATGCAACAAATCAAGGATATGTATGGCGATGGGGCGATCATGAAATTTGGCGAAGCTCAGAACTCTGATGTGGATACGGTCCCAACTGGCTGTTTGTCACTTGACCTCGCTCTGGGTGTGGGTGGTGTGCCAAGGGGTAGAATTATTGAAATCTTTGGCCCAGAAGCCTCTGGTAAGACGACTTTGTCTCAGCATATTATTGCTGAAGTACAGAAGCTTGGCGGGATCGCTGCCTTTATTGATGCCGAGCACGCTCTCGATCCAGACTATGCTCGCAAGATCGGTATCAATGTCAAAGAGATGTTGATTTCTCAGCCAGATACCGGTGAGCAGGCTTTGGAAATTTTAGAGACTTTGGTTCGCTCCAATGCTATTGATGTGGTTGTAGTAGACTCAGTGGCGGCTTTGGTACCAAAGAAAGAAATCGAGGGTGATATGGGTGATGCGCAAATGGGTTTGCAAGCTCGTCTGATGAGTCAGGCCTTGCGTAAATTGACTGGTATAGTGTCAAAGAGTAAGACTATCGTTATCTTTATTAACCAGATTAGAATGAAGCTCGGAGTATTTTTTGGTAATCCGGAAACCACGACTGGTGGTCAGGCTTTGAAGTTTTATGCCAGTGTTCGTATTGAGGTGCGTAGAAGCGCACAGATCAAGCAGGGTGATAAGATTATTGGTAACCGAGTTAAAACTAAAATTGTAAAGAATAAAGTATCGGCACCGTTTAAGACTTGTGAATTTGATATTATGTACAATGAAGGTATTTCCTTGTCTGGTGATACTCTAGATACTGGCGTAGCCTATGGCGTGGTGAGTAAGCGTGGCAATGCCTATAGCTATGGTGAAGAGAAGTTGGGCGTGGGTCGCGAAACAGCTAAGAAGTATTTGCGAGAAAATCCCAAGCTCCTCCAAGAGATTCGTAAGGACGTGATGCTCGAAGCTAAGTCCAAAGAAGATGGCGGTGGAACATCTATCGCGAGTGAAGTTGAAGAAGCTCCAGAAATGCCTGAGGAGGAAGGGCTTTAATTGTAAGAAGGCTTTGAATAATCAAAATAAAAACGTCTCTAGTTAGAGACGTTTTTATTTGCTTTAAAGTAATGGCAGTACACCCCTCAGGGCTAAAGCCCAGCTCCCCTTAGTAAGGGGAGCAAATTTAAGCGCGTTCGACGTATTCGCCGCTGTCAGTATTGATACGGATAATGTCGCCGGATTCGATAAACATCGGGACTTGGAGTTCAGCGCCAGTTTCCAGCTCAACAGTCTTCATGACGTTGCCGGCTGAATTGCCACGGACACCCGGAGGGGCCATAGTGACGAGTAGATCAACCTTGATCGGTAGCTTCATACCCATGGGCTTGTCTTGGAAGTAGAGGACATCAACTTCGGTTTCTTCTTTGAGGAACTTAAGTTGCTCTGCGATTAATTCGAGGCTGATGCTGATTTGTTCGTAACTAGTATTATCCATCAAGTAAGCGTCGTGAGCGTCTTTGTAGAGGTAATTAGCCTTGCGGTATTCGACATCAGCTTCTTCAGCGTGGTCGTTACCTTGCCAAGTACGTTCCATGACGTTGCCTGAAATGATATTTTTTAGTTTGGTTTTGAGGACGGCACCACCGCGACCCATTTTGTGATGGTCAGCTTTGATGACGACATAAGGCTCGGTATTGATCAAGAGGATCTTGCCGATTTTGATTTCAGTCAGGCCTAACATAGCTTAGCGGTTAGTGAAGAGCAGGAGTGCCATGATGCGAGCACGCTTAACAGCGTTAGCTAGATCACGTTGGTGGCCAGCGCAAACACCAGTGCGGCGCTTAGGCAAAATCTGACCATAGAAGTTGGTGAACTTCTTGAGGCTGTCAGTGTCTTTGTAGTCGATGTCTAACCACTGATTCTGACAGAACCAGCAGCTCTTGGTGGCTTTGATAACTTGATTAGTCATAAATTAATTTTTAGAAGGGAATATTTTCCACGCTGATTTCTTCATCGTGGTTAGAATTATTAGCGGACATGTTGTCGTAAACAATCTCATTGTTATCTCGTGGATTAGTTGGGGCTTGGTAGCTAGAGTTAGCGCCACCCTGACCACGGCCATCGAGCATAATCATGTTTTCGGCGACGATTTCGGTGGTGTAACGCTTGAGGCCATCTTTGCCTTGCCAATCACGAGTTTGGAGTCGTCCCTCAACATAGACTTTGGAGCCTTTTTTGAGATAACGAGCACAAATGTCAGCGAGGTTTTTCCAAGCGACAATGTTATGGAATTCAACTTTTTCCTGTTTTTGACCACTGGCGTCTTTCCAGACCATGTTGGTGGCGACTGAGAAGCTTGCCACTTGCATACCGGAGCCGGTTTGTCTAATTTCGGGATCCTTAGTTAGGTTACCGATAATCATGGCTTTGTTGAGATTCATATGATTGCTTTAATGTTTAATTAGGCTTAGAGCAAATTGTCAGTGTCGATGATTTGATCTAACTTGTTATCCAAGTCACTTAATTCAACTTTGGTTTCAGCTGCTTTGTCGGCGGCTTTGGCCTTGGGAGCTTCAGCGGCCTTGTCCTCTGAGCTAGTTTCGACAACTGGTGCTAGAGCGGCTTGCTTCTCAGCAATCTTGGCCTTGAGGGTTTCGATAGCTTTGAGTTCTTCTTCGGTCCTGAGCTTGGTCTTTAAGATCTGGTGACGAAGGATTTCGCTGGACAAACGGAGAGTGTTGTCGATGAACTTGGTTTTGCTTGGTTCGAGGTTAAACTCCAAGAGGTGGTAGTAACCGTGGTAGAAGCCTTTGATAGCGTAGGCGAGACGCTTTTTGCCCCAGTCATTGCTCAAGGTAATAGTACCGCCTTGATCGGTGATGAGCTTGGTGACGCGGTCTTTGATCGGGTCGAGCTCGTTTTCGCTGAACTTATTGGAAATAATATACAGCAACTCATAATGGACTTGTCCGTCCGGAATGGTAGTTTTTTCCATAATTTGTGTTGTTAATAAATAAAAAAAAACCTCCCGATATTCCCTAGCATTAGCCCATTCGGCAGGTTTGGAGAATACCTTTAACGCTATCTGGTAGCGCTTTTAGCTCACAAGGAGCTAAAGATGGAAAAGGTTTAAGTTGTTGAAATTACCCTAACATAGGCTTAAAAATCAGTCAAGACAGACTATCTATTGACAAAAATGGCTAAATATGATATAATTATGATTATAAACAATTGTTCATTAAATATTTAGGGGAACTGAGATGCAAGTAAGTCATGCTACGGCAAAGAGCCAAATTAAGATTTTTTCGGAAATTCAGGTCAATGAGGTTTTTATGAATCAGCTTTTTAGGAGTCCTTTCCTTTTTGGAGCTCAGTACGATCGACTCATGACCAAATATGAATCAGCGAACGAAGCTCTGTACCAATCGATTGATTGGGAAAATTTGGACTATACAGATGATTTGATTCGTTATGCAGGCGGTTTTAGATCGTCATTCAATAGCCATCCTCGATAGGGTGGCTTTTTTATTGGAATTTTTAAAATGATATGTTAGGCTAGGGGATATGAAATATTTTTTTGTTTTAGGGAATCATCCGGAGTTATCGGTGGCAGAAATTTTTGGCGTACTTGGCGAGAGGGTCAAATATTTGAGTTTTGCTTCAGGAGCTTTGGTGATTGAGACTGCTGATCTAGATTTGATAGCTTTGAACAAGCGATTAGGTGGGACGATTAAGATGGGTGAGGTTTTAGGCCTAGTACCGGACTTAGCCGATCGCAATATCAAAGAACCGATTAAAAATATCTTGGCAATGGCGACGAAGCCGTTGTTTGGTATTTCACTCTACGGTGCTCGTCATGAATTTTTGAAATTAGCTTTGACTTTGAAAAAGGAACTCAAGATTGCTGAGCGGAGTCCACGTTATGTAACTAGTCGTGAGAAAGTTTTGTCGAGTGTGGTGGTAGAGCAGAATAAGCTGACTAGTGGTGGGACAGAGATTGTATTGATCAAGACTCACAATGGTTATTGGCTCGGCAAGACAAGTGTGGTGCAGGATTTTAAAAATTTGTCAGCTCGTGATTATGGTCGGCCGGCTCGAGATGATGCTAGCGGGATGCTACCTCCGAAGCTGGCTCAAATGATGATTAATCTCGCTTGCGCGGATTTGAAAAAAAAGTTGCTCGATCCATTTTGTGGGTCTGGCACCATCATTGGCGAGGCGGTTTTGATGGGTTATACAAAATTAATTGGGACGGATTTGTCGGAGAAGGCAGTGATTGATTCTCAATCCAATCTGCAATTTATAATTTCAAATTTTCAAAAAATTTCAAAA
>DBEB01000006.1 GCA_002293855.1 Candidatus Falkowbacteria bacterium UBA917
CTTATTCAGTTATCTCACCGGATCCTATTGTCGCAGATACTTGGTATCATGTCGCTGTTGGTCGTGACGATAGCTCGCTCCTACTCTTTCTGGCTGCTGATGCTTCTGATCAAGTGCCAGTTGTTAGCTCTACACCTATTATGTCCAGCGCCATTACTAAATACTTTGTTCAAGATTTAAATATAGGTCTTGATTCTGGCTGTCTAGATTTGGTTTGTGCTTGGCAAGGTTCGCTTGATGAAATCCGCCTCATGATTGGTAGCTCACGTTTCAACAAGCAATTTTTTATGCCCAATGCTATCGCCGACACTGATGATGAAGTTTTTAAAGTTGCTAAGCTTGCCCCAGGTATTGTCTTTGAGAGACTCTACCTCAATGGCCTGTCAGTCAATGAGTTGAATTTGTCTTGGAAATTAAACGAAGCTTCACATTTAACCTATGCTAATGGACTAGCTAATGCCAGCTCTTCTATTATTATTAATAATGCCGGCGCCGAAGGGTCTGCTACTGATCGTAATGCTCCAGCCAATATTATTGTCGGTCCGGGTGGAGCGATCGACACTAACGGTTTTTAATTATGAACATTGCTCAGCGTAAAACTAGCCAAGCCTCAGCCTTCTCATTGATAGAAATACTTCTATTGATCTCTTTGGTCAGTGTCGCTTTTATGGGTGTTAGTAGTCTCTTGCGTCAGACTGTTCAACTCGAAGGTCTTGCTAAAGCTGACTTTACTGCCAATGCCTTGGCTGATGAAGGTATTGCTCTGGTTAAGGCTATGCGCAGTGATAATATTGCCGCCGGTGTTAATGTTTTTCAAGATATTGCTGCTACTGGTCCAGGGCCACTCGCTACTCACTACTTCCGCATTGACCGTGACAAAAAAAATTTCATCACCATCGCTCCCTTGTATAACCGTGATAATGCTGGCATGGATTTGGTTGACGGCAATCCTACAAATCCTGATGCTCGTTTAAATTTTGATAGCAACGAGTATTATAGCTACAGTGCTGGCGCGGCTAGTGATTTTTACCGTGTAATCAGTGCTACGCCGGTTCGTTACGGTCTGCCAGAGCGTTACTTTGTTGAGTTATCTTCAACTGTAACTCTAGTCTATCGTGGCAAGACCTATACTTATTATCGTAATACTCGTCTCAACGATGCTCAGTAATATGTCTTTTAATCGATTCCATCATCGTCAGCTACCCAAGGGCCTCACACTGCTAGAGTTAGTTGTGACTGTCGCTCTCTTTGCTGTTGTCTCTTTGGCTATCACCAAGCTTTATCTGCAAGTTCTCAGTGCCCAAGATCGTATTTTGGATGAACAGAATATTATCGCTGATCTCAATTATGCTACCACTGTCTTTGTTGATGAAGCTCGTCGTTCTGTTTTGCAAACTGAGCCAGCTGGAGCTTGTGGCGACACACCAGGACTAGATTGTGCTAATAAGTTCTTTTGTTCTAGCTCAGTAGCTGACCGTGTCTGTTTAATGGGTCGTGATTATGCTAGAATTAATTATTATACTGCCGCCGGTTTATTTCAGGCTCTACGAGGTGGTTCGACTTATGGCATTACTAGCAGTGACATCAACTTTAGCGTCGCATCTTTCCGAGCCAATACCGTCGGTAATCAGATTGATATCAAGATTGAGGCTAGTGGCGACAATCAATACCAACAAAAAGTTTTTTATCAAAATTATTTGACCAAATAATATGTCTATAACTCGTCATCATCGCCTAGCCAGTGACCAAGCAGCTATGATCTCCATCGTCACCCTAGTAGTGATATCTATTGTTTCTTTGGCTGTTACTACTTTGTTTGTTACGACTTCTTCTTTGTTGCGTCGCCAAACAGTTTACAGTGAGGCTGGACGAGCTGCTTATTGTTCAGAGGCGGTGACTAATACGGTCATCGCTCAAAGTAACTTATCTACTATCTTTGGTACTTGTGAAGCTGGTCAATGCATTGTCTTTGGTGGCAGTACTTGTGCGCCTTGCGGTAGCGCTGGCACGACTATGACTTGTGCTGGTCCGGGTTATTCACCAACAGTGACTTGTACCGGTCTTGCTCGTCTCGGTTACAAAACTGGGACTGGTGATAAAAATCTGAGTGCTATTGCTGAGTGTGGTAAAGCTTCTTATTCTTTTGTTTGGGATTATACTGATCCTGGTCCAGCTCCGGTTTGTGGTGGCGGTGGTATCGTTGCTCCTGGCGTACCTTGTGGTAGTGCTGGTAGCTCCGGACTACATTAATTTTAATTATGCTTATCTTTCGGCGACCAGCTTTTACCCTGATTGAAGTTATTACCGTCGCTACTATTATTACTATACTAATTGCGATTTCCATTGCGACTTACGGCCATCTACGCGCCTCAGCTCGTGATAGTCGTCGTGTGCTCAATATCACACAAATACAATCAGCTCTAGCTGCCTATCATCGTGATCTCGGTGCTTATCCGGCTACTATTACAGCTAGTAGCCCACTCGCTGCTGGCAATCAAATCTATCTAAATAAAGTTCCGAGTAATCCCACACCAGTTGAAGAGTCTTGTCAGTCTTGGCCGGAGTATAGCTACATGGCCATGGGAACAGAGCCAAACTTCAGCTCTTATCAGCTAACTTTTTGCTTAGCTTCTGATACTGCTGAACTCTCAGCTGGCGTCCATGTCGCTACGCCAAACGGTATTAACTAAGATTATTTAGCGCAAGCAACTCCAATATTATGCGCCGAACTCCCACAGGCTTTACGCTACTAGAAATGCTCACAGCTCTAGCTATTATTGCACTGTTGATTTCTACTACTATGGTTGTCTCCAGTGGCATTCGTCGTATTAATCGTGATACCAAGCGAGTTAGCGACATTAGTTCGATACGAGCAGCGCTCTTTGAGTATTATCAATTAAATAAAAATTATCCCGTTGCACTAGTTACTGGTCAGCCGCTTAGCTCTGGCTCTAATATTTTTTTAGCGAGCATCCCGTCTAACCCCCAGCCAGTCGATGGTGATTGTCCAGAGACAGCTACTTATCAATATTTACGTCATGCTGATGGTTTGGACTACACTTTAAACTTTTGCCTCGCTAGTCGAACAGGGGATTGGGGTCCAGGGCCTAATTCTGTGAGCGCTGAAACTGAGTCGACCTGCATTCCTGACTGCGTTCTGTCTTGTGAAAATGGTTCCGACGGCTGTGGAGGGATTTGTGCTGAAATTATCACTTGTCCAGACGATAGCACCTGTCTAAATGATCACTGTGTTCGTAATTAAAGCTTGAAACTCTCTTGGCGTGATAATCGCTTCATGCTATAATTGTAGACAACAAAGCTATGGCTCAAAAGTTACTTATTGTTATTTTACTTCTTGCTCTTATAGTGCTCAGCGCTGGTATTTACTGGTATCTCAAGTTTAATAGTCAGCCACTTTCTTCTTTTGTTAATCCGAGTCTTCCTGTCGCTACTAGTCCTTCTGACAATAACCAAACTCCTACTAACAGTAGTCCTACTTCTAGTGACCCTGTCAAAGTCGCTCCTACCGAAGAGCAAATTTCTAAGCAAGTTGAAATAGTTTTAGAAAAAATTAAAGTCGAAGCTGCCAGTAGGCGATTAACTACTTCCGAGTTGATGTATCTCAGTAATCCACGCCAGGCAGCCATCGAAGATTTAACTAAATAATTTTTTATGAAGGAGCGTTTATCAGCTAAACAGCTAATCTTCTGGGGACTTTTGTCGCTTGGTGTTTTTACTGGCCACTATTTAGCTCAAGCAGCAACTTGGACTGGTCCAACTGCTACTCCACCTGCGGGCAACAAAGACGAACCTATCAATGTCGGCACTACTGGCCAAGAAAAAAACGGCTTTTTATTACTTAGCAACACTACCGGCGCTAATAACTTCTCCATTCGCGATACTGGTCAGAATAATATTCTCAACTTTCGCATTAATAGCAGTGGTTCAAATGCTATCAGAGATTGGGTAATGCCCAATACCCTTGGCTCTACCGGCCAAGCTCTAGTAGTCAGTGGTGTTTCTGGTAATACTATGAACCTCAGTTGGAGTTCAGCGGGTATGCCTGCTGGCTCCGCCGCTGGTGCGACTTGGTATTGGGATGGTAGTGCTTGGCAAAACAGCGCCAATCTCTTTAACAATAACGGCAATATCGGCATCGGTGTCAGCTCACCAACTGATTTCAAATTACAGATCAACGGTCATACTGGACCAAATACTGATAATACCTTTAATCTCGGTAGCGCCAGCAAACGCTGGGCCAATCTCTATGCCACCAATATCAACTTCACTGGTAACTTTAACCCTGGCTTCACTGCCGGCTCTCTTTATTTTCAAGGAGCAACTGGCGTAGCTCAAGATAATGCCAATCTCTTTTGGGATGACGCTGCCAATAATTTGGGTATCGGTACTGCTAGTCCCAATAGTCGTATCCATGTTTACCAAAGCTCTGGCGCTAATGCTGAGATTGACTTACAGAGCACTGCTGCTGCCGGCAGCCATTGGGGTATTTACCATGATCGCACTAGTGACGAATTACGTCTTTGGAAGGATGGTGCTAATCAAGTAGCTTTCAGTGATGCTGGTGTTATGAATCTCGGCACTGTGCCTTGGGCTCGTCTCCCAGCTGTCGCCACTTGTTCTGGTGGCACTCCAGTAGTCACTGGCTTTAATGCTTCAGGACCAATTTGTGGCGCTGCTAACCTCGCTGCTGGCTCTGGTGCTGGTGCTACTCTCTACTATGACGGCAGCGCTTGGCAAAACAGCACCAATCTCTTTAACAATAACGGCAATATCGGTATCGGTGTTAGCTCTCCAGCCGACTTCAAGCTACAGATCAACGGTCACACTGGCCCAAATACTGATAATACCTTTAATCTCGGTAGCGCTACTCGTCGCTGGGCTAACCTCTATGCTACTACTATCAATACTACGCCGGGTGGACTTAATCTCGGCATTCCTAATTCCGCTCTTGTCTTTGGTTCTCCTAGTGGCACTCTGGACTATGACAGTACTTTTGTTTATGACAAAGCTACTAGTCGTTTAACTATCGGCAATAGCAATAACAGCGCCGCCGCTATCATTAGTCGTGGCAATATTTATCCTAATACTAATAATACTTTTGATCTCGGTAGCGCTAGTCTGCAGTGGCGCAATATCTTTACCAATAATCTAACTCTCAGTGGCTTTACTGCTGGCTCGGTTATTTTCCAGGGAGCAAGCGCCTTAGCTGAAAATAATAATAATTTCTTTTGGGATAATACTAACAGTCGTTTGGGTATCGGTACCGGCCATCCTCTAGATAATCTACAAGTTCAAAGTTCTTGGTATGTCTTTCCCAATGATATTTGTCGTATTGATATTTATAGTTCCAGTGTTGTGGTCAATGAAAATAGTGGCGGTTATGTTTGTTGGTTTACTCATGATCTCGCTGTCGGTACTGAAGTTATGAATATTGCCACTGGCGAGTATCGCATGGTCACCAAGGTTAATAATAACGATCAATTTGAAGTTGACCGACCATGGTCTATCACCAGTAGTAATGTTTCTTTCTCTCTTCGCAGTCGTAACCTAGCTGTGACTGAAACTGGTCATTTTAGTATCGGTGGTGGTTTGATGGATACTTATACCAGCGCTCCGATCGATGGTTCTGGTATATTTAAGCTCAGTGGTAAATTATTTTTACATAACAGTGGTTGGAATGATTGGGTTAACGATGTTCAGCTCGCTAACAGCTTCTGGTTTAGCAACACCTTCCTCGGCGAAAATGCTGGCTCTAGTTTTGCTATCAATGATGATCAGCCTTACTCTCAGCTCAATACGGCCATCGGCTTTGAGGCTCTCAAAAACCTTGACCCTACCAGTGGTTGGGGAGCCAATACCGCCATTGGCGCTCAGTCCATGCACAATCTCAGTGGCGTCTCTCAGTACAACGTTGCCCTAGGCGCTCGCGCTCTACAAAATGGCGCTGGCTCCAACAACGTCGCTATTGGTTTTGAATCTCTGGCAAGTGGCGCTGCTTCTGGTGGCAGTAACGTCGCTATCGGTTTCAATGCTGGTCGCACCAATGCCGGTCAACAGAACACCTATATCGGTACTTCGGCAGGTTCGACCAATAGCTCTGGTGATGGCAATATCTTTATTGGTTATGAGGCTGGCAAGACTGCTATCAGTGGTGATAACAAATTCGTCATCAGTAACACCGATGATAATCAATATGAGTCTTTGCTCTATGGCCAGTTTGATCCCGCTGCTGGCACAGCTAATGCCTTCCTTCGTCTCAACGGTCGCTTGCAATTTGGCTTCGGTGCCAATGACTATCGTAGCGGCCTAACCAATAATGCCGGCAATGGTCTGTGTGTCAATATCGGTGTTAATAACAATTTGCAATTATTCCTCATTAACGGTGCTATTATTTGTACTAGAGTGGTTGCTGCCGCTAACTGTGCTGGTAATGATTTCGCAGCTTGTTGCGCCAATCAAGCTGGTGGCTGTCAGTAAATTAATTATTATTTATGAAGTATAATTTTTGGAACATTTTATTTTTAGTGATCGGCGGCGCTTGCCTTGGTTTCTTTGGTCTAGTCTATTGGAATCTTTGTTCCACGCTCCGTCAGGCAGAACTAGCTCAAGTACAAGCAGGGGAGAGGATTAGCGCGATTGAGAAGTTTCTTGCCCCAGTCGATGATAAAACAAATTTAAAACAATAATTTTATGATTAGCAGTCTCAAAAACCTCGATAAAGACAAGTCCAAAGAAATGATCAAAACTGGTAGCATTCTGATTCTAGTTGCCGGCCTAGTGGCTTTTATAGTCCTGATTAATTTCTATTACACTGATAAGCTTCAGCAACTCCAATCTATGTCAGCTAGCAACATGCAACGTCTGACTAATATCGAAAATTTCCTCAATCAGCAAATCCAAGCTTCTCAGGCTCAAAACTCTCCAACTCCTAGCTCCGAACAAAAATAATTAAAGTCTTTACTTTGCTTCCGCCACGACATTATGTCTAAGCGCTTACTCAAAACTACTCTGACGATTAGCCTATTAACCTTAATAGGCTTTTTCGCTTATTATGCCGTGATTTTGCCTACTCGAGATGCTTGGGCGGATAGTGATGATCCAAATCTCTCACCACTACGTGGTTGGGCCTGGGCTGATACTGTAGGCTGGTTTAGTTTTAATTGTCGTGACACTGGTCTCTGCGGTACGACTTCTTATATCGTCTCCGTTTCTGATACTGAGAGTCCTGCCAATATCTTTAAGCTTCAGGGTCATGCTTGGAGTAATAATTTTGGCTGGCTCAGCTTTGATAATGGTTCTGATACTGATTGTCCGGCCGCCCCTCGTCCTTGTGGCAACTGTAGTGCTTGCTACAATCGTGCTACTAACAAGATCGAAGGTTGGGCCAAGTTACTCGCTCTCAAAAATGGTACTGATCCTAGTTATGGCTGGCTGGAGCTCAGTGCTAACGCTAATAATCCGGGTGTCTCAGTGGTCGCTGGCAATGGTAACATCAGTCAAAGTGACTGGGGTGATCTGACTGGCTGGGGCTGGAATGGTTACGGTGACAAGAGTGGCATTGGCTGGTTTAATGTTAATTGTTTAACTGGTGGTAGCGCCGGCTCTGATGTCTGTAGTACTGCTAATTATAAAGTCAGTGCTCGACCCGATCAGCCGGCTATTAACTCTATTGGACCGACTCCAGGGCGAGATAGTGAGAGTATTGATATTACTTGGACTCCAGTCTATGGTGCTACAGCTTATGAAATCCTGCGCCAAGATTATGTCTGTTCAGGTGATAACACTCGTCGCTGTACCAAAAATTTTGACGACACTTGCCCAGGACTTGGTTCTTGTAATCAATTAACTAGTCTCGCTAGCATCGACACTGTCAATGGTCGTTCTACGGATAGTTACTCTGATGATAATAATATCGTCGAATTTGCTACTTATATCTACCGTATCCGTGCCAAGAACACTCTCGGCGCTATGGCTTCAGCGGCTAATCAGCAATACACCGTTAGTCCGATCGGTATTAATGATCTAAATGTCAGTGGTATTTGTCAGGCACCTGTTTCAGGCGCTGATGGTCAAATCTTTGTTGATCTGAGTTGGACTGCTTATTATACTTTTAATGCTGGTCTAATCGAAAATTACAACATTGAGTACTGCGCTACTAGAACTGACGGTACTTGTTCTGAGTTAGATTTTGTAGCCTTACCAAATATCACTGCTCCGGTGGCGACTAATCCTTCCCAGTGGCGTCATGTCATCACTGATAATCTTGGTGATACAAACGACCTCTATTCTCGTTTAAAAGCTTCTGAGTTTATTACTTATCGTGTCCGTGCTGTTGGTCGTGATCAAGTTTGTATTGCTGGGCCAAATGTTAATAATCCTTGTATTGATAGTAGTGATTGTGCTGGCCAAGCTTGTCAGCTACGTGAGACTTGTCAGGGTGGTGATAATGACGGTCTGATCTGCGCTAGTGATGTTAATTGTCCCAATGCTGAACCTAGTGATCCTTGTGGACCTTCCAAGAGTGCTTGGCGTATTAGCAGTCCTAAACAAATTTGTGCTCGAGGCACTCAGTATCAAGAAGTCAGACCCAATAACTAAGTTATGATTTATCGCTCTACTCATCGACCTGCCTTTACTTTGCTAGAAGTGCTAGTTAGCCTTAGCATTATTGTGGTTATCTTAACGCTCTCTACAGTTAATTATAAGCGTTCTAATAGTCGTAACGCCATTATCTTTGGCGCCTATCAACTAGCTGCTGATATCCGCTTAGCCGAAAGCTACGCTGCTTCTGCTCGTCAGTACTCTACTGACCCGAGTTGGAATGTCTGGGGTGTTAATTTTACTACCGGTGCTAATCAATACCGTATCTTTGTCGATCGTAATTTTAATGGTTTTTATGACGCTGCTGATGCTATTTGGCGCACCGTCAAATTGCCAGCTAGTGTCAATATCAAGACCTTGCGTTATAAAAAGGGTGCTGTTGGTCCGAGTGGCGTCTCGGAGCTATCGGCTGTTTATTTCCCACCAACTCCTAGTAGCTCTCTAGCCTTTGACGCTGGTCTTAATCAATTTGACGAGGCTTACATCACTCTAGAAGACAATATCAATCTCTCCACCAAAGAGATCACCCTTAACTTCTTTGGTTTAATCGATGTGACTAAATAATATGAACAAGCCTAGTTACCATTCGCTACCGGCCTTTAGCTTGATTGAAATCATGGTCGTGGTTAGCATGGTTACTGTTGGTTTTATTAGTGTTGTCGGTCTGGTTCAGAAAGCCATTGTCCTTTATTACAATAACAAAAACGTCCTGATTGCCAATAACCTCGCTCAAGAAGGCTTGGAGCTCGCGCGCTTTGTCCGTGACGATAACTGGATGACGCCAGTTACTTATCCGGTTGCCAATAATTATTTTGCCCGCAGCATCAGTGTGGACTACGGTGGCACCAACCCAATCGATCCTGTTCAACAAAAAAACGGCAACCTCTTTATCTTTGGCCTCGATCCACGCATTACCAGTGACGACTCTAATCGCTCTTCGATTACACAATTCTACAAAAAGTTTACTGCTGTCGATACTTCTACCGGCAATGTTTTGAATCTCAATCCAGCCTGTCTAGGTATTATCAAAGACTGTCTCAAATTACCAGCCGCGAGACTCTATCGTGACGAAACTGATGCGACTAACATTATCAACCGTTATCTCAGTACCGCTCCGACCGCTACACAGTTTGATACTGGCTTTAGTCGCTTACTAGTTAGTGAATATCGCGATCCAAACAATACGCCGCTTGATTTTAGTGATGATTATCTGCATTTAGAATCTTGGGTGCATTGGTCGGATCGTGGTCAAGATAAATTTTTTCATTTAGATACTGATTTATATGATTACAGTTGGCGCTATTAAACAGCAAGGTCGCAAGGCCTTTACGATGATCGAGCTACTGATCGGTATTGCTATTTTTAGTGTTGTGATTTTGATTGCCCTTGAGTCTTTTATGAAAGTCATCAATTACAATCGTAAAGCCGCTCAAAACCAAGGTATCCAAGATCATTCTGAGTTCATTTTTCAGTTAATTAGTCGAGAGTTACGGACTGCCAAAATCAACTACACGGATAATTGTAAAAGTTTTTATAATCTCTTTGACTCAGCTAATGTCGTCGGGCCCAATCAAGTCTATAGTGTCGGTAGTACTAGTATTACCCCAGCGCTACCAGTGATTTTTTTTGAAAATGCTAACAGCGAGTGCGTGGCTATTGCTTTGCGTGTCGATGCTTCAGCTAGCAATATCAAGCGACTCAAAGTCTCTCGATGTGCTCATGGTGGTAGCGCCGTCACTTGTGGTCTACTTGCCAATGTTCGCGAAGCCTACATCACTCCACAAGACATTGAGGTTTTGAAGTTTACAGCTAGCGCTACTAACTTTAGTAATCTCAGCTCGGCTGATCGTCATCGTCCAGCTACGCTGAGTTACTATATCAAGCTTCGTAGCTTCATTTGGCAACCGCCAGAAATGGAATTTACTAATTTTATTACCGCTCGCAACGGTGAACAATTCTAAATATGTCCCAGCCTCGTGCTTCCGCCATTTTAACCAGTGTCTTTTTGCTCTTTGGTATCTTTGTTGTGGCTATGATTGGTATTGATATTATTATGAATGGTCTCATGGCTCGTCGCGCGCAAGGAGCGAGTGCCAAGGCTTTTTATGCTGCTGAGTCTGGTGCCGAACAAGCCCTCAATCTCTACAAGCTTTATGGCGATAATATTCTTGATGATGGTAATTGTCACTTGGCTATTCCGGTGACACTTAGTTTGCTTACTAAGGTAACGCCCTTTTGTCCCGGTGATCCGGCTAATTATAGTTTAACCGGACTATTAGCTGGCGAAACTCAGCCTAAGTACTGGGTCAAAGCTACCAATTATCCTGGTTCGCAAATTATCGCTCTCAATGCTCGTGGTAATCAGGCTAATACCAGTCGTGAGCTCTATCTTAATTTTTGCTTGCCGGATTGTGCTGGCAAGTCTTCTGGTGATGACGATGGCTGCGCTGGTCTTTGTGATTAGTCAGCAGTTTTGCTATTTTCTCAATTATCCCTATAATAAGCTCAGTTAATCACTCAGTCTTTTATGAATGAATCAGACGCCAAAATCAGAATTATTAAATTACGCGAGGAAATCAATCGGCATAATTATCTCTATCACGTCCTTGACGCTCCAGAGATTTCTGATGCTGCGCTCGACAGCTTAAAAAACGAATTAGAAGCCTTAGAGCGATCTTTTCCGGCTCTAGTTAGCGCTGATTCGCCAACTCAGCGAGTCAATGGTCAGGCGCTTGCCAAATTTGAAAAAGTTGAGCATCGCAGGCCTATGCTCTCTATTTATGACGCCTTCTCCGAGCAAGACTTGCGTGACTGGCAGGATCGTCTGCTTAAGCTCCTGTCACCGAGCGAGCGGTCACAGCTATGCTACTTCGCTGAAATGAAAATGGACGGCCTCGCCATGAGCTTGATTTACAAACAAGGTCTCTTTGTCCAAGCTGCTACTCGTGGTGATGGTGCCGTCGGTGAAAATGTTACGGGTAACCTCAAAACTCTCGATAGCATTCCTTTGCGCTTGCGCCTACCAACTGAAGCTGAATTACTCCAACTGGGTTTGACCAAGGCTCAAAGTGCTAACTGTCGCGAGCTTATCACTAATGGCGAGATTGAGGTTCGCGGTGAGGCTGTTATCAATCATGCTGACTTCGCTGCTCTCAATGAGGCCTACGCTAAGGCAGGTAAAGCTACACTAGCTAATCCTCGCAATGCCGCTGCCGGCTCCATTCGTCAGCTTGACCCAAGTATCACTCGTGAGCGTCGTTTGCAATTTTATGCCTATGACATCATCACTGATTTTGGCCTAGAATATCACCATCAAGAACATCAATTAGCCGCACTGCTCGGCTTTAAAATTTTGAAACACAATCAAGTCTGCCCTAAACTCGAAGACTTAATCAAATTCCATCACCACTACCAAGATCACAAATCAGAAGTCGGTTTTGACTGTGACGGTATGGTGGCGGTGGTTGATCGTCTCTCGCTCTGGCCAACTCTCGGCGTCATCGGTAAGGGTCCGCGCTATCTACTAGCTTACAAATTTGCCGCCGAGCAGGCGACTACTGTCGTCAGGTCGGTTGATTGGCAAGTCGGGCGTACTGGCGCTCTCACACCACGAGCAGTGCTCGACCCAGTCGCTATTGGCGGTGTGACTGTTAGTCATTCTACGCTGCATAACTACGACGAGATCAAGCGGCTCGGTTTGAAAATCGGCGACACTGTGATTATTGAGCGCGCCGGTGATGTCATTCCCAAGGTGATTGAAGTGTTAGTCAATCTGCGCAGCGGTCAAGAAAAAACTATCACGCCACCTAAACATTGTCCGGTTTGCGGTTCTGACATTGATCAGTCAGCTGACGAAGTGGCTCTGCGCTGCGTTAACAAAGATTGCTACGCGACTAATATCCGTCGCCTTATGCACTGGGCAAGTAAAAATGCCGCAGATATCGATGGATTAGGTCCAAAAATTATTGAACAGCTCTACGCCGCTGGTCTAGTCAAGGATCCAGCTGACTTCTACAGTCTGTCCAAAAATGATCTCTTGGAGTTAGAGGGCTTTGCTGATCGGGCGGCTGATAATCTCCTCGAGGCCATTGCTCGTCGCCGCAGTCTAGCTTTGTCTAAGTTTATTTACGCTCTCGGCATCCGGCATATTGGCGAGGAAACAGCTATCACGATCAGTCACTACTTCAGTCTCGCTCAGCAAAAGTCCAAAGCTACGGCTCTAAATCTCGAAGGCTTTGTTACTTGGATCAGTGGCCTAGACTTAGAGACTATACAGCAGTGGGAAGATGTTGGTCCGATTGTGGCTGAGAGTGTCTATGAATATTTTCATGATCAAAGTAGTATTAAGTTGTTAAATAAATTGCAAACTGCTAAGCTCGAGCTAATCATTAGTCAGTCAAAGGGTAGCGGTAAATTATCTGGACTTAGTTTTGTCTTGACTGGCACACTCTCTGCTCTAGGGCGAGATGAAGCCAAGGCTAAGCTACGCGAACTTGGCGCCGATATCTCTGAGTCAGTGAGTAAAAACACCAGCTATCTGGTAGCGGGGGAGAAGGCTGGTTCTAAGCTAACTAAGGCCAAAGATCTAGGTGTTAAAATTATCACTGAAGACGAATTAATCAAATTGCT
Organism: Candidatus Falkowbacteria bacterium UBA917; assembly: GCA_002293855.1. Taxonomy (GTDB): domain Bacteria; phylum Patescibacteriota; class Patescibacteriia; order Patescibacteriales; family Patescibacteriaceae; genus UBA917. Next base: position 13,252 of record DBEB01000006.1, read on the forward strand.
TTCTTAATCATATGGACAAAAATAAAATTGAGCACATTGCCAAATTAGCTAGGCTCCAAGTTTCTGATAGTGAAGCCGAGCATTATGCTGGTGAGCTGACCAAAGTTTTTGGCTATATTGATGAATTAAAAATGGTGAACACTGACGATGTGACTTTGACGACTAGTCTTTCTGGCTTGGCTAATCAACTGAGAAATGATAAAATAGAAGCATGTCCCAAGGATGAGCGTGAACGCTCCCTAGCTCAAACTGATCGAGATGAACAAGGCCGAGTAAAAGTTAAGAAAATCATGTAACCTAGTCGGTTGCATACAAATATATGAAAATTTTAGTGATTGACAATGATATCAATATCAATGCTCTAATCAAAAGCGTCTTGTCGATGGACAAGAGCTTTCAAGTTGATTTCTCTCTATCTGGTAAAGAAGGTTTAAAAAAACTCAAAGCTGAGCACTACGATGTAGCGCTCGTCGATCTCACTATGCCTGAGGTTAGTGGTTTTGATATTTGCAATTTTATGAGTTCTGATGACGATCTCAAGACTGTGCCAGTCATCATTGTCAGCGCCATGCCAATCAAAGACAAAAATTTCCAAGCTGAACACGGTAACTTCCACAAGCTTCCGGTTGTGAAAGGCTTGATCGAAAAACCCTTTGATGTCCACGAGCTGCTCGACACCATTAGAGCTGTTAGTAAGAAATAATAAAAGCCGCTTCCTAGAAGCGGCTTTTTTTAAATAGCAGAAGTCTGGCAATAACGATAATAACTAAGCGCCCTGCAGATAGATGTAACATAAATTGTTACAAACATCATCTGTATTGTGAGTGCTGACCAGCCTAGTAGATAGCCAAGTCCAATCAAATTGATAATGATAAACTGACAGGTAGTCATGACCTTGCTAGTGTTTGTGATGATATGATAGTCAGATATTTTTCTAGCTTTTTTGGAATAGTAAATAGAAATTAATTCCAAGAGTATTACTATCAAGGTCATCGGCCAGCTGATACAAATTAGAACTAAAATAGCTAGCTTGTCACGAGCCGGATCAAGAAACTCTCCCAAATCAGATATCTCATCAGTTTTGCGAGCGATATAGCCATCTAGCAGATCACTCAGCCCCACCCAAGTAAAGCTGATAAAAAACCAAGGCCACCAAGATTGGTTTATCAAGTGGTAGCAAGCCACGCCTACGGCGATTATGCCTGTTACGGTAATGAAATTAGCTACAGTCAGTAGCTTGTTTTTGGGCTTCATTGTCAAACTCCTTTATTTTTTATAATGAACTAAAGTGCTAGTAGTCTAAAAGAAAGAATAGTCAAAGTCAAAGAACACAGAATTATCCAAAAATATTAGCTAACTTTAAACAAAAAACACCAAGTAGCTATAATTGACAATATTATAGAAATATGATATAATATAGTCATTAAATTAAAAGTTCATTTACAAACAAGTGCGGAGGTTTTTATGCTATCACTAATATGGAGAGCTATTATTGCTCTTCTTGACTGGCGTACATTTTTGAGAATTATTACAAAAAAACCAAATGTAGTTGACGTAGTGTTTATTTCTAATCTAAGAGATGATATAGATAGAAGACGTTATGTTGGCTACATAAATGCAAAGTGCGGACACTTTAATGCTAATCGTTTTTGGTTTGGTAATATTTCCGGCAGAGTTAGGGTGATTAATTCAACTGCTGCTGATATTTTTACTGTCAAAGGACGTAAAAAGGCGCAGGCTCAATTTATTTCAGCTGTTGAATGGGCTGAGCGTAAAGGTGTTAGAGTTGTTTTGTTTGCAGCTACGACAAAGAGGTTGTTTTCTGCAGAGAAAATGGAGCAGTTGAAACTAGAATTCCCAAGTATAGTTTTTACGATAGGTGATAACGGTACTGGTGTTTCCTTGCAAAACGATACTCTAAGAGCTTTTCAAATGTCTAAGATACAAGAAAAGTCTCGTATAGCCGTTTTGGGTCCGTCTGGATTTTTAGGTAACATGATGGCTAAACATCTAAAGAGTCTTGGTTATCTGGTAGTTGGTTTGGGTTCTGATAAAGCTAGACTTGATTCTGTCCGTGATAATATCGGAATAGAAACATGTATGGCCTTTGAGGATCTTGGCACCGTGACTTCTGTAATAGCCTGCACACATTCTGATAGCTCTTCTCTAGATCCAGGTATAATTGATAAAATCAGAAAGTCGGATGAAAGGCTAATGATAATTGATGTGGCAGAGCCAAAAAATCTTAGCGAGGAAGAATATAATCACTGTAAAGATAGGGTGATACTTCTCCATGCCGGCGATCCTTATTCTAAGGATCTTAAATATGTAGGTGGTCCTTTATCTTATAAAATGTTGAGATTGTCAAAGGGCGTAATATTCGGCTGTTTCGCAGAGGCATTAGTTATTGCTCATTGTCTCAAGGCTAATCAAAGCGTTCAAGAGATAAAAACTGCCAATTGGTTTATTGTTTCAGAAGAAAACATTAAATTAATAGGGGATCTTTTTAACGGAAAATTTGGTCTTGGTAAACCAAGGTGCTTTACTAAAGAAGTAAAATCTTTTCACAAAATGCTTCCATCGGTTTTTGCTAGATAAAGATTTGTACAATAAAGACGGTTCATGTAACCGTCTTTTTTAATGTTCAAAAAATGTGATAAAATAAAAAAATATGAATTTAGAAACAGTGATTCCAGGTATAGGCTCAATAATGGTTTTTTTGATTGGTATTTTTGTATTCTTGAAAAATACAAAATCCAAAGTAAATTTCACATTTGCACTTCATGCCCTAGCTGTAACAGTTTGGTTATTTGCTACATTCATGATGTTTTATCAGAAAAATAACATAGAAAGCGTGATTTTTTGGGATAGAATGGTTTATGCTGGCGTGGTTTTTGTTCCGGCTTTCATGTACCATTTTTATTTGGCATATGTTAACAAAAGAAACGATACTTTATTGGTGATAGCATACATACTATCTCTTTCATTCCTATTTTTAAGTAGAACCGATTATTTTGTAAAAGATGTATT
>DBEB01000016.1 GCA_002293855.1 Candidatus Falkowbacteria bacterium UBA917
TACAAATTTTTATAAGTATTATCATTACGCAACTTAATACTATCAATAATTATAACATCTTCTCTATGAAAAATTATTCTAAATTTACCATGTCGCAAGCGATACAGATCAGAATTTTTTAATTTAATAAATCTTAAAGTCTTGTCACCAGCCATCAATCTCTCAATCAGGTTCAACAATAAAGCTCTTTCTGACTTAGTTATTTTTTGGATCAGCGTACTAATCTTATCCATACTAAGCCTGGAGTTTTTTCAAAATCTTCACCAAGTCATCAGCCTTAATACCCTGACCATTATTATCTCTAATGGCATCAAAAACTGTATAGTCGCTAGTTTTCTCTTGATCATTCAATAATAAAGGTGTTATTTCTAATGTATCATTATTCATAGTGGCAATAAATTGATCAGTCTTAAAACGCTTACGCCAAGCCATTGGAATCGTAACCTGACCTCTAGAAGTTGCTTTTAAAATAGTAGCCATAGCTTTAAAATATTATTTTCTTACTTTCTTATTTTACTACAAATAGGCCATTTGTCAATACTTTACTTAAATATAAGCCATTTTTAAGGAGAAAAGTCCAAATTTACGGCAAATATATATTTTGGCTAATTTAAAGCTTTATTTACAAGTCGATATATTTGACAAAGTACGATTATTAACCTACAATATAGCCATAACTTAACAGCCCCCAGCGGGTCTGTTTTTAAAACCAAAAGTAATCCTATGGACAAAATCAAGAAATACTTCGTGGAAGCGATTGCTGAAATGAAAAAAGTCACTTGGCCAACCCGCAAAGAAACTTACAATTACACTATTTTGGTAGTTTCCGTCACTATTGGACTCGCTATTTTTGTCTTTGTGCTCGACACTGCTTTCAGCAAGGCTCTTGCCTATTTTATCGCTAACTAAGTTCATTATTTAAAAGATCAAACATATGGCCAAGCAGGTTTTAAATCAAGGTCGCAGATGGTATGTCATTCATACTTATTCCGGCTACGAAGAAAATGTGGCCCAGAACATGAAACAAAGAATCGAATCCATGGACATGGAGGACAAAATTTTTAATGTTCTGATTCCCAAAGAAAAGAAAATTAAAATTCAAAACGGCAAACGTAAAGTCTTTGAAGAAAAAATCTTCCCTGGTTACGTACTAGTGGAAATGATCGTGACTGACGACTCTTGGTACGCTGTTCGCAACACTCCTAACGTCACTGGTTTCATTGGTACCGGCACCATCCCTACCCCAATCAGCGAAGAAGAAATCAAAGCTCTGCAAAAACGCATGGGCGTCGAAGAACCTAAGTTCAAAATGGACATCGCTGTCGACACTCCGGTCAAGATCGTCGATGGACCATTCAAGAATCTAGACGGCAAGATCATTGATATCGACAAAGAACGTGGCAAGATCAAAGTTTCCATCTCCATGTTTGGTCGTGAAACTCCAGTCGAGCTCGACTTCTTACAAATTAAAAAACTTTAATAACCAAAGCTCAGGCATCGTGACTTGATCATCATTACTGGTGAGCAGAGCACGGTGCCTGAGGCATCTACCTAAGTTTGACGCTTCTACAAACTTGGCTAAAAAAACTTGCATTATCCCTAAAGTATAATGCTAAAATATATGGCTAAGAAAATTGTTACTAAAATCAAATTACAGATCCGCGGTGGTCAAGCTAACCCTACCCCACCAATCGGTCCTGCCCTCGGTCAACACGGCCTCAACATCTCTGATTTCTGTCAGAAGTTCAACGCCGCTACTCAAGACAAAATGGGCGAAGTCATTCCGGCTGAAATCACTGTTTACGCCGACAAGACTTTTAGCTTTATCTTGAAGACTGCTCCAGCCGGTGAATTGATCAAAAAGTTCGCCAAGATTGACAAAGGTTCCGGCAGCCCACTCCTCAAAAAAGTTGGCAGCCTGACTGATGCTCAATTAACTGAAATCGCCAAGATCAAGTTATCCGACCTTAACACCACTGATATCGAAGCCGCCAAGCGCATTATCGCCGGCAGCGCTCGTCAAATGGGTGTTGAAATTAAAAATTAATTATCTGTGGGAGTTTCATAAAGAAACGTTTGCACCACTAACTTTATGTCTAAAACCAAACCTGAAGTCACTTTCGTCAAAACTCAAAGCTACAGCATTACCGAAGCTCTAGAATTGACCAAGAAACTAGCTAGCACCAAATTTAACTCCACTGTTGAAGTTCACCTACTCATGGGCATTGACCCACGTAAAGGTGATCAACAAGTCCGTGGTGCTATTTCTTTGCCTCACGGTACCGGTCGTAAGGTTCGCGTCGCCGCCTTTGTCTCTGCTGACAAAGAAGCTGCCTGTAAGGCTGCTGGCGCCGACCTCGTCGGTGGTGATGACTTGATCGCTGAAATCGCCAAGACTGAAAAAACTGATTTCCAAGTCGCGGTGGCAGAACCAGCCATGATGAAGAACTTAGCTAAGATTGCTAAGATCCTCGGTACTCGTGGCCTCATGCCAAGTCCAAAGAACGAAACCGTCAGCACTAACCCAGCCAAGGCTGTTGAAGAACTCAAGAAAGGTAAAGTTAGCTTCAAGAATGATGACACTGCCAATTTGCACGCCATCATTGGCAAAACTTCTTTTGAGACCACTCAACTAGTCGAAAACTTCCAAACCTTCATTGACGCCGTCAAGAAGACCAAGCCGGCTAGCGCCAAAGGCGCCTATATCAAGAAAGCTGTTATCGCTTCTACTATGGGACCTGGCATCAAAGTCTCTATCTAATACCTTTAAGTATTACAAGACAGCTCCTACTAGGAGCTGTTTTTGTTTAATCCAAAACTTTTGACAAACTCGCCCTTTTAAACCAATATAAAACCAGGCATTTGCTTAAAACATTTTGTACACTATACAAGGAGACTTGATCATGGAGATAACTGATAAGCTTATTATCGGCATTACTGGACTAATCGGCAGCGGCAAAAGCCAAGTCGCTGACTACTTAGCCAAGAAGCTTGATTGTCCTCGTTACGCTTTTTCTGACACACTTAGACATTTTCTCGACGAACTCAACCTGCCACAAAACAGGCCCAATCTCGATACTTTGTCACTTAGTCTCAGAACAACTTTTGGTGATGACATACTTATCACTGCACTACTGAAAAAAATCTATAATAATCCTAATCAGATTATTATCCTAGAAGGCATTCGTCGTCATCCTGACATCGACTCTTTCCAGAACCATCGTAACTTTCATTTGCTAGCAGTCGACTGTGACGAACGCACACGCTGGCAAAGACTTCGTAAGCGCGGTCAAAACAGCGATGACGCTAGCAAGAGCTTTAGAGCCTTCCTTGCTGATCAAAAATCCGAAGCCAATAGTCATATCAAAGAAGTCATGGCTAAGGCCAAGATCAAGATAGTAAATAACTCCAGCTTAGATGCTTTATACTCTCAACTGGACCAACTTAATTTTTCTGTTCATTAACATTAACATTATAGGAGACACTCATGTCAGCCATCATAGTTATCGAAGGTACCGACGGTACCGGTAAGGCTACGCAAAGTCAAGCTTTGCATCAAAGACTAACAGCTAACGGCTTCAGCACTCAAATCATATCTTTTCCGAGATATGACGGCCCCTTTGGACCAGAAATCAAACGCTATCTGAAAAGACAATTAGATTTAGACGCCTTTGCCGCTGCTCAACTCTACGCCGCCGACCGTCTTGATGCTCTTGATCAAATCAAACAAGCTATCAATAATAACGACTTCGTTATCTTTGATCGCTATGTGAGCTCAAATCTCGCCCATCAAGGCGCTCGAGTCATTGATCAATCAGAGCGACAAGCTCTATACAAAAAGATTATCAAACTGGAATATCACCACAATCGCTTAGCTCAACCTGATCACACAGTTATTCTCAGCTTACCCGAGGAACAAATCCAAACCCTGATTCGAAATCGCAATCCTAATGGTGATTTAGATAAGCATGAAGCTGATAGTAATTATCTCATCCGGACCGCCAGCTGTTATGATGAGCTACAAAAGCTCGGATTCTTAGGCAATACCAGTAAAATCAATTGTGCACCAAACAATCAAATGCTAACAGTTGAAATAATCAGCCAATTGATTTACGATCAAATCAATTACTTAATCAAATCTTATAGCGCTACTAATTGAAAAACTAGATCCTCGCGCCAAAGTACCAGTCCGCGCTCATCCTACTGACGCTGGACTTGATCTCTTTGCGCTAGACTCTAGCATCATCACAGCTCACAGCTGGGAGCTAATTCCAACTGGACTTAAGCTCGCTCTACCTAGCCAGACCGTTGGTCTTATTTGGGATAAAAGCGGCTTAGCCAAGCTTGGGTTACACACTCTCGCCGGTGTCATCGACGAAGCCTATCGTGGTGAAATTATTATCAACCTCTATAACTTCGCGGACACTGATTACCAAATCGAGGCTGGGCAAAAAATCGCTCAACTCCTCATTCAGCCAGTCTACCTACCAACACTGATCGAAACTCAGATTAATGACAAAACTGATCGAGGTACTGCTGGCTTTGGCTCAACTGGCCTACAATAAATAAAGCCCTGGGATTAACCTAGGGCTTTTAAATTATTTAAAATATGCTTCTAAACCGGTCAGATCATAGAGATTGCGACCAGACCAAATCAAGAAAGCCATCCAAGCATAGATGCTAGAAACACCCATGACCCAAAAACAAGGCTCTAGCGATCGATCAATCAATTGACCAGTTACTTCACTCCGATCATATCTACCAACAATTAGCATAACGCAGATCAAAGCAAACGAAAGCACCGCAACGCTTGTAGCTATTAACATGAAGCCTCCTTTTTTAATAAAGAACTAGACTATTTTATATTATAAATCGACCTTTTTGTCAATTTATCGCTTTTCATTTGGCTAATATCTGTTACAATAATAATCTATGAATTATGACGTTATCATTGGTCTAGAAATCCACACCGAGGTCAAAACCGCCTCCAAAATGTTTTGTAGTTGCGCCAATCGCTTTGACGATCCAGCTAATACCAATACCTGCCCGATTTGCCTCGGTCACCCTGGTACTCTACCACTACCAAATAAGTCAGCGATCGAAAAGTGCCTACTACTAGGCCTAGCTTTGAACTGTCAAATCAACCAACACTCCAAATTTGACCGCAAAAACTATTTCTATCCTGATCTACCCAAGGGCTATCAAATCTCTCAGTACGACTTGCCCTTTTGTCATCACGGCCGGCTAGCTATTAGTCCTGATCGCCATATCGACATCACTCGCATTCATCTCGAAGAGGACACTGGCAAACTCAGTCATAGCTCCAGCTACTCAGCCATTGACTTTAATCGTGCTGGTGCGCCTTTGATTGAATTGGTCACTGAACCAGTCCTAGTTAACGCCGCTGAAGCTAAACATTTTTGTCAGCATTTCCAACAAACTCTGCGCTACCTTCAGATCAGTGATGCTGACATGGAAAAAGGCCAAATGCGTTGTGAAGCCAATGTCAGCTTGCAAATCCCCGGCTCTTGGCTCTACGAAGACGGCCAAATAAAAGCCACCAGCGATCAGCAACTCAACGCCAAAGTCGAAGTCAAAAACATCAACTCTTTCAAAGCTCTCGAAAAAGCTATTAATTTTGAAATTGAGCGTCAAAGCAAAGCTCTAGATCAAAAACAACATATCAGCCCCGAAACTCGTGGTTGGAATGATCAGACTAATACCACAGTCAGTCAACGTGTCAAAGAGACACAGGCCGATTATCGCTACTTCCCAGAGCCAGATATCCCTGCATTGATCATTGATGAGACTTGGCTGACTGAGATTAAAAATCAAGTCGTCGAATTACCTCAGGCCAAAGCTGCTCGTCTCGCCTCAGAATATGGCTTTAGTCGAGCGGACGCTGAGCTACTTGCCAGTGACACTCTACTCGCTAACTTTGCTGAAGAATTAATGTCCGAACTCTACGAATGGATCAATTCTACCGGCGACACTTGGGAGCGACAAAAAAACACTCTTGTCAAACTAGCCTCCGGCTGGCTCACCACCGAACTCTTTAAGCACTTCAAAATCAACAATGAATCTATTACTGATATTCGCTTTACGGCCGAGAACTTGGCAGAATTGATTAGCCTACTCTATCAAGACAAAATCAATTCTAGCGCCGCCCAAATCATCTTTAATCAAATGTACCAAGTCGGTGGTGATCCTAGCCAGATTATGATCGATCTCAATCTCGAGCAACTAGACAATGACGAAGCTCTGTCAGAAATCATTCGCTCAGTCCTCGCCGAACACCCTGAGCAAAGCTCAGCTTTCAAGGCTGGCAAAACCACGCTCATGAACTTCCTCGTCGGCAAAGTCATGGCCGCTAGCGGTGGCAAAGCTAATCCCAAAACCTTACCAGATTTAATTACCAAAATTATTAATTCTTAGAACCACGTCATCCCAGCGAAAGCTGGGATGACGTGAAAGTATTAAATTATTGTATGAAAATTACCATTCTCGACACTCAAGACTGCGAAAAAATCATCTTTGATCGTGCTCTCAAAAATCACCAAATCACTTATTTCTCAGCTAGCGCCGACCGACTAAAAACTAGCGACCTTACTCGTATCAAAAACACCGAGATTCTCTCTGGTTTTGTCTATTCCAAATTTGACGCCAAGTTCCTCAAGCAATTTCCCAAGCTCAAACTGATCAGCACTCGCTCCACCGGCTTTGATCACATTGACCTTGCTTACTGCGTCAAAAACAAAATCGCCGTCGCTACTGTACCATCTTATGGCGAAAACACCGTTGCCGAACACTCCTTTGCTCTACTACTCTCTATCGCCCGTCGCCTTGTCGACTATCAACGTATCACTGATCACAATCTCTATTCTGACGCTCATTACAAAGGCTTTGATCTACGTGGCAAAACTCTCGGCGTCATCGGCGCCGGTAACATCGGCAAAAATACTATTCGTATCGCTCGTGGCTTTGGCATGAATATCCTCGCCTATGACCTTCACGAAGATATCTTCCTGTCAGAAACTCTCGGCTATGAGTACAAAGATCTCAAAACCGTTTTGAGCAAATCCGATATCATCAGTCTCAATGTCCCTTATAACAAATTCACCCATCATCTCATCAATCTCCAAAACATTCGTGATATCAAAAAAGGCGCAGTATTACTCAATGTCTCTCGTGGCGCTGTCATTGAAACCGAAGCCCTGCTCATGGCCCTAGAAAAGAAAATTATCAGCGCCGCCGGCCTCGATGTCCTCGAAGAAGAAGAAATGATCACCAAAAACCATCCTCATCTAACTGACAAGGACAAAGCCAATCCCGTGTACAAGATGAATCTTCAAATCATCAATCATCCCGCCGTTATCTTTACCCCTCACATCGGCTTTGATACTACCGAAGCTGTTGACCGTATTACCAACACCACCGTCGAAAACATTATCAATTTCAGCAAGGGTCAAGCCTCTAATCTCGTAAAAATCTAAGCGCTAGTTCATAAGCTCTAGCACCATCGTCCGGACCGAGCCAATTTATCTTTTGGCCAGACCGCTCCCAACGCCGAAACCAAGTCAACTGCCTCTTAGCAAATTGCCAAGAGGCTTTTTGTAGTCGCTCGACCATTTCTTCGTAGTCAATTTTGTCTTGTAAATACCAAGCGATAAACTTATATTCCAAACCGAAGCTCTCAAGTCGCTCCCAAGCTACTCCTTGTCTATTTAAGTCATTAACTTCCTCGACCATTTCTTGCTCATCGAGCCGCTTCATTAGTCGAGCTTCAATCCTCGATTGTAATTCTTCTTTAGGACAGTCAAGGCCAATTATTAAAGTTTGATACAAACTCTCAGCTTTCTTGGTCACTTGTCCAGATCCAGCAAAAACTTCTACATAACGGATCAGTCGTCGTTTATTATTTAAATCGCTATTATTAATGTTAGCCGCAAAGTTAGTATTATATTTTTGGATCATACCAAAGAGCTCCTCGATTGTTTTGCGCTCTAACTCCTCACGCAAACTATCATCAGCCGGCACCTCGGCTAATTGAAAATTACTAATCAAAGCTTCTAGATACAAACCTGTCCCACCAACAACGATTGGCACTTTAGCTCGACTGGTGATATCAGCAATCGCTGCTTCAGCTAGTTTCTTGAATTGCGCCAGATCAAAAACTTCTTTGGGGTCAGCTACATCGATGAGATGATAAGGCAGATCACCGTAGCTTTCTAAATCCTTACCAGTGCCGATATCCATACCACGGTAAACTTGGCGACTATCAGCGCTGACGATCTCGCCATCTAGTTTACGAGCTAGCTCGACCGCCAAAGCCGTCTTGCCAGAGGCAGTCGAACCGAGTATCACAATGATTTTATTTTTATCAGACATAAAATACAAAAAGCCTTTAAAATTTTAAAGGCTTTCTTTTTGCAAAGCTTCTACTAATTCTCTTTGCCGTCTATTTAGTTTCTTGGGGATCTCAACTTTGACAGTGACTAGTTGGTCACCGCGACCACTCGCTCGTAGTCTCGGCACACCACTACCTCGCAGCGCAATCACTGAGCCACTAGCCGTGCCCTCAGGAATCTTGAGACTGACCACCCCATCAACCGTTTCCACTTCGACTGTATCACCCAAGATAGCTTGGCTGAGCTTGATATTAACCGTTGACTGGATATCATAACCAGTCCGCTGCCAACGTTTATCCTGCTCATAAAAAATATGCAGATAGAGGTCGCCTGCCGGAGCTCCTTTCGGACCGACTTCGCCTTGACCAGTCAGTCTGATCGTCTCCCCATTATCAATACCAGGCGGAATCTTGACCGATAGCTCAACCTGTCTCTCTACTCGACCAGTACCACGACAGCCCTTGCAATGATCTGAGGACTTTTTGCCTTCACCACCACAAGCCTGACAAGTCGTCTGCATCTGAATCGCACCAAGCATCGTTCGCTGAACACTCATCACTTGACCAGCACCTTTGCAGACTTCACAAGTAGTTACTTTAGCACCAGCTGGCACTCCCGAGCCCTGACAGTCATCGCACTTAGCATATTTCTTGATCTTGATCTCCTTATCACAGCCAAAGACCGCTTCAGAAAAACCAATTGTAATCTTGATCTCTAGATCTCGACCACGTGCCGAGCGAGCACCACGACCTTGCCCACCAAAGCCAAACATATCGCCAAAACCACCAAAGAGATCACCTAGATCATCCATGTTGATATTGAAGCCTTGTCCGCCAAAACCCTGCCCACCGCCAAAACCACCCGGACCAGCACCATCAAAAGTCTGACCAAACTGATCATACTGAGCCTTTTTCTGCTTGTCACTGAGGACTTGATAGGCTTCATTAACCTCTTTGAACTTCTCGGTGTCACCACCGGCTTTATCAGGGTGATGTTGGTGCGCCAAACGACGAAAAGCTTTTTTAATCTCTTCGTCGCTTGCACCTTTGTCGACGCCTAGCACTTTGTAGTAATCTTTTGACATTTTTCTCTAGGCTACAAATATAAATCCTTACAAATTTTCATTTGTAGCCCACTAGTTAATTGTAAATTGATAATTGCAAATTGTTAATTGACAACCTCACCTTCGATCGGACCATCTTTTTTCTCCTCAGTCTGAGGTTCTGGACCAGCTGCTTGTTCAGCACCAGCCTGACTAGCGCTTTGATACATCGCTGCACCAATCTGCTGAGCTAGCTGATTTACTTCTTCCATCTTAACTTTTATATCTTCGTAATTTTCAGTTTCTTTGAGGCTCTTCAAGTCACCTAATTTCTGCTCTAATTCAGTCTTGGAAGCCGCTTCCATCTTGTCACCAGACTCTTTGATCAATTTCTCGAGCTGGAAAACAGTCGCTTCTGCTTGGTTTTTGATATCAATATTTTCACGCTTACGCTTGTCTTCATCAGCATGCATTTCTGCGTCACGCTTCATTTGTTCGATCTCCTCTTTACTGAGACTTGTCGAAGCAGTAATAGTAATTTTTTGTTCTTTACCACTGGCTTTGTCCTTGGCCTTCACATTCAAAATACCATTAGCATCAATATCAAAGCTAACTTCGATTTGAGGAATACCTCTTGGAGCTGGTGGGATACCATCCAAGATAAATCTACCTAGACTCTTGTTGTCAGAAGCCATTGGACGCTCACCTTGCAAAATATGAATATCCACACTGGTTTGATTGTCAGCTGCTGTCGAGAATACTTGAGTTTTAGAAGTTGGAATAGTGCTATTGCGCTCAATCAAAGGTGTTGACACACTGCCCAAGGTCTCAATACCGAGAGTGAGAGGTGTGACGTCGAGGAGCAAAATATCCTTAGTCTCGCCGGACATAATACCAGCCTGCACCGCCGCACCTAGCGCTACTACTTCATCAGGATTGACGCTCAAGTTTGGTTCACGCTTAAAGAATTCTTTGACCTTAGCTTGCACCATTGGCATACGAGTCATACCGCCGACCAAAATAACTTCTTCAATCTCAGCTACACTCATCTTGGCATCAGCCAGAGCCTTCTTACATGGCTCAATGGTTGCGACCACCAAATCCTCAACCAGACTTTCTAACTTGGCACGACTGATCTTCATCACTAAGTGCTTTGGACCTTCAGCACCCACAGTGATAAACGGCTGATTGATTTCAGTTTCATTAGTCGTAGATAGTTCAATCTTGGCTTTTTCAGCCGCTTCTTTGATACGTTGCAAAGCTAGCGGATCTTTGGATAGGTCAATCGCCTGATCCTTTTTAAACTCTTCGATAATATAATTAATTAGACGCAAATCAAAATCTTCACCACCCAAGTGAGTATCACCATTAGTAGACAACACTTTGACATCACCACCAATCTCGTCGATATCGACAGCTAGGATCGAGACGTCAAAGGTACCACCACCGAGGTCATAGACCGCAATCTTCTGACCCTTTTTCTTATCAAAACCATAGGCGAGAGCCGCGGCTGTCGGCTCATTGATAATACGCTTGACAGTCAAACCGGCAATCTGACCAGCATCCTTGGTCGCCTGTCGCTGAGTATCGTCAAAATAAGCTGGCACAGTGATAATCGCTTCGGTAATTTTTTCACCTAGTCGCGCTTCGGCATCAGCCTTGATTTTGGCTAGCACCATGGCGCTGACTTCTTGAGGTGAATATTCTTTGTCTTGAATCTTGACTTTAGCACTAGTTCCAGACTGCACGATCTTATAAGGCATGATCTTAATATCTCTTTGCACTTCTGTATCATTAAAAGCTCTGCCCATCAAACGCTTCACAGCATAGATAGTATTTTCTGGATTAGTCACAGCCTGACGCTTAGCGCTTTGACCGACTAATCTTTCATTACTCTTGGAAATAGCAACGGTCGACGGAGTAGTGCGAGCGCCTTCAGCATTTTCCAAAATCTTCGGACTACCACCCTCCATGATCGCCACCGCTGAATTGGTTGTTCCCAAATCAATACCTAAAATCTTTGACATATTTTTTTACCTCGCCATAGCTCCGCTAGGAGCGGCGGCGGGCTTCATTAATTATAATCTTAAGCTTTATTAATTTTAATCTGTTTTGGTTCGGCTTTCTTAGCCTTTGGAATGCTAATCGTTAGCACGCCACCCTTCGCCTCAGCCTTCGCCTCATCACCCAGCACCTGAGCCGGTAATGGCAAACTGCGATAGAAACTGCCTCGACGAATTTCTTTGCGATAATAATTCTTCTCATCAACCTCACTTTTCTTTTCACTCGTCCCCTTGATGGATAAGACACCGTCATCAATAGCGATACTAACTTGCTCTGGATCAATACCAGCTAGCTGCGCTTCAACGATAAAAGCATCAGCTTGCTCATACATATCAATCGCCGGCACAAAACCCTCATTATCTCGCATCAACGGCGCTAATTCACTTAGATTTCTGTCCATCTCCTCAAAAGGATTAAACAGTGGTGTCCATTTAATTAGTGACATATATTTTAGTAAGTCTGAAAGTCCTAAGCTAAAAGGACAATTAATTAGCCTTAGACTTTTGACTGATTATTTTTAAACTTCTTCTTTCTTATCTAACTTATCAAACTTGTAAACCGCTACCCTCGCTGGCCGTACTACTTTATCAAAGATCATATAACCAGCTTGCAATTCCTTAGCCACTTGATCATTGAGAGCCTCATCTTCTGTTGCTACCATTTCTACTGCTTCCATCTTGTGAAAATCAAAACTTTTTTTAGTAGTTTCAATCTCTGAGACCTGAGCATTGGTTAGAACTTTTTTAAATTCTTGCAGGACATATTTCAAGCCATCCACCAGCGGATCATTCTCCGCGCTGTGAGCCAGAGAAATTTTCAAGAAATCATAGACTGGCAGTAACTCAGAGAGCAACTTCTCATTGGCATAGCGGATCAAGTCACTCTTATCACGCGCACTCTGCTTCACTAGATTTTGATAGTCGGCGAGAGCTCGCTGATACTTGTCTTGATAATCAATCTCCACCACTGGCGTAGCGCTTAGCTCTTCTGCTTCATTTTGAATTTCTTGATCTTCATTATTTACTGATTTGCTCATATAGATGATTAATTAATTGCCAATTTTTCTCATAGTCTTGCCGCAAGGGGCCAATAATACCCAAGATCCCGACATGGTCTTTTAATCGGTACTTACTAGTCACGCTAGCGGTAAAAGAACCAAACAAACAATCCTGACCAAGGCTAATCTTTGGACCTTCCACAAACTCATCAAAAGCCTCGTTAATGATATCGTCGAGTCGATCAATAATCACCGACATATCATAAACCAATTTACTCTGAGTAAACTCCGGCTGACTCAGTAGATTGCTAATGCCGGTATAATAGAGATTATGACGGTGAAAGGCGCAAAAGACAGCTAGCCCCGAAATATCCGCTAGATTTTTGGCGAGCGCCTTCAAGGACAATTCGTCCCAGATCTCCGGCACTACTAATTTACTAGCTAGCGCATTGCTAATCTTTTTTGGTGCTAGATTTTCTACAAACCACAGATAAGCTTGCTCGGTCGGGATACGACCAGACGAAGTATGTGGTTGCATGATATAGCCAGCAAGTTCCAGCTCGGCCATCTCATTACGCACCGTCGCCGATGAAATATCTAATTTATACTTCTCCACCAAAAAACTCGAGCTCACTGGCGCAGCTGTTTCAATGTACTCCTCGACAATGATTTTTAGAATTAACTCTTGTCGTTCATTCATAACAAAAGCCATTCTAACACTTCTAGCACTCGAGTGTCAAGAGTGCTAAAATAACCTTAAAAATCTCTAATATTAGGAAATAAAAAGAGGTATCTAAGTACTAATAAAACTTTTACTAGACTTATTTTAGTCCGAAACTTCAATCGTTCCAGAGCTGACTTTAGGTGCTTCGATCTTGGGAATAATAACAGCATCTGACTTCTTACCTTCAAAATACCAACGCATAAAATCATAAGCAATCGGCACTGCTACTCGACTACCCTCCTCACCTTCTTCCACCAAAATCGTCAGCACAATCTCCGGCTTGTCATAAGGGGCAAAACCAGTAAACCAAGCATGCGGGGCTTTTTTACTCGACCACTGCGCTGTACCAGTCTTACCAGCCGCCTCCACTGGCAAACTATTGAGTCTGATCGAACTACCAGCTGTCACACCCTGTCGCATACCTTGTCGCACTACCTCCACATCAGCTGATTTAATCTTGCTTCCACCGATCAAATTATTATCCGGTATTTCGATCTGCTTGCCCTCTGGGCTGATCATCGCTTTGAGTAAATGCGGACGATAGAACTGTCCACCATTAGCAAAAAAAGTTGTGTAATAAGCCACTTGCAAAGGTGTCACCAAGAGATCGCCCTGACCAATCGCTACGTGATAAGTATCGCCGATATACCACATTTCATTTTTCTTCTCCTCTTTCCATTCTTTTGACGGCAAAAATCCATTTTCTTCACCAGGCAAATCAATACCAGTTTGTTTACCCAAACCAAAGATTTTAAAATAATTCATCATTCGCTCAATACCCAAACCCTGAAAATCTTGATAGCCACCACCTAGATAATAAAAATAAGTATTGACTGACTCGGCAATCGCCTTGCGAGCATCAGTTTGACCATGGCCACCCGCCTTCCAGTCCGGGAAAAACCATTGACCAATCCGAAGTCCTCCATTACTCAAAAAATTTGTTTGATCAGTTACGATACCACTATCGAGACCAGCCGCTACCATCACCGGCTTAATCGTCGAGCCAGAAGGGAACTCACCGCTAATAGCTCGAGAATACAAAGGTTTATCCTCATCATTAATCAAAGCTTGGTACTCTTCACTACTAATCCCTTGTGCAAACACATTGTTATCATAGGCAGGCAAGGACACCAAGGCCAAAACCTCACCATTGTTAGGATCCATAGCGATGGCCGAGGCTCGCTTAAAGCCACCCTTAGCCAGATATTCCCTCATCGTTAATTCCAACCTAACTTGAGTTGGAATATCAATGGACAATAGTAAGCTTCGGCCGTTTTCCACACTCGACTCACTGACCGTCTTTTTTTCTTTGCCAAAAGCATCAACCTCAATCTGCTTGATACCGCTCACCCCTCGCAATTCATTTTCGTAAAATTTTTCTAAACCAGATTTACCCAAATAATCAATCATCGAATAATCAGTACCAGCCCCAGCGAGTTCCTCAGCATTAATCTTGCCAGTGTAGCCAAGTAGATGAGAAAAAGACCAACTCGGCAAATCATACTGTCTACGACTAGTACTACTGAGAAAAACCCCCGGCATCTTATCAGCTGACAGATAAATAGCTAAGGCCGCTTCATAAGGGACATTGTCAGTTATAAACAAGGGCTGAAAAGACTCATAAGAATTCTTATTAATCCCTTGTAATTGCTGAAGAAAGCTCGCAAGCGGCCAATCAGGCACTAGTTTAGTAATCTGCGCAAATAACTGTGCACGCTCAGCTTCATCAGTCGGCAAATCAGCCGGAATAGCATAGAGCAAAAAATTAGCCACATTATGAACTAGCGGACGCTGATTACGATCATAGATCAAGCCTCTCTCAGCACTGATTTTCTTAATTCTAATACGATTACCCTCACTCAGATTACGATAAAAATCTCCTCGTACTACTTGCAACCAGTAGACCTTAGTGAGTAATGCCAGTATCATCAAGATCGCCAAAGCGCAACTAATCCAGAGCGAAAAATAATTAACATTGCGACCAAGTTTTTCAGTCGTAAAAGCATCAGTCATCACACCATCATTCAATTCCAAACTATATTTACGTTGCACCGATTTAAAACCAAAACGACCAGTTAATACTGACTCAAAAGGATCACCGTCGGCATTGTTTCTTCTTGCTCGCCACCAACTCATATTAGTACTTTTTTTTAATCAAAATCACTGATTGAAAGCTATTTGAGAGACCCAAGGTCATATAAAACAAAACTATACCGGTGCCAGTATTGACCGCCATTTTTTGTAACAATAGCCAAGCAAAAGCTTGATCAATCATGATCGGCGCCGGCAAAGACGCTACTAACAACCAATACAGCTCGTAAATCAAAGTCATCACTACAATTAGTAGCAGATAAGAATAAAGCGACTTATTAGTAAAAAAGTTATCAACCGCCAAACTCACCAAGATTGTAATCAAAGTCAAAATCACGATCATCGCTCCAAAGCTCCAAAACGACCAAGCTTCAAAAATGAGACCCAAAACCAAAGCGCAAAACAAAGCACTTCTCCGACTAGCTACAAAGACGGAGAGCACCAAGATCACCAAAGCCAGATTAATCGTTGCTGACATATTCAAAGCCGGCAAAAATGCAATCTGCACTGCCGCCACCAAACTCATCACTAGACTAATCACTACTACTCTCAGCCACATGAGATTTTAATTATTCAAAACTAAAACTTTGCTTGGGCATTAGCACAGCCACAAAACTCAAATCCTCTAGATTGGCCACTGGCTCGACCGCTAATTTCTGCCAGATACTATTCACGCTGGCTTGATCAATACTTTTAATTTTACCCACTACCACATTACTAGGGATATCAGGTTCTAGACCAGAGCTTACTACCAGTTGTCCGACTTCAACTTTTTTAGATTGAGGCACAAAGTCTAGTCGCACCGACAAGCCTAGCTCACCTTGAGCAATACCCATCGTCTGAGCATCACTTTGAATCTTGACCGCCACCTGACAATCATTGCTATTAAGTAAGCTGAGCTCAGCTAAATGATCCTTGACCTGACTAATCTTACCCAGAGCAACTCCAGCTTGATCAACGACGAGCAGACCCGTCTTTACACCATCACGAGCTCCGCGATTAATAATCAATTTATTGCGCTTAACAGCATCTCGACTAATCACATCCCGTGCTAGCACCTGAGCAACCAAATAATCAAATTTATTTTCCTGTGTTAATTTAAAATAATCCTTCAAAACCCGATCGTCTTTTTTGACAGCTGTCAATTCGGCATTGATAGCTAGTAACTTAGCAATTTCTTGATCCTTTTGACGAATGATCTCCGCCGCATCACGTTGGTCACTCGCATCCCGATAGTTCTGACTGACACTCGTTCCAAATCTTTGTAAACTCTGATTAACCGGACTGAATACTCTGGCTAACAAATTATCCCACCAGCCGAGCAAACCCAAGCCATGGAGCAAAAACAAAGCCAAAATCACCGCCGCCACAGCTAGTCCAGCCGATTTTACAAAAGGTAATTTTTTCATAGATTACAAATCCCTTGAGCTTGGCGCCGAGACTTTGGCTAGTAGCTCATCATCAGCAAGCAATATACCCGCTCCTCGCACCACGCAAGTCAATGGATCATCAGCCACCTTCACTGGCACTTTGGCCGCTTCGGAAATCAAACGATCTAAACCCTTTAGCATTGAGCCACCGCCCGTCAAAACTATGCCATACTCATAAATATCTGATACCAACTCTGGCGGGGTTGTCTCCAAAATAATTTTAATATTATCAACGATTTGATGAATCGAATTACTCATCGCCTCTCTGATTTGATGATCACTGATTTTAATTTCTTTTGGTAAACCGCTAATCAAGTCTCGACCTCTCATAGTCATCTCTAAACTTTCTTTCCAAACCGTCGCTGTACCAATCTGAATCTTAATTTGCTCAGCTACTTGTTCACCAATCAAAACACTATATTCTTCACGAATATACTGAATAATGTCGTTATTAAGTGTAGTACCAGCGATGCGTAAATTCTTCCAATTCACACAACCCCCCAGAGAAATAACCGCAATATCCGTCGTACCACCACCAATATCAACAATCATCGTCGCACTAGCTTCCGTCACCGGTAGTCGCACACCAATCGCCGCTGCCATCGGCTCCTCCACCAAGAAAACTTGACGGGCACCAGCTGACTTCACTACATCTTCAACAGCCTTCTTTTCCACTTCCGTAATATCAAGCGGTATACCAATAATCACTCGTGGACGAGGCGCCAAAGTAAAGCTTTCGTTATGAGCTTTATCAATAAAATACTTGAGCATCTTCTCAGTCACTTCAAAGTCCGACACTACACCATCAGTAAGCGGCTTAATCGCCTGAATATGAGCTGGTGTCTTACCCAGCATCTTTTTGGCTTCTTCACCGACAGCCAGTACCTCATCAGTTCGAGTATTAACCGCCACTACGCTAGGCTCATTAATAATAATCCCACGTTCAGGTGTACAAACCAAAGTATTGGCTGTACCAAGGTCAATCCCGAGGTCTTTACTAAATTTTCCCAAGAGACGATTAAACATGTTTTTAAACACTTTTAAACTCAAGCCACTACCTTACAAGCAGATAAGACCTTTACTCAGCTTTGCTTAAGTTATTTTTTTAGGTAATCCACCACCTTTTTAAGATCTACAATAACTGATTCAGTGCTATTACGTCTCTTAATCTCCGCTCCACCAGCGGCGAGCGACTTAGGACTAATTAAAATCCGATAAGGACAACCAATCAAATCAGCATCAGCCATCTTCTCACCCATACCCAGATCTAGATCATTGTATAAGACTTCTACGCCAGCCGTTTTTAAAGCTTCATAAAGCTTGTCCGCCTCTTTATCTTGATTGAGAGCAAGTAGATAGACTTGAAACGGCGCAATCGCCTCCGGCCAAATAATACCACGTTCATCATGAGCAAGCTCAACAATCGTACCCATCACACGACTTGGACCCATGCCATAACAACCCATAATCACTGGCCGTTCATTGCCCTCGGCATCACGATATTTAAAATTAAAAGGCGCGCTAAACTTAGTACCTAACTTAAAGATATTTCCCACTTCAATCGCCTTTTGAGCTTGCAAATCAGTACTGGCACAGTGTGGACAGCCTTTGCTCTCCTCGATAATCTCCTGATTGATAGCAATCTTACATTGCTGACAGATATGAATGGTATCTTCACCAGCTTCACTCAGAGTCTGAAACTCGTGCGAATACTTACTAAACGCTCCACCTGAGGCATAGGTCAGATAAGTCTGATCAATCAAACCTAGTCGCTCAAAAATTTTAAAATAAGCCTTTTGAACAATCTTGTAATACTCATTGAGCGACTCTTCATTTGGATGAAAAGAGTACATATCTTTCATTGAGAACTCTCGACCACGCATGAGCCCTGCCTTGGCCCGTTTCTCATTACGAAACTTGGTCTGGATCTGATAGACCGAGAGTGACAGATCTTTGTAAGACAGTACTTGTTTAGCCACTGTCGGAGTCACGATCTCCTCGTGAGTCGCACCAAGTGCATATTCTTTGTCATCACCGCCAGTTAGTTTAAATAGTGCGTCAAAATGAGCCCAACGATCAGTTGTTTCCCAAACTTCTTTGGGAGTAAGAGCAGGCATCAGTAACTCCTGACCGCCGATAGCATCCATCTCCTCACGAATAATCTTGCAAATTTTGTTGTGCACTCGCAAGCCTAGTGGCAAAAAGGTATAGACGCCAGCCGCTAGCTTATCAATAAAACCAGCCCGCATCAGAGTTTGAGCATTGTAACTTGATTCATCCTTAGGCGCTTCTTTGTAGGTTCTGGTAAATAATTTAGATTGTCGCATATTTAGTTTTATTAGGGCATTTTAAAGCACTTTAGAGCCTTTGTCAAAGCGCAACACCTCATAAATTAAGCTTATTAAATAAAAGC
>DBEB01000044.1 GCA_002293855.1 Candidatus Falkowbacteria bacterium UBA917
CATTGGCTTTGTGTGTGGTTTTTTAAGCGCTTGTTTGTTTAAGTCTAATCTGGATCTTGATTATGGTAGCCGAGCGCAATTTAGTGGTAGTGGTTTTGATGCTTTTGTAATTAATGAAGTTAGGCTGGAGCTCAAAAAAGTGTCTGAAAAGTCTGTTTTGGTGGCGGCGCCGAGTGTTAATGCTAAGCGCGGCGCCGAGAGAGAGCAGGAGTTAGTTTTGACTGAAAATAGTGAAGTTTTTGCCAAGACTCCTAAGAGTGATGTGGAAATATATGGTGAAGAGGCGGCTAAAAAAATAGCTGAACTGACTGCTTTGCGAGCCAAAGCTGGTCGAGAGCGATCAAGTGAAGTGTATAGAGAATTGATAATGGTCAAAGAGCGTGCTTTTGATTTTCAGAAGGCTCGACTGACAGAAATATCCAAGCAGATAGATGTTCTGCCTGACAGTGATAGACTTGGTCGTGATAAGTTGGCTGCTGAAATGAGAGCGATTTCGGCTGATTATAAATTAACGCCAATCAAGTTGTCAGAATTGCAAGTTGGTGAAAAAGTCAGTTTATTTAGCTCTCAGTCAATTGATTGGTCAAAACCAGTAGCAATCGAGAGATTGGTGGTAGAGCGTAATTAATTTAGTTTGTTAAGTTGAATATATGAAAAAAATTATAATGACAGTGTTGATTAGCTTGGGTTTTGTGATTAGCTCGACGGTGGTAGCGGCGCCGGTGATTAAGGATTTGGGAGCAGCCAAAATTAAAAAAGTAGCTGAGGAATTTGTGAGTAAATACTTGGTGGATGGGGCTAAGGTAGATATTAAAGTTGGTTCCAAAGTTTCGGGTTTGTATGATTTGGAGATCAAGATTGATGGTGGTAATACCTTTAAATCAAGAATCTCGCCTAACGGTGAAGATTTTTATCCATCAGTGATCAATATTGCTGACTATATCAAGAATAATAAGGCTGCTACTAGTCCAAAATCAGCTACTGCTGTGACTGCTAACGAAGTAAAAATGCCAAAGTCTCTGAAGCCAACAGTAGAATTATTTGTCATGAGTTACTGTCCTTATGGTACTCAGGCTCTCAAGGGGATTATGCCGGTAGTGGAGAGTTTGGGAGCAAAAATTGATTTCAAAATGAAGTTTGTGAGTTATATTATGCACGGCGCCAAAGAGAGCGGGGAAAATCTCAGGCAGTATTGTATTAATCAAGAGCAAGTAGATAAGTTTATGCCGTATATGAAATGCTTTTTAGCGAGCGGTGATAGCATGACATGTTTGACGAGTACCAAAGTTAATCTGATTGCTTTGAATAGTTGTATTAGTGCTAGTGACATTAAGTTTAAAGTAACTGAAGGAGCGGCGAGTGGTTCTAATTATCCAGCTTTTAATATTCATAAGGATGATAATTTGAAATACGCTGTGCAAGGCTCACCAACTCTAATTATCAATGGTGTAGAGTCTAGAGCTGGTCGTGATAGTGCTAGTTATCTAGCAGCAATTTGTGCGGCTTTTGCTAAGGCCCCGGCTGAGTGTCAAGCTAAGTTATCGACTTTGGCCCCGGCGCCTGGTTTTGGTACGGCTAGCACGCAGGCGAGTGCAGCAGCTGGTTGCGCTCAATAGATAAGTAAAGTTTAAAAGCGGTCAAACTAGACCGCTTTTAGTTTTGGTTTTTGGTCGGCTATGCTATAATTTGCTTAGTAATAAAATTATTAATCATGGCTCTCGATAATAAAAAAATCAAAGAAATTTTACTGGCTGAAAATTATCTCAGTGCGCAGGATTTAGCAAAAGCAGAATTAATGATGACTGAAAGCAGCCAGTCTTTGGTAGATGTTTTGCTGAGCGATAATTTACTCACTAAAGAAACTTTGGGTCAGGCTCTGGCTGAATATTATAGCGTGCCGTTTTTGGATTTGAGTAAAGAAAAGATAGATTTAGAGTTATTTAGTCAGGTTCCAGAAAGTCTAGCGATAGCCAAGCAAATCATTGCTATTAATCAAGAAGATGGTAGTGTCCGTCTCGCTATGGTTGATCCAAGTGATAAGTTGTCAGCGAAATTGGTAGCCAAGAAATTAGCTTTGTCAGCTAAGCCTTATTTGGTACTAGCAAGTGATTTGGCTGAGGCGCTAGCTCTGTATCAAGGTAGTTTGGCTGATGAATTTAAAGCGGTGATTAGCTCATTACATAATCCATTATTGTCTCGAGAGTCAAAAGACGAGGTGATTATTAAAATTGTGGATATGTTGCTCAGGCATGGCTACAATAACAAGGCTTCGGATATTCATATCGAACCTTACAGCAATAAGATAGTGATTCGTTTTCGGATTGATGGCGTGATGCATGATATGTTGGAAATTGATAAAAACTTGGCGCAATCAATTGTGGCGAGAATTAAGATTTTGGCTAAATTGCCAACTGATGAACATCAGAGTTCTCAAGATGCCAAAATACCTTATCAGCTCAGTGACGGTCAGTTAGATATTCGTGTCTCGATTGTGCCGGTCACTCATGGAGAGAATGTGGTTTTGCGTTTGTTGTCAGCTAAGATTCATAACATTACCCTAGCTAAACTTGGTTTGATGGAGGCTGATCTTGCTAAAATCAAAAGGGCGATCAGAAATCCTCACGGCATGGTTTTGGTAACCGGTCCAACAGGTAGTGGTAAAACCACAACTCTGTACGCAGCTTTAAATATTCTCAATCGTGAGCAGGTGCATATTGCTACGATCGAAGATCCAGTGGAGTATGCGATTGCTGGTGTCAGTCAAATTCAAGTTAATGCTAAAGCCAAACTAAGTTTTGCTGAGGGCTTGCGGGCGATTGTTCGTCAGGATCCGGATATTATCATGGTGGGTGAAATTCGTGACAACGAAACAGCTGCCATAGCGGTTAATTCAGCGTTGACAGGTCATCTAGTTTTATCAACTTTGCATACCAATGATGCGGCGACAGCTTTGCCACGCTTGGTGGATATGGGGGTGGAGCCTTTTTTGATTGCCTCGACTGTTAATATTATTGTTGCTCAGCGTTTGGTGCGTTTGTCTTGTCACAAATGTCGAGGTTCAGCAAACTTGAACGCTGATGAATTGATGTTGATTAATAGTGAGCCTAGCGTCAAAGAGTTATTGATGGCCAAGGGTGTAAAGAAGATTGAGAAGATGAATATTTATCGCGGTAAAGGCTGTAAACTGTGCGGTCAAACTGGCTATTACGGTCGGATTGGTATTTTTGAAGTTTTGGTGATGACTGACAAAATCCGAGATCTGATTGTCAAAAAGGCGAGTGCAGCAGAGATTAATCAAGCGGCTAAAGCAGCCGGTATGACGACGATGCTGGCTGATGGAATTGATAAGGTTTTGGCTGGTATGACGACTTTGGAAGAGGTTTTAAGAATTGTAAAAACTTAGTATGACTAAGCGCGGGGCAGATCAAGGCCTGTTAACTGAGGATATTTCTTTGGGTTTGGTTAGTCCTGTGCAAAAGATTTTGTTTGCTAGGCATTTGGCTTTGATGCTCAGATCAGGTATGTCGATTACCGAAGCTCTGAAGTTGATTTATCAGTCTAGTCAGGGTCATTTTAAAAAAATTATCGCCGAGATTTATACTGGAGTGAGGGCTGGTAATTCTCTAGCTGAGCTACTGGCTCGCTGGCCTAGAGTTTTTTCGGGATTTTTTAGAGGGGCGGTGTTAGCTGGCGAAGCGAGTGGTAATCTGGAACTTAATTTACAAAATGTCGCTGAACAACTCAGAAGAGACAAAGAGCTCAAAGACAAATTGCGAGCAGCTTTGTTTTATCCAGTGTTAGTGATGGTAGTGGCAGTAATTATTGGTCTTTTTGTATCTTTTTATATTTTGCCAAAAATCGTGCCTCTACTTTCTGCCTTGCGAGTTGATTTGCCTTGGACGACTAGGGTTTTGATAGGGCTGGCGTCGTTTTTGAGGGCTAATACTTGGCAGTTGCTACTAGGCGGAGTTGCTCTTGTTAGCGCTTTGGTTTATTTGACTAGGAGTCATCTGACTAAAGCTTGGTTTGATCGATGGTGGATAAGTTTCCCGATTGTAGGGTCGCTGGTTAGAGCTTTGAATTTGTCACGTTTTAGTTTGTCTTTGGGAGTATTGCTGAAAAGCGGCGTGCCGATTGTTGAAGCTTTGCAGTTAAGTGCTTGTGCCCTTGATAATGAGGCTTATCGTCGGATTTTAAAAAAAACGGAGTTAGCAGTTGCCAAGGGCGGAGAGCTATCTGCCAATTTAAAACATTATCCTGAGCTTTTCCCAGTGATTGTAGTTCGCATGATTAAGGTGGGTGAAGAGTCTGGTCGTTTGCAAGAGGCCTTGCTTGATGCAGCGGCTTTTTATGAAGCGGAATTAGAGCAGTCGAGTAAAAATTTGGCGGCGGCTCTCGAGCCAATTTTGTTGATAGTGATTGGTTTGGTGGTTGGTATAGTGGCGGTAGCTATCATTACGCCAATCTATTCGATTACTGGTGGGATTGTAAGATGATTTATGCGTGCTTTTGCTTTGGTGGAGTTAGTGGTGGTAATAGTCATAGTGATCGCTGTTTCGGCGATGGTTTTGCCAAATCTAAGTAAGGTCAAGGCGGATCATCGCCTGGGGGAG
>DBEB01000030.1 GCA_002293855.1 Candidatus Falkowbacteria bacterium UBA917
CCCAGTCGCAATGGCGTCCGAGAATCATGACGAGCATAATAAAATCTTACCAGCAGTGGTATCGTGGCTTGCGCAAATAGTGACAAAGCAAAACAACTCACTGTATCGACGGTTAGGCTAGCGTCCCAAGCATCAAATTTACCACCACCCAAAATCAGTCGCACCATCTGCTCAGAGAGCAAGATCAGCACTGCCGTCGACGGCACAATAAAATAAAAAACCTGTCTAATGGTCTTAGAAAAATAATACAGCAACTTTTCAGTATCAAAAGCACTGGCCGCTATCGCCGGAAAAGCTGCAATTGCAAAAGACAAACCAAAGATACCAACCGGAAAAGACTGTAAATTATTAGCTAGATTAAAGATAGCAAGCGAGCCTCCAGCCAGCATCGAAGCAAAAATCATCTCTACTAGCAAATTAACTTGATTAATCACCAGACTGAGAGTCCGCGCCGTCATCATTCTAAAAATCACTCTTAGCTGTTTATTTCTCCAGTCAATCAAACACTGATATCGCCAACCCAAATTCCAAATACTCGGCACTTGTACTAGTAGATGAGCAGCTGAACCCAGTGACACACCCCAAGCAAGACCAGCTAGACCCCAGCTCGGCACCAACCAAATCGCACCAACAATAATTCCCAAATTATAAAAAATCGGCGACAAAGAATAAATCAAAAATCTTTTGTATGATTGCAAGACACCGCCGACCACACTCGAAATACCGAGCAGTATCGGTGACAAAAACATAATTCTAGTTAACCACACCGTCTCCGCTAACTTCTGAGCATTAAATCCGGGTGTAATCAACTTAATCAACGGCTCAGCACAGACAAACAAAACACCCACCACCACCAACATTAGTACGCCTAAAACATTCAGGACATTATTAACTAAATCCCAAGCTTTTTGCTGTTCTTTTTGATCATTAATCAACTGCGTAAACACCGGAATGAAGCCAGCAGACAGCGCACCTAGAACCACGAGATTAAAAACCATATCTGGCACTCGAAAAGCCGCATAATAAACATCGAGTTCATTACCAGCTCCAAATTTACCAGCCAAGATATGATCCCTGATCACCCCGAGCAACCTACTAACCAAAGAAGAACTAGCCACCATCAAAGCCGCTATACTGATACTGTTAATTTTTTTATTAAATAGTTTTTTTATCATAGCAAGCTTGACGCCTTCATTTGTTCAGGCGCTTCAATACCAAAATGCGCCAAAATTGTCGGCGCTAGATTAAGCAGACTTAGTGGATTTAGTTTATCCATTACCAGCTCCAGTTTAGCAAAGTTTTGACCCTCTAAATCCTTAGCTATCAACACCAGTGGCACCAATCCATCACTATTTTGTTTTTTATCTTGACCCGTCACCAAATCACGTACAGCCTCGGATCGCGCACAACTAGCAGTCAAAAAAACCAAATAGTCTTTATTAATCGCTTTATCAATCAGCTTGGCAAGTAACTCATCTAGATCAGCCAAACAATTCTTCATCAGCTCCAGATCAGCCATTTGACCTGCTAGATCTAGACTTGGCAAAGAAACCCAAACCAAATCATGACTATTCTCAGTTAGTTCAGACAAGACTTCATCAACCAACTTTTCATTAACATCATTAAAGTCTTTTGCCCAGTCAGCATACACAGCTGAATTAATTATTTTATAATCATGTTTCCAAAACTCTGGGCTAATAGCACCAGAAGCGTAGTGACCTAGAGCCAAAGCACCATAGCTATCAGTTAACCAAATCTGTCTGAGATCGTTTTCGGCTAGTATTTGTTGTAAGCTTTTTGCAGATGATTCCGTCAAGAGATCGAGCGACTGCAAACCATCAGCAATCTTACCAGCAGAAAGCACAGTCCAATCACACCACTGCTTCCTCTCAAAAGCTTCAAAGTTTTTGACAGTAAGGGCGCTGGCTAATTGAAAATTCTTAGTCAGATCCTCTGTTAAAATAATCAACAAGTCATCAGTTGTCAGAGCTGGTGCTGATATTAACTTAGTCGGCGCCAAAGCCACCGACCAATCCGGGGTCCATGTATTTTTATTTTCTTTTTCCAAAGACTCAGTCGTCAAATAATCATAAGACCTGGCTGTCTTATCCCAATCATAACAATCATTAAGCGCATAATCAGCGCCAAGTAAACCAACTATCTCCACTAACTCCTGACCCTCGCACTCCTTTTGTAGTTCTTGCCAATGTTCTTGACTTAGCTCATTAGTCAAGACTCCATGAATATAAAGTTTAGTCAGTTTTTTACGCCTCGCCAACTCCAAACATTTTTTTAAATTATCACTAGTCCAGTCTGATTGCTCATTAATGCTAAGCAGCACATGAGCAGTACCTTGATTTTTTTTAAGCTCTTTAATAGCCGCTAGCAAGAGCTCTGATTTTAATAATTCCGGCTTTTGAGCAGCCTTCATACCACTACAGATCACTTGATGACCCATTTCTTTGTTGGTCGGGCCATGCTCAAAACCCAAAACACTCGCCTTAGTAGCGATTTGAGTATATGGATACTTCAATAATAACGA
>DBEB01000052.1:0-146 GCA_002293855.1 Candidatus Falkowbacteria bacterium UBA917
CATTAATGGCGATGACATTGCCACTTCTAATACTGTACGAAGTGACAATACTAGTAAATAATAATAAAAAATATGTTTGGATTAGGGACTAGAGAAATAGTTATTTTGGCGGCTATATTAGTATTGCTCTTCGGTGCCAAAAAGAT
>DBEB01000052.1:345-6094 GCA_002293855.1 Candidatus Falkowbacteria bacterium UBA917
CAAAGAGCATTGGTGAGGCAGTCAGGCACATCAAAGGTGTTTTTTCTGAAGCTGAAAGCGCTGATAAAAACAACAAAAACAGTTAAAAGATTAAGGCCTAGAGCTTTCTAAGACTTTTATCTACGGCTGCTATTCATTGCCACGGGTAATCTGTTGTGATATTATATTAAACAGTAAATATTATTAATTAATCAAAAATATGTTCGGACTAGGGACTAGAGAAATAGTTATTTTGGCAGCTATATTAGTACTGCTCTTCGGTGCCAAAAAGATCCCAGAGCTCGCAAAGAGCATTGGCGAAGCTGTGAAACATCTCAAGAATGGTTTTTCTGACACTGACAAGTCAAATACAAGCGACAAAAAATAATTTCAAGCAGCACATATTTATGTTCATAGGAGGGGTGAAAATATAATATGAATACTTGGGCCCGTATAATTATGGTTGTTTTTGTATTAATCGGCGCTGTCGCTGGTTTTGCGTACTGGTCTGTTAATCAATTCAACCAAGCTTTTGATGATTTAAGGATGTCTTGTAGCACTGATAATCACCTAGATTATCGGCTGTTTTATAAGCAACGTACATCAGATTTAGCTTCCACTACTCCTGAGCTAGTCACAAATCTTGCCAGCTCTACTGATCAAGGTCTAGTGGCTAGTTCTACGGTACCCGAGCTGTCATTTAGCTTTCCTCAATTAAACACCAAGCTCTACATTGGATGCGACTACCAGATTAGCTGGGAGTCTTCTAGTACTGTGGCTTCCTTGGAAACCACGCTAATTGACTACGCTACGAGATTGGCTGTCGAAGACGAAAAAAGCGGACTCATCAAGGAACAAGTACTAGAGGCTGATGCCACTGGTCTGACTTGGAAACTGGGTTCTGCTCTGCCTGGCTCCTACTACCTAAAAATTTCCAAAATCAACGACTTTGATACCGAAGCTCGAAGCGAGATTTTTACAATTAACAAAATGCCAGAAAACAGCTCTGCAAGCGAGCGAAAAAATATCTGCAAAGAGTCAGGTGCTATATTTTAATTAGCTACAATCAGGCTCTGCCACTAAGAAGTAGTCATGAAAGTGTCTGCTTTTTTTTGTAGTCAAAAAGCTCCTTCTTATCATTAGGATAAATTATCCAAATAAGCTATAATTAAAATATAATTTTCTGAGTTGTTTAAGTATGTTGAACAGACTTTTAGTATGAAGTTTGCTTTGTTTTTTCTGACAGCTGTTTTAGCATTTTGTTGCAGTTTTAAAACTGTTTTTGCTGCTGTCTATAGCGAATTTTCTACTACCACAGCTGTGGTGCTAGGTGAGTTTGTTTACAATGATGATTTTAGTCCTACCACTACTCCTTGCTATATCCAAGTTTATAATCCTGGTGGTTCTCTCCATACCGATACTCTCATGTCGGCTGACAGCAACGGCTGGCACTATATCTCTTTACTGCCTACGACTACGGTCGGTACTTATCCTAGCTCTATGCATTGTGGAGCGACTTCAACTGGTGATTTTATCAGGCAAGACAAAACCTTTAGAGTGATAAACGATCAGTCTTCAGCTTCAGCTTCTGAGCTTGCTAGTGCTGTTTGGAATGCCGATTCGCGTACTCTAACCAATCTATCTACATCCTCAATCGCCGAAGCCGTCTGGTCCAATACCAATCGCACTCTTAGCGACTACGCCACCAGTAGCATAGCTAGCGCTGTCTGGTCCAACGGTACTAGGTCATTAACAACTTTTGGTTCGCTCATTGCTGATATTTGGTCTAATCCCAGTAGAACCATCTCGTCCTTCGGCGCACTTGCTGCGGATATTTGGAATGGCGCCTACGCTCCAACTCGTAATCTGACTGACGCTAGCTTGTCTAGCGGTTCTCTGGCTACGCTCTCTGATGTCAATAGTTCTAGTTCGACGATTGCTAGTGCCGTCTGGTCCAATACCAATCGCACTCTTAGCGACTACGCCACCAGTAGCATAGCTAGCGCTGTCTGGTCCAACGGTACCAGATCATTAACAACTTTTGGTTCGCTTATTGCTGATATTTGGGCTAATCCCAGTAGAACCATCTCGTCTTTTGGTGCGCTCGCTGCGGATATTTGGAATGGCGCCTACGCTCCAACTCGTAATCTGACTGACGCTAGCTTGTCTAGCGGTTCTCTGGCTACGCTCTCTGATGTAAATAGTGCTACCACCACTGCCACCACTGCTATTAACGCCAATACCAATCTGGCCTCTACTAGTTTGGCGGCTGATATTGCCATTAACAAAGCTTTGATTGAGGGGATTGGTAGTAGTTGGGTGACTTCATTGAGTGATACTGCTTCGATTATGTCTAGTAAGTCTTATCGAGCTAAGCTCTATGTCTCTAATTTGGGTGAGCTAACTGATTCTTTGGTTAATCCTTTGATCAGTATCTATGACGTTAATCGTAATTTGGTAGTGAGTAGTGTGACTATGACCAAGATTGCTACTGGCATCTATGAATACGTCTATCTTGTGCCCAATGGCGCTGAGCAGGGTAATTGGGAAACGATTATTAATACAGAAGTAGAGAGTGGCCAAGTTATTCAAACTAATGATTATTGGGAAGTTCGTGGTTCACCAGCTCAGGTTATCATCAATAGTGTTAGTGACCTAACGGTGCCATCAATTGCTGCTAACATCACTATCACCAATGAAGGTTTGAGTGGTTATGAATATCAATACGAATGGTGTGTGGTTAGCTCTGCTAATAATGCTTGTGGTGATAATGATGATATATTTCATGCTACTGCCGCTAAGTACATTAATGCTGCTGAGGACTGGAATACTACTTTGACGGCGACCGTTCCATCTGCCGGTGATTATATCTTTAAGTTGATCGTTTACTTTGGTACCGAAAGTTCTGGTTCTTCACGCTCCTTTACCGCAGTGTCTAGCGGCACTACTAGTGGCGGCGGCGGTGGAGGCGGAGGAGGCGGTGGCGGTGCTGGTGCTACTACTCCAGCTCCTGTTGTCATTACTACACCGGCACCTAGTCAGGAAACTACTAGCACTACCAGTACTGAGCCAGTTAAAGCTAAACGAAGAATCGCTGACTTAAATGATGATGGTCGAGTAAATGCCGTTGACTTCTCTATATTACTAGCTTTTTACAAGACTAGACCACCATTTGCTAATCCTTATGCTGATATGAATATAGATAACAAGGTAGATGCTGTTGATTTTTCTATTCTCTTGTCAGACTGGGATAAAAAATAATTATGATCAATTTAATTGCCAGTTTAATTATAGCTCTTTGTCTCATGACGCCTCTTTCTGCGCGCGCGGCGACCTTGTTTTTGGATACTGATTCGGCCTCAGTGACGACTGGGGATACTGTTGTTGTTAATGTCCGCTTAGATACTGGTGGACAGCGGATTAATACCATTGACGCTAAAATCGCTCTAGAAACAGAGGCTGTCGAATTGCCTATTCAGGAATTTAGTTTGGCCAATTCAGTTTTAACAGCTTGGGCACTTAGACCATCTCTTGGTATTGAGGCTGATAATCAAAAAGTCATCTCATTTGTCGGTGGTGTTCCAGGTGGTATCAAAGCTGCTAACGCTGTGCTATTTAAGATTATTATCAATCCCAAGGAGCTTGGTGATTTGACGCTCAGGCCAACTAGTAGCCTAGCCTATCTCAATGATGGCAAAGGCACTGTCGCTGAGCTAGGTTTGCAAAATCTAGTCATCAATGTTCTGGCCAAAAAAGACGGCGACCCTACTCATGACGCTTGGCGTGAATTAATTGCTAGTGACAATATCGCACCTGAACCCTTTGAGATAACTTTGCATCAAGATCCTGCCGCGCAAAATGGTGCTAAGTTTATTGATTTTTATACCACTGACATGCAATCTGGCATCGATTATTATACTGTCACCGAAGCCGAGTTAGAGCCTGTTCGTAGCGGTAGTCCTTATATTCTTCAACAACAAGCTAATGAACAGTTAAGAATTACAGTCACAGCCTATGATAAGGCTGGCAATGCTCGTGTAGCAAGTTATCAGTCATCACCAAGTGTACAGAACTTAGTCACCCAAGCCATTACAGAGACTGTGACCAAAACTAGTTTCAAGGGTTGGATAGTATTAGCGGTGATAGTTCTGAGTCTGATACTGATCGTTTGGTTAGTGATCAGGCTAAGACCTAAAAAATAATCATAAATTAGCATACTGTGTTCAAGATTAGCAACAAATTTAGATGGATCAAAAATAGATTATTCGCTATTTTGTGTTTAATTTTGTTGTTATCTGGACAGCTTGTTAATGCTGCTACTAATTATCTGGCTCCTAGCTCGGGCTCTTTTGAAATAGGTAGCACCTTAAGTACCAATGTCTACATAGATGCCAAGGGTCAAGCTATTAATAGCAGTGAGGGGACTATTAATTTCCCCAAAGATTTATTAGAAGTAGTTTCGCTCAGTAAGTCTGGTAGTATATTTACGTTATGGGTAGAAGAGCCGTCTTTTTCTAATAGTCAGGGCGTTATTTCTTATGTTGGTGGTTTGCCGGCTCCTGGCTACACTGGAGCTACTGGCAAGGTGTTGACTATAAACTTTAAGATTAAAAAGGCGGGCGAGGCCAAGATTAGTTTTTCTGGCTCAGCGATTCGTGCTAGTGATGGTCTCGGCACCAATGTGCTTAGTGGGAGTGGTCAAGGTAATTTTACTTTGATTGATAAAAAATCAGCTCCTGAGCCTGATAAAGAAACTCCTAAAGAAACTCCTAAAGCTGAAGTTGATAAAAAAGATACAGATTTGCTGATTAATTTGAGTGTTAGTTCTGCTACCCACAGCGATCAAAATAAGTGGTATAGCAATGCTAATCCAAGTTTTTCTTGGGCTCTCCCTGCTGGCGTTGAGCAAGTCAAGTTATTATACGACCAATCACCAAGCTCGGTTCCAACTCAACTCTACACGACCCCGATCAATAGCAAGGTATTAACTAGTCAACCAGACGGTAAATATTATTTGCATTTACAATTAAAAAATAAAAATGGCTGGGGATCAGTTAATAGCTTCGCTGTTAATATCGACACCACCAAGCCGACCGATCTAGCAGTTACCGAATCTGGCGATAGTCAAAAAGCTCAGTCAGCTAAGGTCTTTAAGATTAGCGCCAAAGATGCTTTGTCAGGTATTGATTACTACGAATTGATAATAGACGATCAGGCGCCAGTTAAATGGATAGATGACGGTTCTGGTCTTTATGAGACTGATTCACTCACTGCTGGTGATCATGTTTTGACAGTCAAAGCTTTTGACAAAGCTGGTAATTATATTACTAGTAGTAGCAATTTTAAGGTCCTGAGTTCTGAACTAAGTCAGGAACCAGTCTCAGTCCCTACTGTAACCAAGTCCAGTGCTTTGCCGGGTTCTTTGGTTTTGGTACTCTCGTTGATCATGCTCTTGTTCCTATTTATCAGTCTGGCTTGGTATGCTTGGCATCGAGCTAAGGTCTTGGAAGCATCTGGAGCTGTTAGTTCGAAGCGTGTTGCCAAGAAAGATGTTGAGGCTACTTTAGAACTGGTTCGTAAGAGTACTTGGAAGCAAATAGAATTACTGCACGGGATCAAAAATAAACGTGCTTTGACTAGCGAGGAAAATGCTATTTTGAAAGAATTAAAGAAAAATATCGGTAAAATAGAGTCAGTTTTGTCTAAATAAAATTAAATAAATTTTTTCAAACAAATCATTGCTCAATTATTATCAATGTCCTATTATTAC
>DBEB01000024.1 GCA_002293855.1 Candidatus Falkowbacteria bacterium UBA917
GGCGGTACTGCCCAGCTAACTGTCACTGATTATTATCGCTTCCAAGAACCTAGTGCCTATGGTCGCTTTGAGATTGAGGGCTTTGTTACTGGTCTTGCTAATTTGTCTTATTCCTCTGACTTACAAATCGCTCCGGCCGCTCAGCAGACTGATTCTCGCATTGATATGAAACTGCATTTACTTGGCCGCGAGGCTCGAGGCTTGCTACTACCGGGTTTGCAGATTGATGCCAATGACGTCAAGGCTGGTCATAGTGCTACTACTTTCAAGCTCAGTCCTGAGGACGCCTTTTACTTACAGAGTAGGGGGCTAGCTACTGATCAGATCAAGGCTCTCTTGCTCCGCTCTAGTCTCAATCACTTCCTCGCAGGCTTAGATGATCAAGAATTAAAAGCCAAAGTTATGTCTAGACTTTTATAATCTCCTTTGTGTCATTTCGAACGAAGCTTAAGCGTAGTGAGAAATCGCTTAAAGGTCATTACTCCTATTATCTTATCAATTTAACCCGACACAATGCTTAATGGTTAAGAGATCTCTCACTGCGTTCGAGATGACACAAAATAAACTTTTAGCTTTAAGACTTTATACTTTTGACTAATTTAATATGAACCCCCGATCAGACTTCCCAATTTTAAAC
Source organism: Candidatus Falkowbacteria bacterium UBA917 (assembly GCA_002293855.1). GTDB lineage: Bacteria > Patescibacteriota > Patescibacteriia > Patescibacteriales > Patescibacteriaceae > UBA917. The sequence continues at coordinate 638 of DBEB01000024.1, forward strand.
AAAACTATCAACGGCGAAACCATCGTCTATTTTGATAATGCCGCCACCACTCAAAAGCCTCAAATCGTCATTGATGCTGTCAGCAACTTCTATACTAACTCCAATGCCAATGTCCATCGTGGTATTAATCCGCTCGCTGAAGAAGCTACTAAACTCTACGAGGATGCCCGCGCGACTGTCGCTCAGTTCATTGGTGCAGCTAGTAAAGAAATTATTTTTACTCGTGGCACGACTGAATCCATCAACCTCGTTGCGCGCGCTTGGGGCGAGGCTAGTTTACAAGCTGGCGATATCGTCGTCCTTAGTCAGGCTGAGCACCATGCTAATTATGTGCCGTGGTTGCAGCTCAAAGAAAAGCTTGGTATTAAACTCGCTGTTATTCCAGTGCTTGCTAGTGGTGAATTAGATTTGCAAGCGGCAAAAAAATTACTTGCTGAGCCTCGTGTCAAACTACTAACCTTGTCTCAGGCTTCTAATGTCCTCGGTATTATCAATCCGATTAAAGAATTGTTTGCTGAAGCTCGTGACTTAGGAATTGTTACTCTGCTTGATGCGGCGCAGACTGTCGGGCACTTGCCGATTGATGTCCTGGACTTGCATTGTGATTTCCTAGTTGCTTCTGCTCACAAGCTCTATGGTCCAACTGGCGTTGGCATCCTCTTTGGTCGAGCGGAGCTGCTTGCTAAGATGCCGCCTTTCTTAGGCGGTGGTGGCATGATTGCTTCGGTTGCGACTGACAGCTTTGTAGCCGGGCCAGTGCCAGAGAAATTTGAAGCCGGTACCCCACCGATTGCTGAGGCGATTGGGATGGCTGCGGCTTGTGATTATATTAAGCAAGTTTCTTGGACAGAGATTATCAAACAAGAAGAAACTTTGACAGAGTATGCCACTCAAAAACTAGTCGAGCGACCTTATATTAAATTGCTCGGTACTGCGTTGAAGCGCTTGCCAGTTTTCTCTTTGGTTATTAATGACCTTCACGCTCATGACCTCGCTGATCTACTCGGTCAAGCTGGCTTCATCACTCGTGCCGGTCATCACTGTGCCCAACCACTGCATGACAGTCTCGGTGTCGTTGCCAGTTTGCGCCTTAGCCTGAGTTTCTATAATACCACCGAGGAGCTAGATCGTTTCTTCTCAGCGCTTGACCAAGTTTATCAGTCTTTTAATTAATATGGATCTCTACGCCTATCAAATCCTTGATCACTACAAACGCCCTCGCAACTACGGTGTGCTTACTGACGCTGATGCGAGCTCGGAGCAAGCCAATCTGTCTTGTGGTGATAATATTGTCATGTATTTGAAGTTGGACGATGACAAAATCGCCAAGTTACAATTCACTGGTGACGGCTGTGCTATCTCCAAAGCCACTGCTTCCATGCTGACCGAGAAGTTAGTTGGCAAAAAAACCACCGAGGTCCTCGCCATGGACTTGGAGAGCATCAGAGAGCTACTTCATATTGAAATTAGCGATCGCCGCTCGGGTTGTGCTATGATTGGGCTAAGCGCCGTGCAGAAGGCTATAAAAAATACTTAAGTTTCTTTTGTTAAATTATTTATGAAAATTCGTGAAATCAAAACTAAAGTTTTCGGTGAGGAGTGTTTATTAAAAATAATGGATTTTACAAAATCTGATGGTAAAAAGTGGAAGTCTACTTTTGATTTGTGGAGAGATTTAAAAATTGGTATGCGTGATTATAAATCTCGCGAACCAAATTTTCCTGAAGGACTTTCAGAAGTTGCTTTTTGTCTTTGGTCTGGGTCATCTCGTTTTATATCGGCACACGGATTATCTAATACATCTTTTGATACTTTTAATACGAAAACTGGAAAAGCAGAGCAAATTAAGGCGTGTAGCGTGGAAAATGATTTGACTTCCTTTGGGCCAAAATCAAAATGGGATGATTTGTATTTCTTAGATTTTTATAATGGAGGTAAGTTTGATGGTAGATTTGATATTTATCTCATTCCAAATAACCTTATTTATGAAAATAAGGTTAATAAAAATCAAACACTAAAAGATCAGCAAGGAGAAAAACGAAGGCCTCGTTTTTGTATAAAAAAAGATATCATTGCTAAAAATAAAATAAAACCAATAGCTTCGCAGATAAAAGTTTGGTAATTACTCCATCGCTTTCATCATTTGTTTACCGACAGCTTCAATTACTGGGACGCTGACAGAATTTCCGAATTGTTTATATAGAGCAGAGTCTGCTAATTTCGGTATTTTGTAATCAGCGGGAAAGCCTTGTATCCTTGCGCACTCTAAGGGGGTCAATTTTCTTATACCTTTTTTGTCTTTAATAATCGGCACGTTGTGTCCACCAGTTCCCATGTTAGCAGTTAGCGTTGGACAAACACCGCTCTTATTTTCTCTGACATATTGTCTGCGCCATTGATAGGCTTTACCCTCTTCTTTTACGTAGTCTTTGAGCTTTTCAAATAGAGGTTTTCCGTTATAATAATATTTTTCTGGCACATCATTTTCTAATAGGTCGGTAATTCTAACTGTTAATTTTACCGGACTAGGAAATTCAAATTTATCAGAATAGTTTTTATTTCTAAAGCCAACCATATAAACACGCTCTCTGTTTTGTGGAATATTTCCGTATTCCATACTATTTAAGACTTTTGTTTTCAAATGATAACCAAGACTTTCTAATGTTTCCTGAATAATTCTAAATGTTTTACCTCCATCATGGCTTTTTAAATTTTTTACATTCTCAAGTAAGAAGCCTTCTGGTTTTCGCGCATCAAGGATTCTTGCAATATCAAAAAATAAATTACCTCTACCTTTCTCATCGTTAAATCCTTGTCTATACCCTGCGATAGAAAAAGCCTGACAGGGGAAGCCGCCTAAAAGAAAATCAAAGTTTGGCAAATCATCAATTCCAATCTTTCTAATATCTTCAACTACTAATTTTGAATCTCTGAAATTAAGATCGTAAGTGTCTTTACATCGTGGCTCAAAATCATTTGCAAAGACTGTTTTGAATCCAGCTTTTTCAAAACCTATTCTTATTCCGCCAACACCCGCAAAAAGGTCAATTGTTTTGAATCCATGTTTTGTCTTTTTTGAAATTATTTTTTCTGGTTTATCTATAATATTACTTATAACTTGAACTACAACGCCTCTGACTTCAACGTCCTTTCTAAATAATGGCAACATATTTGTATTTCTTGGCTCAAGTCTGTATCTTGATTTTTCTCGATATAGTTTCTTGAGTGTAGCTTCGTTATTATCAATTATAGCAACAACCGTTTGTCCATTTTCTGCTACTGACTGTTTCTTTATTACAACAATATCTCCGTCAAAAATTCCTTCGTCAATCATGCTTTCTCCTGTGACTCGTAGGGCGTAATATCCGTCCGCGGTTTTAATATTTGGATTGATAATAGAGATTGTATCTTCAGTATTTTCAATTGCCTCAATTGGATATCCAGCTGCGATTTTTCCTAAAATTGGAATTTCAAGAATAGGTTTTATTTCTTTTTTTAAAGAAAGACTTCTGGCTGAGTTTTCAGATTTAACTAGGTAGCCCTTATCTTTTAGAAAGTTTATATGCTCATGAATAGTAGAAACTGCCTTGAGTTTAAATTTTTTGCGTATTTCTTCTATAGTTGGAGAAATGCCGTTTTCAGCAATGTAGCTAGTTATAAAGTCAAAGACTTGTTTTTGTTTTTTTGTAAGATTTGACATAATGTTTGAAAAATTAATATTTGCTACAATTTTATTATAACCGAAAATAACCCGAAAGGCAAAGCATAATTTATTTAAGCATTTTACAAAATAATTGTCCTAAAGATTTTAAGCAACCAATATTCAGTTGAAAACATCTCTCAATCAGCTATAATAAACCCCATGCAATTAACTACTCCCATCTCTGAGCTCTCCCAAGTCGGTGTCGCCACAGCCAAGAAACTAGCTCGTCTCAATATCACTACAGCAGGCGACTTGCTCTGGCATTTGCCACGTCGCTATGATGATTTTAGCGAGCGTGTCAGGATTGAAGATTTAGAACTCGATCAAAAGGTCAATCTGGTCGGGGAGATCCAGATGATCGGTAACAAGCGCACGCACCGTTCTCGGATGCATATCACCGAGGCTCTCATCGCCGATGACACTGATGTCTTGCGAGTCATCTGGTTCAATCAGCCATTTATTACCAAAGCCCTCAAGATCGGTGATCAAGTGTCGCTTGCTGGCAAAATCACCGAAGACTTCGCCGGTCTCGTCATGATCTCACCGAGCTATGAACGGCTTAATGCTGGACAGACCATTCATACTCAAGGCCTCGTACCAGTCTATGATTTGACCGCTGAGCTCTCGGCTAAGCAAGTTCGTTCCTTAGTCAAACAAGTCTTGCCGCTAGCACATATCATCAGTAGCGCCTTACCAAACTCTATCCAAAACAAATATCAATTAATCACTCTAGCCGAGGCGCTTAAACAAATCCATTTTCCGACTAGCCAGATAGAGTTAGAATCCGCCCGCAACAGAATCGCTTTTGAAGAGTTATTTATCTTGCAACTCCGTAGTCAGTTGGCGAGACTCCAAGCCAAGTCTCACGACGCTCTCATCGTAGCCTTTGCCGAGCAAGAGACCAAAGAGCTCGTTGCTACTTTGCCTTTTACTCTCACCGAGGATCAGCGACGGAGTGCTTGGGAGATTATTCAGGGGCTCGGTCAAACTAAACCCATGTTACGCCTATTAGAAGGCGATGTCGGCACTGGTAAGACTGTTGTGGCACTGCTTGCTATGCTAAATGTCGCTCGAGCTGGCTATCAGTCGGCTCTGATGGCACCGACTGAATTACTCGCTACTCAGCACTATGAAACTTTGACGCGTCTCGCTAGCACTACGAATCTACGTATAGCCTTGCTCACACGCACGCAGTGGCGCTTGAATATCGCATCAGAAAAATTATCCAAAGCTAAACTCATTAAAATCATTGCCAGTGGCGGCGCTGATATCATCCTCGGTACTCACGCCCTCATTCAAGAGCAAGTCACTTTTAATAATTTAGATTTCGTCGTGATCGATGAACAACACCGTTTTGGCGTCGAGCAGAGGAGAGCGCTGATGGCCAAAAGTTCGAGCGCCACGATGCCGCATCTACTCTCGATGACAGCAACGCCGATTCCTCGCTCTCTGGCTCTCGCTCTCTACGACGATCTGGATATTTCAATCATCAAGACCAAGCCCAAGGGCAGACCAGCGATCATTACCAAGATTGTCGAAGAGCCTGACCGGAACAAGGCCTATGATTACATCTCGACACAGATCAAGGCTGGTCGTCAGGCCTTCATCATCTGTCCGCTCATTGACCCCTCAGATATCCTCGGCGCTCGTAGCGTGACCGAAGAATACGAACGACTTTCGCAATCAGTCTTTAGAGACTTCAGTGTCGGACTTTTGCATGGCAAATTAAAACCTCGAGACAAGGATAGCTTAATGAGCAAATTTGCTGCCGGTGAAATAAATATTTTAGTCGCGACTTCAGTCATCGAAGTCGGTATCGACGTGCCCAATGCCGTCATTATGATGATTGAAAATGCTGACCGTTTTGGCCTCGCTCAACTCCACCAGTATCGTGGGCGAGTTGGTCGTGGCGAGCATCAGTCCTACTGCTTCCTCATGACTGATAGTAGCGATGACAAGGCGCACCAGCGTCTCAATGCCTTGCTCGAGCATGACAACGGCTTTGATCTTGCTAAGGCTGATTTGCAATTCCGTGGTCCGGGTGAGGTCTATGGCAGTGTGCAGTCGGGTTTCCCAGAATTAAAGATTGCCAGCCTCTTTGATTTTGAATTAATGAAAAAGGCCAAAGAAGCCGCTCAAACAATTTTGACAGAGAGCTCTGATCTGAGCCTTTATCCAGATCTCAAAAACAAGCTCGGTGAGACTACTGATGCTCATTTGGAATAAATAAAAAGCTACTTTTTAAGTAGCTTTAATATATTTTGTTGTTAGGAGTTTGAGATAGGTCTCTACCACAGAATTGATCCTTGATTATCCGCTTTGGTTAATGGGATTTCTTGTAGGATTTCGGTCGCTTCTTCGCAAGTTACATAACGGCCAGTCGATGTGATAAAACCTTTGCTTTGATTATTATTACTGAAGCTTTGACCACTTCTTTCGCAGGCCTGTATAGCGTGTTTGTGACTATGACCCTTAAAGATTTCACCGTTTTGAGCAATGATAGCCGGGCAAATAATCAGTTCTTTTTTTGGACAAATTGTCTTATCAATCAGTCCTGATTTTTGCTGGCGGGCAATATTGCCCCATTGAGGGATAGTTACGTAGCGACCAAAAGAAGTCATTGCGCCACGGTTGCTAAAGACCTCGTTTTCTTCGTCACAAGCAACTCTAGCGATTGCAAAGCGATCTCCAGTAAAGATTTTACCGCTTTTAGACTGTATAGCGAAGCAAATTATTGCTTCTTTCACTGTCTCCGTCGCAGTTGTTTCCATCACTAACTCCTATATATAGATAAATAATGAACAAATTACCCCTGATTTATGACACAAGGTGTAGATAATGTCAAATCTTTTAGCGTCATCCCAGCCACTATACCCGTCATTCCAGCGAAAGCTGGGATCTTATGAATGAAGCTTGTGGCATGGGATTCCCGCTTTCGCGGGAATGACGAAGCACTTCCCCTCCTTAACAAGGAGGGGTGAGCGTCAGCTCGGGGTGGTCTTGAAAAACCCCAAGATTTAGCTTAGACTAAGCCTATATTAACCTAATCCTATTATGATGACCGCTACCGACCTCAGACACAAATTTCTAAATTTCTTCAAAGACCATGGCCACGCCATTATCCCTAGCGCTTCTTTGATCCCGGACAATGACCCAACCGTGCTCTTCACCACTGCTGGCATGCACCCGCTCGTCCCATTTCTCCTCGGCGAAACTCATCCAGCTGGCAAAGAACTCACTAGCGTCCAGAAATGTATTCGCACTGGCGACATCGACGAAGTAGGGGATAGCACTCATCTCACATTCTTTGAGATGCTTGGCAACTGGAGCCTCGGCGCCTATTTCAAAACCGAAGCCATTGACTACTCTTGGCAATTTCTCACTGATGCCAGTTGCCTCGCTCTAGACCCTAGTCGCTTAGCTGTCAGTGTCTTTGTCGGTGACAATGACGCTCCTTTTGATGAGGAGTCATATAACCATTGGCTAACCAAGGGCATCAATCCTGAACGCATCGCCAAACTCGGCAAAGCCGACAACTGGTGGGGTCCGGCCGGTCAAACTGGTCCTTGTGGCCCTGACACTGAGATCTTCTACTGGGTTGGCGCTCTACCAGCTCCGACGCACTTCGACACCGAGGACAAAAACTGGGTGGAGATCTGGAATAATGTCTTTATGGCCTACCGCAAAGAAGCTGACGGCTCTTTCTCGGAACTCGCTCAAAAAAACGTCGATACTGGTATGGGCCTCGAACGTGTGCTCTGCGTCATTAATGGCGTGAGCGACATCTATCAAACCGAGCTCTTTAGCAGCGTCATCGCTAGGCTAGAGTCTCTCTCTGGCAAGCGCTACGCTGACAATACCAAGGCTTTCCGTGTCATCGCTGACCATATCCGCGCCGCTGTTATGATCATCGGCGATCAACACGGCGTCGGCCCGTCCAATACTGACCAAGGCTATGTCGTCCGCAAGCTCATCCGTCGGGCTGTGAGATTTGCTAACCAGATCAATTGCACTGACAATCTCGCTACTAGCGTTGCCAGTATCTTTGTTGATCATTTCTCTAGTGTCTATCCAGAAATAGCTAGCAATAAAGACAAGATTATCAACGAAATCCTCGAAGAAGAAAACAAATTCAAAAAGACTTTAGAAAACGGCCTGAGAGAATTCAACAAATACACCGCCAGTCTGACTGGCACTGAGGCCTTTGGCCTCTACCAGAGCTTCGGCTTCCCACTGGAGATGACTATGGAGCTAGCGCGCGAAAAGGGCTTCTCTGTCGATGAAGACGGCTTCAATACCGAGCTAGCGAAGCACCAAGAGCTCTCTAGAACCGCTAGCGCCGGCAAATTCAAAGGTGGTTTGGCGGACGCAAGTGAAGACGTGACTAAGCTCCATACCGCCACCCACTTACTCCAAGCCGCTCTACGCCAAGTCCTCGGTCACCATATATTCCAAAAAGGCTCCAATATCACTGCCGAGCGTCTCAGGTTTGACTTCTCCCATCCAGACAAGCTGACACCAGAGCAGATCGCTGAGGTGGAACAAATCGTTAATAAAGCTATCAGCGACGCTCTGCCAGTTACTTATAAAGAAGTCAGTCTAGAGGAGGCGAGAGCCATGAATGCGCTCGGCGTCTTTGAATCCAAATACAATGAAAGGGTCAAGGTCTATACTATGGGTGACGATAGTCATTACTTCAGCCGCGAAATCTGTGGCGGCCCTCATGTCAGCAATACTTCTGAGCTAAAATCCTTCAAAATCCTCAAAGAAGAGGCAAGTAGTGCGGGGGTGAGGAGGATTAAGGCGGTGGTTGGCTAGTCTAAATGAAAAGAAAGTTAAAAATCAAAACAAGAAATTCACTGACCAAGTCGTTATAGATGTTATTATCGTAATTGTATCAAGTATTTTAATATAGCTGTTTCAATAATGTAAAAACCTTGATAATTCTGATTTTTAACCACACTGAGCACTTAAAAAACAAGTAACCGTGGCACTATACAATGATATTTTTCCCCCATTTTTAGCCAAAATCACCCCATTCCCACCCCAAAAGCTAGTATTCTTGACATAATATTAAATTACCTATACAATTCACTAGTAATTATTTGAACGGTGATTACGCATTTTTTGCATTACTTTTTGTTTTGCAATAGAGATTTTCTTTAATGGACAACCCAAATAACAATTCAGTTACCAATTCTAAGGAATTTATCGAAGTTACCGGTGAGGTCACGGAATTAATGCCTGGGGCCTCGTTTAAAGTTCGTTTAGCCAGTGACCACGAAGTTTTGGCACATTTATCCGGCAAGATGAGAATGAATAAGATTCGTCTAGCTCCGGGTGATAAGGTCAAAATGCAGATGAGTCCCTATGATCTGACTAAAGGACGTATTACTTACCGTTTATAATATATATTTATGAAAGTTCGAGCGAGTGTTAAAAAAATTTGTAAAGATTGCCAAGTTGTTCGTCGCAACGGTTCCTTGCGGGTTATCTGCAAGACTCCCAAGCACAAGCAAAGACAGGGCTAATTTTTGATATATGGCAGTACGTTTATCCGGAGTTGTTATTCCAAACGAAAAAAGAATTGAGACCGCTTTGACCTATATCTACGGTATCGGTTTGGCTAAGTCCCAAAAGATCTTGGCTCAAGCCAAAGTTGACGCCAGTATTCGCGTCAAGGATATGACCGAAGACCAAGTCAACGCCTTGCGCGTGATTATCGAAAAAGAACACCGTGTTGAGGGCGATCTCCGCCGTGATGTCGGTGGTAATATCAAGCGCCTCAAGGAAATCGCTTCTTATCGTGGTAGTCGCCACACCAAGGGCTTACCAGCTCGTGGTCAACGCACTAAGACTAATAACCGCACCCTCCGTGGTAACAAGCGTGCTACTTCCGGCTCTGGTCGTAAGCAAGCCAACCAAAAGACTTAATTTTTACTTATGGAAGAACTCAAGCATGACATTGATTTGACCGAAGAGGCGACTGAAGCTCGTGGTCTTGATATTGACACTACCTCTGGTGAAGCCATCCCTGACCAAACTGGTCCAGTTGATTTGCTCGCTGACCTCCCTGAAGATATCAAAAAGAAGCTAGAAAAGACCAAGACCGCAGCCAAGAGTGCTAAGCTCAAGAAAGGCAAAAAGAAAAAGAAGCTAGACAAGAAGGTCAGCATCGGCAAAGCCTTTATTCACTCCACTTACAACAACACCATTGTCTCTTTGACTGACATGGAAGGTAACATTATTTCTTGGGCTTCTGCCGGTCTTGCCGGTTTCAAAGGTCCAAAGAAATCTACTCCTTACGCCGCTCAGATCATTACCAAGATTGCTGTTGCCAAGGCTCGTGAATTTGGCCTCTCTGAAGTCAGTGTCTTTGTCAAAGGTGTCGGTACCGGTCGTGAATCCGCAGTCCGCGCGCTCAATGCTAACGGTCTCAACATCAGCTTTATCAAAGATATTACTCCTATGCCTCACAATGGCTGCCGTCGTAAGAAACCAAGACGCGTTTAATACCTATTATGACTACTACCAATACTTCAACTTGTAGCCTCTGCCGCCAAGCCGGCAAAAAGCTCTTCCTCAAAGGTGAAAAGTGCAACTCTCCAAAGTGCGCTTTGGTTAAGCGTCCAACTCCTCCTGGTATGCACGGTGCCAAGCGCCCAGCCAAGAAGAGTCAATACGGTCAGCAATTAGCTGAAAAGCAACACGCCAAAAAGATGTACGGTATGCGCGAACGCCAATTCCGTACCATGTTTGAAAAAGGCAAGAAAAAGGGTGATGCTGGTGAAAACTTGCTCCGCTCCTTGGAAACCCGTTTTGATAACGTCATCTTCCGCCTCGGTTACGCCAATTCCCGCCCTCAGGCTCGTCAAATGGTTAACCACGGCCTCTTTACCATCAATGGTGAAATGGTCGACATCCCATCCTATCAGGTCAAGGCCGGTGATTTGATCAAGATCAAAAAGAACAAGGCCCAAAAGAAAATCTTTACCAATATCGAAGACAAGCTCAAGAAGGCTACTGTCCCAGGTTGGCTCAATTACGATGCTATGGAGAGCCAAGCCAAAGTTCTGCACTTGCCTGCCAAGGAAGATCTTGATAAATCTATCAACAGCCAAGTCATCGTTGAATTTTATTCAAAATAATCGTTTAAATTGCGATCAAAACTATGCAGACAATAGCTTTGCCAAAAAAAATCCAATTCATCCCAGGTGCCAGTGCCAACCAGCAACTAGTGGTTATCGAACCTCTTTTTCCTGGCTATGGTACAACCGTCGGCAATTCCTTGAGGAGAGTTTTGCTGTCTTCTTTGCCTGGCGCCGCTGTCATCGGTATTAAGATCGAAGGTGCTGACCACGAATTCATGGCCATCCCAAAGATCAAAGAAGATGTTTTGGAAATTTTGTTGAATCTCAAGAACCTATACATGAAGATTCACACTGACGAAGTTGTCCGCTTAGAACTTGACGCTCACGGCGAAAAAGAAGTTAAGGCCAGTGACATCAAAAAGAACTCTGACGTCGAAATCATCAATCCTGATCTGACCATTGCTCATATCACTGATATGGCTGGCAAGCTCAAGATGGAAATCTTTGTCACTCGTGGCATGGGTTACGAGATGGTTGAAAACCGCGAAAACCGCAAGAAAGAAATCGGCTACATCGAAGTTGATTCCATTTTCTCTCCTGTCCGTGTCGTCGGTTTGCACGTCGAGAACACCCGTGTTGGTAAGATGACCAACTGGGACAAATTGACTTTGGATATTACTACCAATGGCATTATCAGCCCAGAACAAGCTTTTAACGAAGCTACCAAGATCTTGATCGACCAATTTGTCGCTTTAACTAAAACTACTGAAGAACTCTCCGCCGCCGCTCCAGCCGAAAGCCAAGCCGACGAAGACAATGCTTAATTAATCGTATGCACCACAGACACAAAGGTAAAATTTTAGACAGACTCAAGGCTCCTCGCGAGATGATGTTGCGCAATCTTGCTGCAAGTATCATCATGCACGAAAAGGTCAAGACTACCGAAGCTAAAGCTAAGGCTGTTAAGCCTTTGGTCGAGAAATTGATCACCAGTGCCAAGGCCAAGGATCTCAATGCCCGTCGCAAGCTGATCTCTGTCTTGCCTCAGTCACTAGCCGTTCTCAAGGCTATGGATGTTTTGGCTGATCGTTATCAGACTCGTCCAGGTGGTTACACTCGTATCATCCGCCTCGGTAATCGTGTCGGTGATGGTGCCTCTGTAGTGCAAATTGAATTAGTTTAATCTTATGAAAACAGCTTTTATCAGGCCAACCAAAAAATTTGATGCTACCGGCATGTCTCTTGGTCGTCTCGCTACTAAAGTCGCTTTGGCTTTGCGTGGTAAAGACGAACCAGAATTTTTGCCTCATGTTGATCACGGCGCTATCGTCGAAATCAACAATATTTCCAAAATGTCCCTCTCCGGCAAAAAAATCGACCAAAAAGTCTACTTCAGTTACTCTGGTTATCCAGGTGGTTTGAAGGAGAAAAAAGTTAAGGATGTCCTGGCTAAGAACCCGGGTGAAGTCCTTTGGCGTGCTGTTCGTGAGATGTTGCCTGATAACAAGCTCCGCCAGCCAATGTTGAAGCGTTTAATCATCAAGTAATTTTATGGTCGAAAAGAAGACTACAACCAAAAAGGCGACAGTCAAAGCTCCTGCTAAGACTCCGGTTAAGGCCGCTGTCAAAAAGCCAGCTGTTAAGACTGTTAAAGTCGCTCCTGTCGAAACCCAAGAAATCCTAACTACTGCCGAACCAATCATGGAGAAGCGTATTATCAAGGATATTAAGTTTGACGGTAAGTATATCTCCGCTCTTGGTAAGCGTAAGACTGCTGCCGCTCAAGTCCGTCTCTATACCAATGGTGTTGGTGGCATTATGGTCAATGGCCAAGCCTCTGATCTCTACTTCGAAAGTCTCGAAGCTCGTGCTATCGTCAACTCCACTTTGAAGCTCGGTGCCGAAAGCTACAATTTCTCGATCATCGTCAGCGGTGGCGGTAAACTTGGTCAAGCTGAAGCTGTCCGTCACGGTATTACCAATGCTCTGATCAAGGCTAATCCTGATTTGCGTCCTTCTCTCAAGGCCAAAGGTTTCACTACTCGTGATGCCCGTAAAAAAGAACGCAAGAAGCCAGGTCTCAAGCGTGCTCGTCGCTCACCACAGTGGTCCAAGCGTTAAGCTATCTCTCAAACAACTCTCCACTCGGGGAGTTGTTTTTTATGCTCCCCTTACTAAGGGGAGCTGTCCGCAGGACTGAGGTGTAGAACCCTAACAAGGGTGGGGGAGCTGTCCGCAGGACTGAGGGGTAGGACCCCAACAAGGGGAGTCGAGGCTCAGCGCGGGGTGGTATTTTTATTGACAAACATTAGTTTGTCTGTCACTTTAGTCTTATCAATTAACTCGTTCCTTAACTAATGGGGGTAGTCATGGTACACGGACAATACATCAATCTACAAGACAACACATTGGTTGTCTTGACAGAAAACAGACAGATTGTTAGAGCTTATTATTGTGATAACAATGGTCTAATTAAAAAAACAATCAAAGACCCAGCAAAGGCTCAGAAGATTTGGCAATCTACTCTAGAGGATTGCGAAGAAGATCCTAATACGATCGATGACCAATTCAAAAAAATGCTCGAAGACAGAAATCCTCAGCTCGCCAAACAAGAAGCCGAAAAAGACTTTTCTGATCAGGAATAGTCACCGAGAAGCAGTAACAACTGCTTCTTTTATTTACCGGTATTTGTTAGTATTAGACTATGTTTAAATTTTTATTAATTTTCATCTTTGGCTTCTTTTTGACTATCAATACCGCTCAAGCCGAAAGCATCCAAGCTTTTGATACTTTAGTCAGTTTAAATACTGATGGCAGTCTCAATATCTCCGAAAGCATCCTCTATGACTATGGCATCTTTCCTCGGCATGGCATTTACCGCTATTTACCACTGAGCTATAGCTACCAAGGCCATCAATACCAACTCAGTTTTGACAAAATAGCTGTACCCGACTATCCCTTCAGCATCAATACTGATAATGATAAACTTAGCTTACAGATCGGTGATCCAGAGCAATTCCTTACTGGTACCCATGTTTATAATCTAAACTACCAAGCCCAAGGAGCTGTCGCTTATTATCCTAATCACGACCAAATCTATCTACAATTAACTGGCTATGGCTGGCCCGTCGAGATCAATTCCTTTAGTGCTAATTTTGCATTGCCACGAGCCCTAGCTGCCGACCAGATCACCGCCGCTTGCTATGCTGGAGCTATTAACTCCACTAGTACTTGTGATCAGCTAATACTAACTACTAATGAAGCTGGCTTAGTAACTGGACTCAGCATCAGACAAGCTTATATTCCTGCTGGCTCCGGGCTCCGACTTTTTGTGGAAATACCCAAAGACCTTTTGGAGTCAGCTAGCAATACTAAGCTATTTTTAACCGCTTTCATTTTACTTATTATCATCATGACAATTTTATGGAAACAAACACTTGGCAAGAAGCAAACAATAGCCTAACCAAGACCTTTAGCTTTGCTGATTTTGACAGCGCTTGGCTCTTTATGACCAAGGTCGCGGCCTTAGCCAAAGAGCTCGATCATCACCCCAGTCTATAATCAAGTTAGCTTTGAGCTCAGCACTCATAGCGCTAGTGAAGTGACTGATTTAGACAGAGAGCTCGCTGAGGGGATTGACCGTTTAGCTCAAGGTTAAAGCTTGTTTTTTCGCTAATTATTGCTATAATTTAAGCATTAATTATCAAGTCTCTATGGCTGACAAAATCGGCAATCTAGCCAAAAATACTTCCTATTTCACCCTCGCGCTCATCGCTCAAAAGCTAATTTCCTTAGTTTACTTTACTATTTACGCCCGAGTCTTGGGCCCAGCCGACCTCGGTAAGTATTATTTCGCTCTATCCTTCACGACCATCTTTTCGATCGCCCTCGACCTCGGCCTCACCAATCTCCTCACTCGTGAAGTCGCCAAGGACAAAGCTAAAGCAGGCGAGTATCTCAGCGCCGCTCTCGGTGGCAAGCTGTTGCTCTCTGGACTTACTATCTGTATCATCGCTCTAGTTACCAAACTCTTTGGCTATGATCCGCTAGTCAGTACTCTGATCTGGGTAGCCGCGCTCTCGATGCTCGCTGACAGCTTTACTACCTTACTCTTTGGCTTTAACCGCGCCTTTCACAATCTCAAATTCGAAAGCATCAACGCTGTTTTAGCCCAATCCATCACACTTGTCGTTAGTTTACTAATCTTTCGTTGGGGCGGTGGCTTAGTGCCGCTGATGTGGGCTCAAGTCGCTTCTAGCTTCTTTGCCCTCAGCTACGCCCTGCTAGTCATCAAATTCGCTTGGTCGCTCTCACTGCGACCTAGTTTTAATTTGAACTATTTCAAAGCGCTACTAGCTCTAGCACTACCTTTTGGGCTCTATGCTATTGCTCAACGTTTTTATAATTATCTCGACAGTGTCTTACTTTATCAGCTTGCTGGCGACACAGCTGTTGGCATCTATCAAATCCCTTTTCGAGCTGTTACAGCTTTGCAGTTTCTGCCGATTGCCTTTATTGCCTCTCTCTATCCCGCTCTGTCGCACTATTGGCGTCACAATCATGATCAACTCGTTATCACTTTTGAGCGCGCCATCAATTATTCACTCATCCTTGCTCTACCGCTTGCCATCGGTGTCGCTAGTGTAGCGAGGCCCATCATCGCTCTCTTTGCGCCTGACTTTTTAGCTGCTGTTTTACCTCTACAGTTAAGCGCCTTTACTATTTTCTTTATGTTTATCAATTATCCAGTCGGCTCTCTGCTCAATGCCTGTGACAAGCAGGCGATTAATACTCGGCATATGATTATCACCGCCGTCTTAAGTATTATTTTTAATCTCTTACTCATCCCACGCTATGGCGTCATCGGCGCTATTAGCACTGCCGCTACCAGTTCCGCCATACTCTTTACTCTCAATTGGTTAAGCGCTCTAGGCGTCATTGAGACCAAGTTACGGCCCATCTATCTGACTTTTGTTAAGGCCTTGCTCGCTAGTCTAGTAATGGCCGCTCTAGTATATTATTTACAAAATTATCTCAATATCTTTGTCGTTGTTGTACTTGCCGCACTGCTTTATTTCTTTTGTTTACTGCTCCTAGGCGCTATCAAAAAAACTGATCTCAGTAGTATCTTGAGGTCTTTTAAAAAATCATGAAAAAGCTACTCGTCACATTAGAATATCCTCCTTATCATGGTGGCATCGCTCATTATTATGGCCATCTAGTTCAGTTTAGTCCTGAGCCTATCGCTGTACTCACCGATACTCAAGGCCACTTAATTAACCAACACTGGCCAGCATTCAAATGGCTACCTAGTCTGTACTGGATCGCTCGTGCTATCAAAGAGCATCGAGCTGATCAAATTCTAGTTGGCCAAATCCTACCCATCGGCACAGCTGTCTTCTTGCTCTCACGCTTTTTGCCGATTCGCTATACTGTCTTTCTCCACGGCCTTGACCTCTCGCAATCTCAGGCCACGCCAATCAAAAAGTTTTTAGCCAAACTCATTCTCAATCACGCCCATCGCATCATTTGTGCTAATTCACGCACTGCTGCTGAGGCTCGTGGTCTAGTCGAGCCAGATCAGATTACTGCTATTAAGGTCGTTAACCCAGGCATCGATCACAAGGCCTTTATTTATGATGAGACTTTGATCGCTAAGCTCAAGACCAAATACCAGCTCCAGTCCAAAAAAGTTTTACTCACTGTCGCGCGTCTCGTGCATCGCAAAGGCATCGATCTGGTCTTACACGCCCTAGCTGCCTGTGCTGATCCTAGTCTCTGTTATGTCATTATTGGTGAAGGTCCAGAAGCAGCTAAATTACGCCAATTAATCACCGAGCTTAATCTAGAGTCTCAAGTCATCTTGCTCAGTGCTGTTGATGATGAAACTCGTGATCATTTTTTTCAAATTGCCGACATCTTCATCATGACTAGTCGTGATCAAGGAGGGGATTACGAAGGCTTTGGCATCGTCTATCTCGAGGCGGCCCTCGCTGGCAAGCCGGTTATTGCCAGCAGTGGTGGTGGCGTCACTGATGCAGTTATCGACAATCAAACCGGCCTACTCGTTAAACCAGAACCAGAAGCTATCAAAGTAGCTATTACTAAACTAATTTCTTATGACGGTCTGGCTCGCAGACTAGCTGACAATGGTCGTCGTCGCGCTCAACAAAACTTCGCTTGGCCTGACCAAGCTCGTAAAATCATTGATATTATCTCCTAATATGATCAGCGTTATCATTCCAGTTTACAATCAAGGCTCCAAACTCAGGCACTGTTTAGAGACTTTAGCAAAACAAAGTTACCGAGACTTTGAAGTCATTATCATCAATGACGGCTCCAGTGATGATCCAGCTACTATCGTCAAGGATTACCAAAACAGTTTTCCTAGCGCGCCTGTCTTCATTACTCAGACTAATCAAGGCGCTAACGCCGCTCGCAATCGTGGTCGAGCCGCCGCTAGTGGCGAGTATCTATTCTTTTGTGATGCTGACGCTTCTCTCAGTCCTGATTGTCTAGCTAAGCTCCTTACAACCCTCACTGCTCATCCCGAAGTGTCCTATGTTTATAGTAATTTTCGCTACGGCTGGAAACTCTTTCGTCCGGGTGCTTTTAGCACTGATCGATTACGCAACTCTCCATTTATTCATACCAGCGCCTTGATCAGAGCTAGTGACTTCGCCGGCTTTGATCCTAGCTTAAAACGTTTTCAAGATTGGGATCTCTGGCTCACTATGCTCGCTCATGATCATCAGGGCTTCTGGCTCGATGACTGCCTCTTTAGCATCAGTACTGGCGGTACCATCAGCTCTTGGTTACCGAGCTTTGTTTATCAGCTCTTGCCTTGGCTGCCTTCGGTCAAGGCTTATCGAGCCGCTGAGACCATCATCAAACACAAACATGCGCTGTCTTAAAATCATCACCGTGCTTTGCCTGAGCTTAGTGATCAGCGCCTGCCAAAGACCGGAGCCGCAGTCTATCACTAGTCTAGAGATCAATCAGCACAGACTACAAGTCGAGCTAGCTGATACAGAACAAGAAAAATTTATCGGCCTCTCCGGTCACAGTGCCCTCTGCGCTGACTGCGGTATGCTCTTTAGCTTCAAGCCTACTCAAACCACTGCCTTTGTCATGCGTGATATGAACTTTGCGCTCGATATGATCGGTATAAGGGAGGGGAGAGTAGTAGCACTTGACCAAAACTGCCCACCACAGTCAGGGCCAAACTTCACTCTCTACCAACACCAAACACCAGTTGATTATGTGCTAGAGTTAAATGCCGGCACTATCGCGAGGCTCCAAATAAAAATTGACGACCAAGTTATTTTTAATTAATCCTATGCTTAATTTTTTCAAAAACTTACCCAAGTATTATCTGATTCTACCCGGCCTATTACTTGTCGAACTCTGGTCACTAGCTAGCTTCACTCAGGGCTGGCTAAATCTTCTTGGCTTTACTGCTGTCAGCGTACTAGCCATAACCTTAGCTATCCGAGACTTGCGCCTCGCTCTTTGTCTGATCTTTTTAGAATTATTAATTGGTTCCAAAGGCTATCTCTTTAGCCTCGAGCTCGGCTCTTTTACTATCTCCATCCGCATCGCTCTCTGGTTAATTATTATGTCCGTCTGGTTCGCTCAATTTTATCTACGCCCTGCCGTTAGACAAGTCTTGTCTGAGCGACTCAAGCTCAAGTCAACTCGTTACTTTTTGACTTTGGTCACTGCCTGCATTATTGCAGTCATCATCGGACTAGCTAGTAATCAGCTCAGCAATCTTTTCTTTGACGCCAACAACTGGCTCTTCTTGGGCCTAGCTCTGCCACTCGCTACCAGCTTCCGAACTCGTGAAGATCTCATCTTGCTCTATCGCTCTTTTTGGCTCGGTCTGGTCGCTCTGAGTCTGAGCACTATCGCTCTGGCTTATGTCTTTAGTCATGAGCTCGGCACTTGGCCAGGTCTGATTTATGCTTGGTTACGCTCTGCGGGACTTGCCGAAATTACTTGGACACCGCACGGCTTCTGGCGCATCTTTATGCAGTCCCAGCTTTATTTGGTACCGAGTCTGATTGCTTTACAGCTTGCTAGTCTGTCACAAAACCTCAAATCAAAAACTGGTCTCAAGCTAACTCTCAGTACTGCTTTGATCTTAACTGCTTTATTCTTTAGTCTCTCTCGTAGTTTTTTCTTGGGAGCAAGTATTATTAGCCTCATAATTTTAATTAGTACACTAGCTGACAAAGTTAAATTACTTCGCTATCTAAGCTTCGGCGTGAGCTCCCTAGCTCTATCCATCGTCCTGATCTGGTCGATTGTAGCGAGCGGCTCAACATTCGCAGCCCTACTAGATCGAGCCAAGATCGGCACCGAGGCGGCCGCTTCCTCACGTTGGAATCTACTACCTATCATCTGGCAGGAGATTACTGAGAGCCCTGTTCTCGGCCAAGGCTTCGGGACGACTGTTACTTACACTAGTGCTGATCCACGCATCTTGTCACAAAGCCCTAGCGGCGCCTACACTACTTATGCCTTTGAATGGGGCTGGCTGGATCTCTGGCTCAAACTCGGCCTCTGGGGCATGCTTGCCTATCTAGGTTGGCTTAGCTATCTGATTTTAGAGTTATTCAAGCTCAAACAAAGTCACGCTACTTGGTTAGGGTACAGCCTAATTGCTCTAGCTAGCATTCATTTTTTTACCCCCTATCTCAATCATCCTTTAGGATTAATGCTAGTGCTCATCAGTGCCGAGGCTCTTAGCATCTGGCAAAAGCCCAAATTATAAGCTGGGCTCGGTATTGCCAAAAGGCAATTATTCCTGTATCATTGCAATTAATTTTTTATAACTAAACTCTCACTATGACCGAACAAATCATCTCTCAAGACGGCTATAATAAGCTCAAAGAAGAAATGGATTATCTATCTAGCACCAAGCGTCGTGAAATTGCTGATCGTATTGAATCCGCCAAAGAACTCGGGGACCTCAGTGAAAACGCCGAATACGCGGACGCCAAAGAAGCTCAAGCTTTTAATGAAGGTCGTATTGTCGAGATTGCCAATCTACTCAAAAACCTCCAAGTTGTTTCTGCTGGCAACAAAGGTACTATCGGCATGGGCTCTGTGGTAACCGCCGAAAACAATGGCCAAACCAAAACCTTTACCATTGTTAGCTTCAATGAAGCCGATCCACTCTCTGGTAAAATCTCTAACGAATCTCCACTCGGCATCGCTCTCAGTAACCGCAAAGCCGGTGACTTAGTCAGCTTCCAAACTCCCAAGGGCGAAAGTCAGTACAAGATCCTCAAGGTTGAATAAACATAGCAGTAATTAAAAAGCCTTATCATGATTGATAAGGCTTTTGCTTTTATAGAATAGGAGTTAAATTTAAAAAACTAGCGAATAGCGGTTGCTGAGACTTATTCAGCTGCTCATCAGTAATCAAATCCCAACAGAAATAATTATCTCTATTGAGTTTTAAGCAAATATAATCTTTGCTACCCTCAGGCTTCGTTGGCACGATAATTATATTTCTAGCTAGTCGATGCATTTTTTCAGCCTCTTGGACAACAGCCTTATGTAAGCCAACTATCAAGGGCCTTGCATCAGTCTCATCTACAAACTCTACTCCGTTCGTCAATGTTAATATAGAAAAACCATAACGCCTTGATGACTTAAAAGCGCTATCTCTTAAAGTGTTTGTTACCTGAGCATAGTACTCAGGTCTTAGATGTTTATCAATCGAAAAATCTACAACCATTAGATTGTAACTCCAGTACAATTCCAAACCGTTTACAATTTGTAGCGCCACGCCAAACTCCTAAAATATTTAAAAAGAACAAATTAGCCTGTTATTTTTAACACAAATAACCAAATAAGTCAAGTTTATCCATTGCCTAATTCAGTCATCTAACCTATAATAATCAAATAAATCTATGGAAAACACTACTAATAAAAAACTCGGTCATGAGCGCGAGGATCGTATCAAACGATTAGAGGCTCTGCGTCAACTAGGTATCAATCCTTATCCAGCCAAAGTCCAAAGAGACGGCTTGGTCATGGACTTTTTAAATAATTTTGATGAGTTACTCAGTTCTGGCAAAGAGTTCATGCTTGTCGGTCGTTTGCGTAGCTTTCGTGAACACGGCAATATTTCTTTTTGTAATTTAGAAGACTTTTCTGGTCGTCTCCAGCTCGTCCTGTCCAAAAAAGAATTCTCCGATGACACTTACAAAATCTTTACCAAACTCATCGATGTCGGCGATTTCCTAGAGATCAAAGGCGTCGCTTTTATCACCAAAGCCGGCGAAAAAAGCCTCTTAGTCAAATCTTGGCGTCTCGCCACCAAGACTCTACGTGGCTTACCAGACGAATGGTATGGCCTACGTAACGAAGAAGAACGCCTCCGTAAGCGCTATCTCGATATTCTGACCAATAATGATGTCCGTGACATGATTATTAAGCGTGACAAGTTTTGGAACTCTGTCCGATCTTTTCTTCGTGACAAAGGTTTCATCGAAGTCGAAACTCCAGTCCTCGAAAACATGCCAGGTGGCGCTGACGCTCGACCCTTTGCCACTCATCACAATGCCCTAGACATTGATGTCTATCTCCGCATCTCCATGGGTGAGCTCTGGCAAAAGAAGCTCATGGTTGCCGGCTTAGAAAAGACCTTTGAAATCGGTCGTCAATTCCGCAACGAAGGCATGGATGCCGAACATCTCCAAGACTATACTCAGATGGAGTTTTATTGGGCTTACGCAGACTTTGAAATGGGTATGCAACTGGTTGAAGAACTTTATCGCTATGTCGCTCTCGAAACCTTTGGCACGCTCAAATTTACTATCGGCCAACACGAAGTTGACTTAGCTAAACCCTGGGAACGCTATGACTACCGCGAGACAGTCCTCACTATGACCGGCATCGACGTACTCACAACCAATCTAGCCGAAGCCGAAGCCAAGCTCACTGAGCTCGGTATTAACTATGACAAAAACGGTTTCAACATCACTCGCGCTATTGATAATCTCTGGAAATTCTGCCGCAAAAAACTCTCCGGCCCAGGTTTCCTCGTCGGTGTGCCGATCACTGTCTCACCACTCGCCAAACGTGATGATATCAATCATAATATCGCTCAACGTTTCCAGCCGATCATTGCTGGCTCCGAACTAGGTAACGGCTACAGCGAGCTCAATGATCCACTTGATCAAGCTGAACGCTTCAATGAGCAACAACGTCTCCGTGAAGCTGGCGATGACGAAGCTCAACGCAAAGATGACGACTTCGTCGAAGCTCTTGAATACGGCATGCCACCGACTTGTGGCTATGGTATGAGCGAACGCGTCTTTTCTTTCCTGATGAATAAAACCGGTCGTGAGTGCCAGATCTTCCCACTCATGCGTCCACGCGAAGCTGAACTCAAAGATCCTATTACGCCAACCAAAGTCAAAACAGACAAATCCAAAATCTCGGATCAAGACGTCGAGCGTATGAATGCTGAGCTGGCTAGTAGGGGAGAGCTCGAACTTGGTTTGGACTATCAAGCTGCTCGCGAGCTTTTTGACGAGCAAATCACCGATCGCGTCATTCGCTTGCATAGTCTAGAGACCGAAGCTATCATGCGCGCTCTTGCCGTCAAACTCAATCAAGATCCAGAAGCTTGGGGCATCATTGGCTTACTCCACAACCTTGACTATCAACTTACTCAAGATGATATAGCTAGGCACGGTATCGAGGTGATCAATTTACTCAAATCCGCTGGTGCCAGCCAATTCCTAATTAATGTTGTCATTAGTCATGTCTACGGTCATCCCGAGATTCCTCATTATCACGAACATCATCGTTCTAGCCAGCTAGAGCACCTCTTAATCGCCTCAGCCACTATCGCTGACTTGATTGTTGCTAGCACCCTCGCAAGGCCAGATAAACAACTAGCCAATCTCGAGCTATCCAGTCTCAAAAAGAAGTTTAACAGCGCCAATTTTGCCGCTCATTGCGACAGGGGATTGATCCGTGAATGCGAAGCCGCGGGACTTGCTCTCGATGATTTCTTGAGCCTAGCCCTCAGTGCGCTCCAAGCTCAGGCAACTGACTTTGGCTTGTAATTTTTCTCAATTCTATGCTTGATATCAAATACATTCGTGAACATTTAAGCGAGGTTAAAAGCAATTGCCAGCATCGTTTAGCTCATGTCGATTTAGACCAGTTACTCGCTCTCGACGACGAACGTCGTAAACTCATTGCTCAAGTCGATGAATTACGCTCAACTCGCAATCAAATCTCCAAGACCAAGCCTGATCCAGAGCAAATCGCTCAGATGAAGACCCTTGGCGAAGAAGAAAGCTCTCTCAGTCGAGAACTCGCTAGCCTCGAACCACAAGTCCGTGAGCTCATTTTAGCTGTACCCAATCTCACTCATCCAGAGGTCAAAATCAGTGCTGACGAAGATGATAATAATATTCTGGAAACAGTCGGTGAAGTTCCTAGCTTTGACTTTACACCACTCGATCACGTCGCCCTCGCTGCCAAGCATGACTTAATCGACTTTGAACGTGGCACCAAGGTCGCTGGCGCCAAATTCTTTTATCTCAAAAAGGATCTCGCTCGTCTTGAGTTAGCTCTCATCAGCTATGTCGTCGATCTCATTGCCAATCACGGCTATGAGCTCATGAGTACCCCTGACTTAGCCAAAACTGAAATATTAGAAAACCTAGGCTTCAATCCTCGTGGTGACTCCACTCAGGTCTACAATATCGCTGACAGCGAGCTCAGCCTCATCGGCACCTCCGAAATCACTCTTGGCGGCTTGCATGCTGACGAAGTTTTAGAGCTTGACCAGCCCAAGAAGTATTTGGGTATTTCTCATTGCTTCCGTACCGAAGCTGGCAGTTATTCCAAATTCAGCAAAGGCATTTTCCGTGTCCACCAATTCACCAAAGTCGAAATGTTTATCTTTGCTAGACCCGAGGATAGCAATCAACTTCATCAAGAGTTACTAGCGATTGAAAAAGAAATTTTTACTGGACTCGGCTTAACTTACCGTGTAATTGACCACTGCACCGCTGATCTCGGTAATCCTAGCTACCGCACCTTTGACCTCGAGGCTTGGATGCCTGGTAAAGTCAGCCAATCTGAAACTAGCACTGATCAACTTGGTGGCTGGGCCGAAGTCACTTCCACTTCCAATTGCACCGACTATCAAGCTCGCGGCCTCAATATCAAGTACAAAAACAGCGAAGGCAAAAAAGACTTTGTACATACTCTCAATGGTACCGGTATCGCTACTACCAGAGCCTTGATCGCCATCATCGAAAACTACCAACAAGCCGACGGCTCAATCAAGATTCCAAAGGTCTTACACAGCTATATGAATGGTCAAACTCAAATTGGCTAATAATTAATCATCATGTCCTGGCAACCGAAATCTCAATCCGCCTCCACTAGACGCCACTTCAAGTTCCAGCACAAAACCAAAATCGTCCGAGAAAACAGCTATCTCCGTGAACCCGAATCCACCAAAGCCACTAAGCCTAGCTCACACGCTCACTGGCTCTGGCTTTTGCTACCATTTTTAATCGTTGGTCTATTTTATTATGCTAGCGGCCTCAGCATCAATCAATTAATTATTCCTGAGACCAAAAACATTGACCGAGCTGAGATCGAGGAGATCTTTAAAGCTCAAAAGAAAACTCCGGCTCTGTTAGTCTTGGACCAATCCAATTTGCTCATTTTTAATAGTAACCAGTTCCTAGCTACACTCCAGTCGCGTTACCAATTTCATTCTATCGCTCTGCGCAAAAACTTCCGCACTCACAATCTAGAATTAACTTTTAACGAAAAAGATTATGATTTAGTCTGGCAAGAAGGGGAGGAGTACTACTTTATTAACTACGCTGGTGACATTATCATCAGCAAAAATAAAAACAGCACTTCTACACTCGGCGATTTATTATCACTGCTCAATACCGGAACCAGCAAAAAACAAGAGCGTCGTATTGAGATTGATGAGAAGTATCTCAGAAGCGCCAGCAACTTAAACGAAGCACTCAAAAATCAAGCCAGAGGCCTAAGTAACCGTCGTCTAGCCATTGGTAACGAATACAACACTCTGCAAGTCTTGATCTTAAATGGCCCCATTATCTATTTTGATATCAATAGCAGTCTTGATACTCAGCTAGCCAAGCTAGAGGCTCTACGAAAGAATAATCTAGCTGATGGACAAGTCTTTAACCAGCAAAAATATATTGATCTACGCTATGGCAAATCCATCTTTTATCAGTAAGTAGTCAGCGCTACCAATCAATGCTATAATTAATAAATCTTTAGTCTTTTTATTTTGCGACACATCTCGCTCGGGGCTCAGCCAAGGGGAGTGCTACTAGACTCTAACTCATATGAATCAAGAACAAGTCTTCAAACTAGTCTTTGCCGTCGCTGTTATTATCTTTTGTCTTACTATAATTGGATTTTTTCTCTTGGCTGTAAAAATAATTTTATTGTTTACACCAGAGCTTAAATTTATGGGAATTTCCTTCAGAAACGTCTTATTACGCTAATTAACTGGTTAGCAGGCCAAGGACCCATAGAAACTTATTTGACCACTTGAAGCCTAATACCTGTTTTAAAATAACTTTAGTGTCGTATAAGTTACATTGTGCGACACAATAATAATAGCTAGTTCATGGACTCTAGATCAAGGCACCAAAGCCCTTTTAACACTCTCTCAAGCCCCGACACTCCTCTATCAATCTAAATCAGCCAACCTATAAGCTAGTTCATCTAGGGCTAATCAAATTATTTTTTATTTATCACTCAACCTAGACCACACAAATATTTTTATTTATAGCAGAGGAGTCTGGACTAACAAGCCTCAAAATCGATTACAGCTCTCTTACTTAACTAGCTAGTAGCCACTCCCCTTCCCAGGCAATAAAAAAGCAGCCTCTAGAGGCTGCTATAATTTTGTTTGTTATTTACTGACCGTTGATACCTTAACCATCTGTGGCGGACTAGAGCAGCACCAATCATAAGTAAAATCAACCGATGACTGAGGCTCACTAAACAAAAACATCTTGACACGGGGCATTGCTAACGCGGCTCTATATCTAGATAATGTACAAAGAACAAAATACTCATAATCAAACTCTTCGGACTCTAGTTCGTACAAAGACTCAATTATCTGCAAAACTCCAGCTAACTCATTAGCTAGCTCGGTTGAGGCCAAAGCCGATCGCAATCTATCAATATCTCTTTGTAGATGCTGACAAATGGCACTGTGATGTAAATACTGATAGTATAGTTGGATACTATAATTTTTTTTGCTTTTGAGATCATTCAGCAAAAAATCCAAACTTTCCATTAAAGGATGTTCTAACTTAGGCAAATTCTTGTGCATTGCGCAAGCTAGCTCATAAGCAATCTGATTATCACTCACTGTTCACCTCATTATTTTATTCAACAACGATTTTTAAACTTTTTCATCAAGTAGCCAACCCTTGGGAATCCTTTTTTCACTATATAACTTCTTGGCCAAAACTCTTGCAACTGCAAGCTTTGGATCAATGATAGTCCTCTGATAGAGAACTATGGCTGTCAATTGCTTTTCTGATGACATTTCAAGCTCCTAAATTAATTAATTTTCAAACAACTATGCTTATTATCATAACATAAATTATATATAATGTCAATATAATAATAAAAACCGCCCTATTTAAGCGGTTTTCTGAATAAAATCAGTTTTTTAGCTGTAAAATTAACAGTTGCACTAACTACTAT
>DBEB01000019.1 GCA_002293855.1 Candidatus Falkowbacteria bacterium UBA917
GTAGATAGACGCTCAGATCAGCACCAGTCTGACGCTTCAAATAAGCGCCTTTGAAGAGCGCCATCACTTGCAAGCCAAAGCCATCAGCTAGCGCCAAGGCCGCGTGATTAAGTAAATTATTAAAACGGAAATTCTGCCGTGCTTCTAGTAAAAACTCTGGATTGACCGTCACAATCAAATTTGACTCGCTAGAAGCCAAAAACTGGTCAATTTTGGCCTTTAATTGGCTATCTGAGAGGCTATCGAGCCCTACTTGGAGAATTGTCAGCTTTTTAGCTTTCATGCGCCTAGCATAGCAAAGTCAAGCCCAAATCGCAATTCATTGACATAATAGACAGATTATGCTTTAATTTAGCTAATCAAGTCAGGTTTTTTAACATTTTTGGAGTTAATCATGAAGCAACTATTGCTTATTCTATCTCTAGTTAGTTCAATCTCTCTACTCAATTCTTGCAGCAGCCTCAACCGAGCCTCAAAAAAAGATCCTATCAGTAGCTACTATCGCTATTTTCGTTGGCAATACAACTCTGAGACTTTTAGTGTCAGAGTTTTGCTAACAAGAGCTTTAAACTCGCAGTACAGTCAGCTTAATCAAAAAAGACCAAAATTAACTGATCACGAAGATTTTCTAGGCTACTTGCACAAATTACCAGGTGATACAACTATACCAGAGATCGCTAGACAGCTTCGATTAATCGCTAAAGACAAAAAGTTTAATGACAAGCAGTTGGCTGAGTTAGCTGTCAGCTTTGTACAAGGCGGTACTAAATATGACACTGAGCAAGCCGAAGCTGTAGAAGAAGCTAGTGAGGCCAAACAAAGACTACCCTACAAAACACCCTATCAAGTCCTCTGGGAAGGCAAAGGTATCTGCATGGACAAAAGTCTCCTAGGCTACGATTTATTAAAGGAATTAGGCTTTGGTACTGCTCTATTATTTATGCCGAAAAATGAACATGTCGGCTTTGGCATTATGTGTCAGAGACAATTTGGACTCAGTAACAATAATTATCTTTTTATTGAGTCGACAAATTATCATAAGATTGGCAGTTATCCAACCGAGCTAGCTGGCAAAGAAGTACAAAAAATCAGCATAGAGCTACCAGTTAATGGCAAAAAATACTGGTAAACTATTACTATCATTGACCCGACTACTCCCAAGTAACGGGTCTTTTTTATTTTTTAGCTCAACTTGACAGTGCTTAAATAACTTTGTATATTTAATTAGCACTCTAATAGTCCGACTGCTAAAGACCCTTCTCTAATTTTTATAATTCTAGTGCAAAATTTCAAGCTTTAATCCACTCAATTATATGTTCGACAAATTTACTCACAAAGCTCAAGAAGCTATTATCAACGCCCAGGTCATCGCTCAAGAATTTGGCCAACAACACATCAACGCTCTCCATATGCTAGTCGCTCTCATCGAGCAACCGGATTCTTTGGTGCGAGCCATCCTCGAAAAACTCAAAGTCGACTCTGACATCGTCCGTGAAAAAGCCGAAAGCGCCATCGAGCAATTACCCAAGATTCAGGTCGAAGTCTCTGTCGGCATGGTTCAAGGTACTGCTGAAATGGCTGAAGTCGTCGAAGGCGCTCATCGTCTCGCTACCAAGATGAAAGATGATTTCATCTCCACCGAACATCTCTTCCTCGCCATCCTCGAGTCCAAATCAAGCGCCCAACAAATCCTGACCGATCTCAAGGTTCTCTATCCCGAGGCTTTGGCTATTCTCAATGAAGTGCGCGCCAACCAACCAATCGACACTCCTAGTCCCGAAAACAAGTACAAGGCCCTAGAAAAATATACCATCGACCTCACCGATCTAGCCCAAAAAAACAAACTCGATCCAGTCGTCGGTCGTGATGATGAAGTACGCCGCATCATGCAAGTCCTGTCTCGTCGTATGAAAAATAATCCAGTTTTGATCGGCGAAGCCGGCACTGGTAAAACTGCCATCGTCGAGGGACTCGCTCAACGCATCGTCGCCGGTGACGTGCCAGAAACTCTCAAAAACAAACGCCTACTCGCCCTTGACCTCGGCGCTCTGATTGCCGGTGCCAAATTCCGTGGTGAATTCGAAGACCGCCTCAAAGCCGTCATCAAAGCTATCAAAAATTCTGATGGTAAGATTTTACTCTTCATCGACGAGCTCCACACCATCGTCGGGGCTGGTGCTAGCGAAGGCTCTATGGATGCGTCTAACATGCTCAAGCCAGCGCTCGCTCGTGGCGAAATCATCGCCATCGGCGCCACCACTACTCGTGAATATCAAAAGTACATCGAAAAAGACATGGCTCTCGAACGTCGCTTCCAGCCAGTCTATGTCAATGAACCATCTATCGAAGACGCCATTGATATTATGCGTGGCATCAAAGAAAAATACGAAGTCCATCACGGCGTCCGTATCACTGATAGCGCCATCGTCTCTGCTGTCAAACTTTCCTCCCGCTATATCAGCGACCGTTTCTTGCCTGACAAAGCTGTTGACCTAATGGACGAAGCCGCCTCCGCTCTCCGTATGGAGATTGATTCTTGCCCTGAAGAGCTCGACAATCTCCAACGCGAAGTCAAAAAATTAGAAATCGCCAAATTCGGCCTCGAACAAGAAATCAAAGCCAGTGAAGAAGGCGCCATCAAAAAATCTGCTCAAACCAAACTGCGTGCCATCGTCAAGAAGCTCGCCATCAGCCGTGAAGCCGCTCACCAACTAGAGCTACACTGGCAAAACGAAAAAACTATCATCGCCAAAATCCGCAGCGCCAAACAAGCTATTGACGCTCTCAAAGCCGAAGCTGATCAGATCCAACGTCGTGGTGACGATCTAACCAAGGTCGCTGAAATTCGCTACGCTCGAATCCCTGATTTGGACAAAAAAATTAAATCAAGCGAAGAAGAATTAGCCAAAGTCCAATCCAAAGG
>DBEB01000040.1 GCA_002293855.1 Candidatus Falkowbacteria bacterium UBA917
GATAGCACTGGTATAGCCAGTATCGCTTATGGACTAGACCAACAGGGCTACGCAGTAGGCAATCAAGTCGCCTTGTATGACCACGAAGACTTTGCTGATGGTACACTAGCAACTATTCGTGAGATCCACAGACCGCCTAGCGTATGCAATGAAAACAGCATCTTATTAGTTGAATTAGATGGTGGAACAGTAACCAATGTAAGCCTCCGAAAAGTTAAAAAACCGAACTAATAAAAAACAACTCCTCAAAGAAGGAGTTGTTTTCTTTAGTAGCTACTTACCATTGCTTGCGTTCTTCTAATTTACCGATCTTACGTAGATATTCTTTTTTACCACGTAATTCTAAGCCAATCAAAGCGCTAGTCTTAATCTGGACTTTGTTTTTGTCCTTCTTATGGTAACGATTCTTGCGAGCTTCCATGAGCTTACTGCTTTGTTGCAAACGTCGATTAAAACGACGTAAAAAAGCTTCAAAACTTTCGCCCTTCTTTCTCTTAAACTGAACCATAGTGCCACCAACCTTTCTAGATAATTATTGTTGAAGTAATTTAGCTAATATTAAGCCTTTTGTCAAGTTCGTGCAAAATCTTGCGAATATCGATAGTTTCTTGAACGCCAGATTCCATATCACGGAGCAAAATAGTCTCGTCAATTAGCTCTTTTTGACCCAAGATTAGAGCGTATTTAGCTTTGACACGTTCAGCTTCTTCGAGCTGGAGCTTGAGACTGTCTTGGATAAAGAACTCACGGACACGGAAGCCAGCACGACGTAATTCTTCAAAAAGTGACATGCACTTTTGTTTGGCGTTTTCGGATAACTGAGCCATAAAGATGTCAGCTTCTTCTTCGCAAGCAACAGTGATATTTTTACTACGAATGCGAGAGATAGTCTTTTCAACATCAATACCAAAGCCACAAACTGATAGAGCTTTGGCGCCCAGACTCTCCATAACCGCTGAATAATTACCGCCGCCGCCGAGGGCTTGAGATTTGTTACCTTCACTAACTGGCACATATTCAAAGATAGTGTGGTTATAGTAATCAAAACCATTGACACTGACCAAGCGGGTATTGAGACTGTAAGGTACACCCATACCGTCGAGGTATTCTAAAACTGCTTCGAAACGCTTACGACAATCATCAGTCAAATGATCAACTAGCGGTGGTAGATCAGCCATCACCTCTTCACAACTTGCTTCTTGACAATCCAGTACAGACCAAGGATTTTTGAGAATCTTTTTACGACAGTCGGCACAGAGCTTGGATTTGCGACCACGCTCTTTAAAATATTCATTGATGACCTTGGTGTAGTTATTGCGACACTCTTGATTGCCAACGCTATTAATCTCAACTTCGACATCAACTTGTAATTCC
The DNA here is from genome assembly GCA_002293855.1 of Candidatus Falkowbacteria bacterium UBA917. GTDB lineage: Bacteria > Patescibacteriota > Patescibacteriia > Patescibacteriales > Patescibacteriaceae > UBA917. Next base: position 1,375 of record DBEB01000040.1, read on the forward strand.
TTAAAGAAATTGTAGCCGATCAAGATGAGCTGAGCGTCAGCCGAAGGCTTAAAGTCGCCAACAATATCGAGGCGGAACTGATTAGACTGACGGAGACGGCCACCTTGATTTTTGTCATAACGAAAGATCGTCCCCTGCCAAAAAGCTTTGAAGATGCGTTCTAGACTGAAGTAATTATGCTCAATGCCGGCACGCATCAAACCAATGGCACCGTCGGGTCGTAAAGCAATTTTTTCACCATCGGAACTGGCGCAGGTAAATAACTCTTGACTAACAAAGTCACTGGCCTTACCTAGAACTCGTTCGTAAAGAGCGACGCTTTCTAGGGTTGGTAAGTCGATACGTTTGAAATTGTAGAGCTTGGCGAGTTCGGAGGCTTTGCGATTAACCAAATGCCAATACTTGTATTCATCTGGCAAAATATCTTTCATGCCCTTGATTTTGGCAACTGGAGCTTGTTCACGACCGGTTTTCTTGGAACTATCTAAAGTCTTTTTCTTAGGTCTCGGCATAGCTTAGTATTTATAGTCAACATTTTTAAAAGTGGTCATACGACTGACAGGCAAACCGCGGAAGAAAACTCGACCAGTAATGAAACTCTTATTAACTGGACCAAAAACTCGAGAGTCTTTGGAAGCCATACGATTATCACCCAGTAAATAATATTCATCGGAGCCCAAAAGTATCTTGGCGTCAGTAGAAGAATCAGTCCGGAGGCTTTGCTCTAGATAAGGTTCATCAAGCAAGAAACCTTGGGGGTTTTGCAAGTTGTAGATGTAGATCCGGCCATCTTTGAATTGAATTGATTCGCCAGGTAGACCGATAATACGTTTGATGAAAAATTCTTGAGGATTGAGTGGATAGCGGAAGACGACAATTTCACCACGCTCAGGCTGATTAAAACGATAACTAATTTCGTCAATGATCAAATACTCGTGATCAAAAAAGTTTGGCTCCATCGAGGCGCCCTTGACGTAAAAAGGTTGAATTAAAAAGGCACGAACTGGCAAGATGATAGCCAAGGAAAGTATCAACATCTTGACAAATTCCCAACTAAAACTCAAAAACTTCTTCATAAAAAACGTAATTATTTTTAGACTATAACACTTGACACCTATGGTGTCAAACCTAACTTAGCGAGCTTGGCTAAGTTATTTTTTACCTAATAAGCCCTGATTTTTGCTAGTAGTTTTGGTTTTGGAAGCTAGTTTTTTTTCGTAATCAAGGAGGTCGAGTGTGGTTTTGATAACCGTATCAGGGTTAAGGGAAATGCTGTCAATACCGCATTCAACTAAATAACGAGCAAAATCTGGGAAGTCAGAGGGAGCTTGGCCGCAGATACCGACTTTGGTTTTGGTTTTTTTACCAACTTCAATCAAATACTTAATCAGGAGCTTAACACTGTCATTTTTTTCATTAGACACACCAGCGACCTTGAGGTTACCGGCATCACGGTCAATAGCTAGGGTGAATTGGGTTAAGTCATTGGAGCCGATAGAGAAACCGTCAAAGATTTTGGCAAAACGATCAGCGAGGATGATGTTAGTCGGCACTTCGGCCATGACATAGATTTGGAGGCCATCGACTCCCCGCTTCAGACCATGCTTAGCCATGATCTCTTGTACTAGTAAGCCTTCTTCAACAGTACGGCAGATCGGGATCATGATCTTGAGATTTTTGAGTCCCATGTCATTTCTAACTTTAGCAAGAGCCTGACATTCGAGATTAAAAGCTGGGAGATAAGTTGGGTCGTAGTAGCGACTAGCACCACGCCAACCGATCATAGGATTGGATTCAACTGGCTCGTAGGCAGTGCCGCCAATGAGATTAGCATATTCATTACTCTTGAAATCAGAGAGGCGGATAATAACATCCTTAGGATAAAAAGCAGCGGCAATCAAAGCGACACCTTCAGCTAAACGATCAACATAAAACTGTTTTTTGTCTTTGTAGCCGACAGTCAGATCATCAATTTGTTTTTTAACTTTTTTGTCAGTGAGCTTTTGATAGTTGACCAAGGCAAGCGGATGAATCTTGATGTAGTTATTGATAATAAACTCTTCACGAGCTAGACCCACACCGTCATTAGGGATAAAGGATGAGGCAAAAGCGAGTTCCGGTGAGCCAACATTCATCATAATCTTGGTCTTGGGACGAGCCATGTTTTTGATATTGGTTTTGCGAACTTTGAAAGGAAGTAAACCGTCATAGACAAAGCCTTCATCACCTTCAGCGCAGCTGACAGTTACCTTGTGACCAGCTGACAAGGTTTTGGTAGCGTTCTCAGTACCAACAACACAAGGAATACCTAGCTCGCGACTGACGATAGCAGCGTGACAAGTACGGCCACCTTTGTTGGTTACGATTGCAGAAGCGATTTTCATGATCGGCTCCCAATCAGGATCAGTCATATCAGTCACCAAGACCTGCCCGGGTTTAAAGCGACCAATTTCGCTAGCACTCATAATCTTGTTAACTACACCAGCGCCGACTTTGGAACCAACTGAACGACCGTGAGTTAAGACTTTGGACCTTTTACTGATGATGTAGTCTTCAATAACATTGTGGTCACGGACACTGTGAATAGTCTCTGGACGAGCCTGTACGATATAGAGCTGACCATCCACACCGTCGAGAGCCCACTCCATATCCATCGGTCGATCATAATGCTTCTCGATGATCATCGCCCATTTAGCTAGAGTCTTGACTTGAGCATCAGTGATTGATGGAGTTAGCTGATCTTTGGCTGGCACTGGGACGTCTTTGACTGGTGAATGTTTGTTTTTGTCATCATAGATCATCTTGATATCCTTGAGATTGATATGCTTGTAGATCAGAGCGCCGGTTGGTTTGAAGACATAAAACTCATCAGGGGTAACTTTGCCTTGGACGATGTTTTCGCCGAGGCCATAGATAGAGTTAATGAGGACGATGTTTTCGAAACCGCTTTCGGTATCAATGGAAAACATGACACCGCTAGCTGCCTTGTCACTACGGACCATTTTTTGGACGCCGACCGAGAGAGCGATAGAGAAATGATCAAAACCTTTGTCGACACGATAAGAAATAGCGCGATCAGTAAAGAGTGAAGCGATGCAGCGTTGGACAGCCGAGAGCAAGGCCTCTTCGCCAGAGATATTGAGATAAGTGTCTTGCTGACCAGCGAAGCTGGCATCTGGCAAGTCTTC